>JBAXTQ010000011.1:0-44393 GCA_037130115.1 Methylococcaceae bacterium
TGAATAATTACCCCCAAACCTAATCTATATTTTCGTACACTTTTTCTGTAAATCTGGGTGTACAAATGGCTAAAAAAACCAGGTCTTCAGTACCGCTATTGGTAATTCTCTGGGGACACAGGGATGGAATAATAACCACATCGCCAACTGATAGCGGTTGTGGCTCACGTTCACCGACTTCAACGATTGCCTGACCTGACAGAATAACGTATCGCTCGACAACGCCGGTTAAACGGTGCAATTTGGTTGTTACCCCCTGCTTAACCCGCGCTCTGGCAATAGACACGTCGGGATCTGCCGGTGTGTTTGATAATTCTAAAATAAAACAGCCTTCGTCAAAGTAGTATTCATCGGCTTCGTTGGCTTTTAAAATTTGTGTTTGCATGGATGATTTATTCTCAAAAATACTCTATGGCGAGATTTATTGTTGATGGTTACATTGATTGTTATATGGATTTTATAAGTTGCTGTAAAATTGAAATCTAACGAAATACCGGCTACCCACGTAAGGCGGGACAGTTTAAAGTTAAGCCTTGCAGCTTGTCCCGGCTTACGTGGATGGTCATTTTATGCAACGATATCATTGCCTTGTAGGGGCAATCCCTTCCGGTTGCCCTGCTTACATCGTGGCATTAAAGGGCAGGCGTAAAGCCTGCCCCTACAAAAAATGTCCCAGCTTAAGTTGATAGCCGAAATACCCAACCGAAGCGGTTACAGGCTTTACTTCTTTTATGCTTTTTCTGGCCCTGTCCGGCCAGCTTACGTTAGGTTTTAATAAACTATGCAGTGGATCTATCTGGCAATAGCAATTGTATCTGAAGTTATTGCAACTTCCGCACTTAAAACCACCGAGGGTTTTACCCGCTGGGCTCCTTCATTACTTGTCATTATTGGCTATGCCTCATCATTTTATTTTCTTTCGCTCACCTTGCGCACCCTGCCACTCGGTGTTGCTTATGCCATCTGGTCTGGTGTTGGCATAGCCCTGCTCGCACTGATTGGCTGGATAATCTATCACCAGTCGCTTAATAGTGCTGCCATTATCGGCATCACCCTTATCAGTGCCGGCGTGATTGTGCTCATTCTTTTTTCCAAGACGGCGCTTGACTGAGTACAACGCTAACCCAGCTAAGGAACGCGCATGAAATAACTTGACCCTTTATATTCCCTCACCCCAGCCCTCTCCCAGAGGGAGAGGGAGCAAGATGCCGAAGTTATTTCATGCATGCTCCTAATCTGTTTACAGGCTTAATTTTTCCAACAATTCATTAATAAATGTAAGCTTCTGTTCGGTATTCTCAAAGGGCTTGATAAATCGTAACTTGTCCGCGCCATCAAATTTATAGATTTGCGCTTGGGTTTGTATCAGGTTAATCAACTGTTCGGGATTAATATTGGGTTCTGAGGTGAAAATAATGCGCCCGCCGCCAACGTTCGCTTCTATTTTTTTGATACCCAGCTTTTCAGCCTGATGTTTTAATTCAGTGACGCTGAACAAGGTTTTAACCGGTTCGGGCAACAAGCCAAAACGGTCGATCATTTCCACCTGTAAATCATGTAAATCCGCTTGGTTTTCGGCGCTGGAGATGCGTTTATACAACACCAATCGCGCATGAATATCCGGCAGGTAATCTTCCGGAATAAGCGCCGCTGTTTGTAAATCGACTTCTGCACCTCTGTCCATCGGTGTATCGAGTTCGGGTTGTTTGCCTGATTTTAAAGCATTAACAGCCCGTTCCAATAATTCGGTGTACAAACTAAAACCGATTTCCTGAATTTGTCCGCTTTGATCATCACCCAGCAACTCACCGGCACCCCGAATTTCCAAATCGTTTGAGGACAACATAAAACCGGCCCCTAAATCACCGGAAGCCTCAACCGCTTGCAGGCGTTTCATGGCATCTTTGCTCATTGCAGATTTTGGCGGCACGATAAAATAAGCGTAAGCACGATGATGAGACCGCCCTACCCGGCCCCGTAATTGGTGCAATTGCGCCAGTCCCAATTTGTCAGCCCTATCAATAATAATGGTGTTCGCGCTGGGAATGTCGATACCGCTTTCGATAATGGTAGAACACAACAATAAGTTAAAACGCTGGTGATAAAAATCCAGCATGATGCGTTCCAGTTCTCGCTCCGGCAATTGTCCATGCGCTATTTCAATCCGCGCTTCCGGTATCAGTTCACCCAGTTGCCTTGCCATTTTCTCCATGCTTTTAACTTCGTTGTGCAGAAAAAATACTTGGCCACCGCGTTTAATTTCCCGCAAACACGCTTCCCTGATCTGTGCATCGACCCATTCGCTAATAAAGGTTTTGATGGCGTGACGATTAGGCGGTGGGCTGGCAATAATGGAAATATCCCTTAAGCCCGACATCGCCATATTTAAGGTTCGTGGAATAGGCGTTGCCGTTAACGTCAACAGATCCAGCTCGCTACGCATCTTTTTAAAATGTTCTTTTTGACGGACACCAAAACGGTGTTCTTCATCAATGACCACCAGGCCCAGTGCTTTAAATTCAAGCGCATTGGACAATAAAGTATGCGTGCCTATAACAATATCAACTTTGCCGTCAGCCAAGTCTTCGGTAATTTTTTTTAGCTGTTTGGGTGCAACAAAACGCGACATGACTTCAACGCGAAACGGCCAATCGGCAAACCGGTCCCGGAAATTTTGATAATGTTGCTGTGCCAGTAACGTTGTCGGCACCAAGACCGCCACCTGTTTGCCGCTTTGTACGGCAATAAATGCCGCCCGCATGGACACTTCGGTTTTACCAAAACCCACATCGCCGCAAATGACCCGATCCATAGGCTGCGGACTAGCCATGTCTTCCAGTATGGTTTCAATCGCCGACTGCTGATCCGGGGTTTCTTCAAAAGGAAAAGCATCGGCAAACGCTTGATAATCGGCATCTTCAACAACAAAGGCATGGCCTTTCTTAAGTGCTCTTTTGGCATGAATTTCCAATAATTCGGCGGCAACATCCCGAATCCGTGCAATGGCTTTTTTCTTGAGTTTTCCCCACTGATCGCCGCCCAACTTATGCAGCGGTGCATTTTCCGGACTCACGCCCGAGTAACGGCCAATGACATGCAATGATGAAACAGGAACATAAAGCTTGTCATTCTGGGCGTATTCCAGCGTCAAAAACTCCGCTTTAATGCCACCCACTTCAAGGGTTTGCAAGCCCAGATAACGACCGACGCCATGCTCTTGATGCACAACCGGTGCGCCTATCGTCAACTCATTCAGATTATTGACAATATTTTCCAGTTCACGCGCCCCGGATTGACGCCGTCTACGCCGTTGCAATACTCTTTCACCGGACAGCAGACTTTCCGTGATAATGGCAATGGCGGGTGATTTATTTTGCTCAGCCTCCAGCCATAAACCGAATTCCATCGGCGCAACCAGCATACAAGGCGACACGTCCGATTTTAAAAATGCCTGCCAGCTATCGACCTGTTTAACGCTGATTTTATAAGTTCTTAACTTATCAATCAGGCCTTCCCGTCGCCCTGCCGATTCAGCAACAAATAAAATTTTGCCGGAAAATGCGTTAATAAATTGCTGTAAAGCCTTGGCCGGTTCACTGAGCTTGGCATCCAGCGTTAGATTAGGTAACGGATGACAGGTGAAAGCGACACTATCGACCGTCTCTTTATTACCCAGCGTAATACGAGAAAATACCGCCGTTCTTTGAGCCAATTCCTCAGCCGATAAAAACAGCTGTTCCGGCTTTAATATAGGTCTTTCGCTATCATATTTCCGTTGCTGAAAACGCTCGTCGGCTTCGGCATAAAAAGCCTGTGCGGTAGCATCGAATGTTTCTGACACCACCAAAACCGCTGTGGACGGCAAATAATCAAACAAGGTTGCCGTTTGTTCTACAAACAGCGGTAAATAGTATTCAATCCCGTTGGGCGTAATGCCTTTGCTGACATCCACATACAAGGTGTTTTTGGGGGACACTTCCGGAAAAGTGTCTCTAAATGCCTGCCGAAAATGTTTGATAGATTCATCCGTAAACGGAAATTCCCGTGCGGGGAATAACTGAATCTGGTTGATTTTTTCCAGTGACCGCTGGGTTTCAGGATCAAACGTGCGAATCGATTCAATGTCTTCATCAAACAATTCAATGCGAAAAGGTAATTTGCTGCCCATCGGAAACAAATCAACAATCGCACCCCTAACCGCAAATTCGGCATGTTGATAAACTTGTGACACGCATTGATAACCGACGCTTTCCAGCTTGAGCCTATTCAGCTCCAGATTAAAATCATCGCCCACTTTAATAGAAAAACTATTGGCTAAAACATGCTCTCTCGGAGCCAGTCGATGCATTAACGTCGTCACCGAAACCACCAGAGCGCCCCGCTTTACCTGTGGCAATAAAGCCAGCGTTTTTAAACGCTCGGAAATGATTTCCGGCAACGGTGAAAAAACGTCGTAAGGCAAGGTTTCCCAATCGGGAAACTGCAAAATCGGATACTCGCCCTGCAAAAAAAACGCCAACTCATGCTCAAGACGCAAGGCCGTTTGATTATCAGGCGTTACGATCACAAACAGACGATTTTCATTTTTAATGGCAGAAGCCAACGCCAGAGAATCAGCGCAGCCGGTTAGACCGGTCCAAATGACCGTCTGGTCTTTTGATTGGGGAACAATAGGGGAAAAAATTTGAGTATTAGCCATTCGGTAGCAGCTATCAGTAGGTTGTTAAGTTTAGTTCTATTGAAGCCAGTTTATCACTCGTTTCTTAATGTTTCATGTATTGATGAACTTTATCGTGTTGCTTTGTATTTTTTTAATTCTCTGTTTAGTCGTATGGAAGTTTGTAAGTGCTATTTTGATGATAAATTTGTGCTATCGACAATCCACTTTTTAACGATCGATATTCAGTGCTTTCAGAAGCGCTTTTATACTTGAAAATGACAAGTTTTTTTCAGGAAACAGCAAATAAGAAGGATATATCGTTGGCTGGAATTTCCCCCAGAAGGCTTCATGCCCACCCAAGTTGAAAATTTTCTTTGCCAGCTTATATACCCAGCGGGTGATTAGTTCTGAAAATCGACCCAGCCCGCTGATTTTACCCAGTTGTTGCCTTGGAACCGGGCCTATTATCACTGACTGACACTGTTCTTTTTCCAAGACTTGTAACGTCGAGATGATCAATAATTCCGAGATACCATGAGGCGCATCGTTGGTTATCATGACGTTATTTAAAAACCATCCATTTTGCGCTTGCAACTGGTTGAGTATTAACATGCCTACTATTTTCTCGCCTTGTTTGGCATAAAACCAGCGTTTGCCTACACGATCATTAAAAAACGTAAATTGAGCTAAAAAGACCTGTGGCCCCAACCGTGCTTTTTGCCACGTTATTGCAACGTTCTCTATTGCTTTTTCAATGGCAAGATCATCACCTAAATATTCTTGTACAAAAGCGCCTTCTTTAAGGGCATGCTTCACTTTTTTACGGACTAAACCGGCATTTGATCCGGTGTGGTCAACGGGATTGCTCTGGGGATTTAATTCAAATCTCTTGGCAAAATCAATCAAAACAGAACGCATATTTTGAGCAGCCCAGTTGGCAAATTCTTCTGACACAATAATATAAACCACGCCAATTTTCTGATCCCGGCAAAACTGTTGAAATGCTTTGGCTAGCCTTGGCTTGTCTGCTGCGGCACATACCGGATCACCAAAAACGATAGCATTACCGGCTTCAATGCGATAGCCAATAAGACCATCAATGTGTGGATCAGTAAAAATTTTGCATTTGGCATCCAATAGTCCGTCAGTACCGACATCGCCCCATTGACGCACCGTATTCACCAGACGGTTACGATCAAGCGGTGGCGTTTGATTATCTAATGGGATTTCTATAACGTTTTTTTCACTCACATTTATTCTCCTCACCCCAACCCTCTCCAGCAGGAGAGGGAGATTTTTCTTAACTGTGGGCAGTGACGCTACAGAGTCACGCAACGCTGGAGCGTTACCGGATGAGTTCCCACGCCGGAGCGTCACTGCCATTCAGTTAAGCATTGTAGGAGCGGGCCATGCCCGCGATAAAGAAGCTAAAGCTAAGCATTGCAGCCAAAATATCGCGGGCATGGCCCGCTCCTACGGTGTTATTGTACTTAACTGTGGGCAGTGACGCTCAGGCATGGAAACCAGACAGAAGTAGCCTTGATGGTGGGTTGCGGCATCGAGGCTACGTGATTTTTTTGTACTTGCGCGTTATTTACTTTTCAAACAAGGCGATCGATTCCACATGGCCTGTTTGAGGAAACATATCCATTACTCCGGCTTTAACCAGTTTATAACCCAGTTCGTTAACCAGGATTCCGGCATCACGGGCGAGCGTTGAGGGATTACAGGACACATAAACAATCTGCTCCGGTTGCCATTTTTTAAAATATTGCAAAACCTCGGAGGCACCGGCTCTGGAAGGATCCAGCATAATCTTGTTATACTTTTGATTGGCCCAAGGTTGATCGCTCAGATCTTTGCTTAAATCGGCGGCATAAAATTCAACATTGGTGATGCCGTTATGACGCGCATTTTCTTTGGCATGATTTACCAGCGGTTGATCCCCTTCTACCCCAACGACCCGTCCGGCAAATTTCGCCATCGGCAAGGTAAAATTACCCAGCCCGCAAAATAAATCCAGCACGGTATCGTTTTCATTAAGATTTAACGTCTCCAACACCCGGTTGATCATTTGTTTGTTAATTTCATAATTAACCTGGGTAAACATGGCGGGTTTAAATTTAAATTCCAAATTCTGGTCGGGCAGCGCATAAGTCGGTATGATTTCCGGTTCACCGTCCAATGGTACAATCGTGTCGGGACCTTTGGATTGCAGGCACAAACTCATATTATGCGCATGACCAAAAGCCCGCATCAGTTCCTTGTCGGCATCGGTGGGTGGTTCCAGTACCCGAATAGATAACACACATTGGTCATCACCAATAGCCACTTCTATCTGGGGAATTTTGTCCCTGATAGTCAATTCGGCAATCATTTCACCCAAGGCTAATAATTTCGTGCCGACTATCGGATGCATCACAATACAACTGTCAATTTCAGCCAAATAGGGATGTCGTCTTTCTCTAAAACCCACCAGCACGCGATTTTTTTTGGCTACGTATTTAACGCCCATACGCGCTTTGCGGCGATAACCCCAATGCGGCCCCGCTAAAGGTTCCCATAATTCAGGCATCTCAACTTTGCCGATGCGCTTAAATTGTTCGGCCAGCAACTCTTGCTTGATTCTGATTTGTGCCGTCGATTCGACATGCTGAAAACTGCAACCGCCGCAAACGCCATAATGGGGGCATAAGGCATCAACCCGGTCAGCCGCCCGACTTAGCAGAGTAACCACTTTGCCTTCTGCATAATCTTTACGGCTGTCGGTATAAATAAACTCGACTTCTTCACCCGGCAACGCTTCATCGATAAATATCACTTTGCCGTCGACATGCGCAACGCCCCGGCCATCATGAGCCAGGGATTCTATAGTGACTTTAACCGGCGCTTCCGGTAATTGTTTTTTTCTTGATCTTTTCTTAGCCATGCTTATTTCTGTTTCCAACTTCCAGAGGATTGATACCACCAGCCTGATTGAGCATTACTCACCCAGCGAGCGGCAAAGGTTGATTTGATTTGTGTAGCCCATTCCGGATGGCCGTTCGCATTGGCAATCGCCTGATACAGGCTTTGCCGATCTGAATTTTCCGCAGCAACCAGATTATTAACCTGATTTCTGTCCTTAAGCGGCACACTGCCAGCATCTCTGACGGCTAAAAAACCGTCGTCGTTAACGCCAATAAAACCTGCCGCATAAAAAGGTTGTAGGGTGGCAAAGCGACTTGCCATGGTTGCACGCAATTGCCTGATTTCGGCGCTATCAATATTTATATCAGCGCCGTCTGCCTGTGCGGGAGAAACCAACACATTGACGGCAGAATCCAATAATTTATAGGCCGTCGTTTCCCAACCCGTTAAGCTTGCCTTGGGCTTTAGTTCCGGTTTTTGTGGCGTAATACTTTGGATATCCTTAATAATTGTATCTGCCGCCTTTTCAGCGGCTGCAGCCGGAAAGTAAATATTAATGGTGACACAGGCAGTCAATAACAACGCGCTTAATACTGATAGTTTTCTCATAACGTTCTCCAAATTATTTTACGATAACTTTATCTGATGTTGTAATGCGGCTTAATCGTTCCATTAATACGTTCCAGTCAAGTCGGGGATTATAGCCGATTACATCGAGTCGTGGCAGACCGCCGCCGGTTATAATAGCATAACCCTCGGGGACGGCCTTTACGCCCATCATCTGACATACGCCATTATGTAGATAGCAGCCCAAACCTATTTTGTCATAGCCAAAGGTTTCAAAGAGATTTAAAAAGCTTCTTGATAGAATATCCGAGGCACCTCCACCGCCAATGCTGGCGATATTTTTTACCGCCTTTTGGCTAATTCTGTGCCGGGAATCATCGTTGTCCGGCGTTCCCAACCACGCATAAAAACTGACCGGCTGCCAGTTTTCCAAAGTTAACTGCCTGACAAATCCTGATAATTTGCCGGTAATGCCGCCAAAATCAAACTTGCTTGTTAGCTTATCCAGATCCAGATTGTTAATTTCCAGCTCACTATAAAACGTGGGAAAATCAGACAATAATCCCGATGAAGCCAGCTGGGTGATTTTAATGTCACCCTCAAAAACCTTAATGTTTATTTCTCCTCCCAGACTCAGTGTTTTATTGCGGTACTTAACCTCGGGAATATTACCACTGATGGTGCCGGATAATGGCGTCCAATTTAACGCTTTCGACCCTTGTTCCAAGGACACTTCGTTTAAACTACCGGCAAAGTAAATTTCCGGCTCTTCCTGTTTTTTCCCTTGCCAATCCAATTGATCAATAGCAATGATACCGCCCAAAAAAGGCATGCGGATTTTTTCAAGCAATTTAAAACTGTTTGCGCGAGTCAGGAATAAAAGCCTGGAACGGCCGACGGGTAAGGTATAGACCTGGAGTTGCTGCCATGTAAACGTTGAAGATTGCTTAAAAGCTTCATTATCAGCCCAGTTAATGGTGCCAAAGCCACCTTCAACATGAATACGTTCCGCCGAATCTTTAACTCCAAACTTGTTAACAATGGCCGTCAATGCGGTTAATGAGCTTTGAGCAATAGAGATATCGGCGTTTAGGGTGCCCGCGAAGGTAACGCCAGCTAATGCCGTCTGTTCAAAAAAGGGTTTTAAATAGACAACTGATAACTTTTTCAAATCATCGCTATGTAATGACAATTCTGCTTTTTCAAGTTTTATGCCCTTGGTGTAGTCAACGATCGCGCTGCCATTTACTGTTAACGTGTTCGCATCTTGATAACTTGCGTTGATTATTTCCACCCGTTGGTTTTTATCGTTCCAGTTGCCTTGTGCATCAAAAACCAGGGGTTGCTTGCCTACTTCCAGATAAAGCGGTTCGACGTATAACGCGCCACCACGAAAACGGGTCTGACTTTGCCATTGCCATACACCGTCATGGTTTTGTGCTTTCAGTTTGGTATTTAAAGTTAATGCTTCACTAGCAAACCGGCCCTCTTTGGTTTGCACAGTCAGGTCGTTCAGGTCAGTGGTCAAATTGAAAGTGTCAATTAACGAGTCATGACCGGATGCCTTTAACTGTAAGTTAATACGGCCATTTTTTAAATCAAATAACGCGGGTTTAAATAGTTTTGTAAGTAATGTGCTGTCAACTGCTTTGGCGTTAATCCGTAGCGTCCATTGGTTATCTTGCTCCTCGGCATTAACGGATATTACCCCGCCCACTAATTTCAAATGGGTTAATGTCAACGTGCTATGTTTATCTTTGATATGAAAAGAAAAGCGGGTAGTTGGCGATTGCCAGTATTTTGAACTTAATTTTGCGAAGCCTTGTGTACACAATAATTCATTAGCTTGCCAAGTGAAAGATGAACACTGGATATTGATCAGATTCAGGTCGTTAAACGGCTTTGGTAAACTTAATTGTTTGATCGTTAATGTCAGTTTTTGTGGGTTTTTGGTAAGATCGGTTAAAGCGATATGAATACCCTGTAATTTCCAGCCACTAAATTCCAGGGCACCAACAGTAAAGGAAGCATTATCCAGTGCAGATGCTGTGTAACTGCTAAAAAAAAGAACAACCGTCAGTATCAAGCTTGTCATCACAGCAAGATCTGGTTTAGCCTAAAAAGCCTGCTATGAATAGCCGTAATAATCATGGCTAAAATGACGCTGGCCGGGGTTCGCAACAACTCCCTATTATGATTGCAGGAACAGTTTTAGCCGCTGCATTTATAGCTAAAACTGCCCCTGAAGAATTAAGCAGGAAAAATCCCTGTCGATAAATACCGGTCACCCCGGTCACAAATAATCACTACAATCACTGCATTTTCAACTTCTTCAGACAATCTTAAAGCGGCAGAAACCGCACCACCGGATGATACACCGGCAAAAATACCTTCTTCAGCGGCTAAAGCACGGGTGATAGTTTCAGCCGCTTGTTGATTGACATCGATAATGCGGTCAACGCGATCCGCTTGATAAATTTTGGGCAGATATTCTTTCGGCCAGCGTCTGATACCGGGGATTTTAGAATCCCCTTCAGGTTGCACGCCAATAATCTGAATTGCCGGATTTTGTTCCTTAAGGTATTTTGAAGTACCCATAATGGTTCCGGTAGTCCCCATCGAACTCACAAAATGAGTGACTTTGCCCTGCGTGTCCTGCCAGATTTCCGGCCCGGTGCTTTCATAATGCGCGAGTGGATTATCAGGATTGCCAAACTGATCCAAAATTCGTCCCTTGCCTGCCGCTTCCATTGTCCTTGCCAAATCAATAGCCGCTTCCATACTGCCCGCTGCGGGTGTTAGAATAATTTCAGCGCCATAAGCTTTCATTGATGCCTTGCGTTCATCGCTCATGTTATCGGGCATAATCAAGGTCATTTTATAACCTTTAATAGCAGCCACCATCGCCAAGGCAATGCCGGTATTACCGCTGGTGGCTTCAATCAAGCGGTCACCCGGTTTAATCTCGCCTCTGGCTTCGGCATGTTTAATCATACTCAACGCGGGCAAGTCTTTAACTGAGCCAGCCGGATTATTTCCTTCCAGTTTGGCCAAAATAGTATTGCTGGTATTACCCGGCAAGCGTTGCAGGCGGGCTAAAGGCGCATTGCGGACAAAGGATTCAATGGTTGGAAAAGTCATGGCGATTAGTTTAATGTGGGATAGATAAGCTGAATTATCCCATAAAAACGAAAAGCCATCATAATTCGTAATGACTAAGTAGTAGGGTGCGCATCGCGCACCTAAAGACAGCATCCACTAAACGGCTTTTTTTGCACCACAATCTATTATTGTTTTCTACCTGTAGCCTGTTGGGTTTCTTTCTCTGGCATGGTTTTGATGTGCGATGCGCACCCTACCCTCACCCCTCTCCCGTTGGGAGAGGGAGCAAGATGCCTAAGTTATTTCATGCGCATTCCTTATTCTCGCTTGCGCTCGAAAAGCCTTATTCCGGCCTACGCAGTTTCTGGCACTTAATCTTCACATTGAGTTCGTGAAGGACTATTGATTTTGGATATCGCCTGATGCAAAGAAACCGTAAGCACGGCTTTTATTAAAAAGAACCAAAAACATATAAAAACTAATGGGCAATGGTTAAAATGCTACTTTGAGATTCAGGTGTTAATGTGATGAGATCAAACAAAGCGGGCCAGTTTCCGGAAGCGAAATTCGAGAATCCCGGTCTTTGCGGACATAACAAGCGAGTGTTGCTGGATTACCGGGTGCCTGCCCGTCTCGACGAAATCGAAAAGCTTGCTGATACAGTCAATCGAGCGCTACCCGATTGCAATCTGGCTTTCTTTGCCAACTTGTGTCTGGAAGAGTTGATAACCAACATCGTTCACCACGGCCTTAAGAACGCCGCTGACCGGTTTATACAGATCCAAATAAGTCTGGCGGATGAATGGCTGGAAATTCTTATCAAAGATGACGCGCCCCGCTTTGACCCTTTCATGCAAGCTCCTAAACCCAACCTGGAACTCGATAGTAACCAGCGTCCCATCGGCGGTCTAGGAATACACATGGTGAAGAAGCTAATGGACGATGTCCAAGCTTATTATGATGGCACCGGCAATTTGATTGTGTTGCACAAAAACTTGCCTCATTGAACTACGGAACGTGCATAAAATAACTTGACCATTTATATTCCCTCACCCCAACCCTCTCCCGAAGGGAGAGGGAGCAAGATGCCTAAGTTATTTCATGAGCATTCCTACGAAATAAAAGGCATACTTAACACTTTTATTTAGACAACATAGCGAGAGCTTCAACGACCGTATTTTCCATCTTGAATACCGTATTAAAACCGCACATATCAAATACCGACTGGACGTTTCCCTTGACATTCGCCAAACAGGCCCGCCCCCCTTTCGCATTGAGTAACTTGGCCATAACCAAAAGCCCACGCAAGCCGGCACTGCTAATGTAGTCTAGCTGTTCAAAATCGACCACCATGTAAATATGGCCGCTATCAATTAATTCCCTGATTCTTTTTTCATACTCCGGCGCAGTAACCGCATCCAGTCTGCCGCTAACCGTTATAACGACGGCATTATTTTCTATTCTGGTTTGCAAATCCATGAATGACATTCCTCACAGGCAGTTATTTTTTAATTATTCAGTTCCCCCCTTTTTCAAAGGGGAAGGTGAATGTTTACGTTATTTTGGCTACCACAAAAAGTGGGAGAGATAAATAAAACCGGCCTGTTGATTCCGGGAGCGCTGAGCCCCAGCTCGGCGTTCTCAGAAAGTTATCTGTCCCGACTTAAGTTGGTAGCAGTTATTTTTCAATCTCTAATTGTAATCTATTTTTGCCGTTGAGGTGCAGGTAGCCTTGCAGTGCCTTTTGTTTCATGTCCCCTTCCCTGCATAGTTCATGATGCTTTATTTGACGTCATTTTTATCGCCAGCATGGTAATGTCGTCTGATTGAGGCGCTCCCTTGACGTGGCGCGTCAGTTCTGTGCTTATGTAGCGAATCATTTCTAAAAGCTCTTCTTTGGGAGCCCGTTGCAAAGCCGTTAGCAACTGCGCCTCGCCATACATTTCTTCAATTGGGTTTCTTGCCTCGGTCACGCCGTCCGTATATAGAAACAGAGTATCACCCGGTTTTAAAGTGATACGTTCAGTCTCATAGACGGCATCTCTTAAGGGCCCCAGCATAAATCCCGGTTTCAAGGCAAGATACCATACACCCTGCGAATCAATGATCAATGGAGGGTTGTGGCCGGCATTGGCAAAACGCACGTCCCCGGTGGTAATATCAAGGATGGCGCAGAACACCGTGGTGAACATGCAGCTTTCATTGTCCGATGCGAGAATATTGTTAACGGAAAAAAGTATTTTATCCGGTTCGCCCAGTCTCTGGCCTTCGGTCTTTAGCAGGGTTTTGGCCACCATCATGTACAGCGCGGCAGGGATACCCTTGTCGGAAACGTCCGCAATAAGAAAACAAAGATTCTTCTCGTCAATGAAAAAAAAGTCGTAGAAATCGCCACCAATCTCTTTGGCAGGAACCATTGACGCGTAGATTTCAAATTCGGAATGCTCGGGAAAAGGCGGAAAAGTGCGTGGTAGCAGGCTGGCCTGGATAATGGTGGCGAGTTTGAGCTCACTCTGGATGCGTTCTTTAACGGCTGTGGTCTCGGTCAGATTCTTGATGTACTCCTTAAGCGACTCCTTCATCACCTGAAAATCGTGAGTAAGCACACCCACTTCATCATTCGACCGCGCCGTTGGCAATATCACATCAAAGTTTCCGGAAGCGATCTCATCGGTTGCCTCAGTCAGTAATTGCAGCGGTTTTATAATGGCTCTGGCAATGTAAATGACCGCCAGGGTCAGCAGCAATATCCCGATAAAACCCATTGCCGCCATAGTCATGCTCAACTTCCTGACATTCTCCAGAAGCTCTTCCTCAGGAAAAACGATGGCAAGCGTCCAGCCTGTCGACGGGATCGGTGCGTAATACATCCAATTTCTAAAACCTGCCAGGCTGGTGTGATGAATAAAGCCGGACTCGCCCCTGATCATTTTCTTGCCTAATTCTCTGAGCGAGGGATCATTGCGTGCCTCCGCGACGCTGAAGATCGTTTCGTTCATAATGGTGTCCTTTAACGGGTGAGCAAGTATCATCCCGTTACGGGAAAGAAGGGCGGCGTAACCCGTCTTAAGTATCTTGACGGAGGCGATAAGCGCCGTTAAAGAATCGAGGGAAATGTCTGTTGTCACGATGCCCTTGAGCTGTTTCGTTCCGCCCGTTCTACCGTAGAATGGAACCGAACAGGTGGACATCAAAATATCACCCCCGCCCTCATCAAAATAAGGTTCGCTCCATTCAAGTTTGCCCAACTCACGGGGAATTTGATACCAATCCCAATACAAGTAAGGTATGTGCTGATAGGTCTTTTCCAGGCGACTAAAAACGATCTTTCCCTTGTCCCGAAAATAATAGGGTGCATACAGGCGTGCTGTGGCGCTGAAGGCATAAGGCTCAAAGGCGATGGCCGATCCGTAAATTTCGGGATTGTTTTCAACGGTCATTTCAAGCAAGGAATGGAGTTGTTGTTCGCTATGGTTGCCTGTCTCCAGGGAATGGGCAACCCCTTGCGTCACTTTGGCAACCGCAGTCAACTGAATCTCTACCCGATTGACCAGTGACATCGCCAAGTTGCGGGCATTACTTTCCAGCTCATTTTGCAGGAAGACGCGGGATTGAAGATAGTTATAGCCAAGTGTCACGGCAAAAATGACCCCGCTGAAAAGCGTAATAACCAAAGCGAGCCGCGTGACGAGGCTATTTTTTCCCGGCATCAGCCCTCCCCGAAAAGGAAGCGTAGTCAGGATAAGTGCGGATCAGACCCTGCGCTTGTAGTGAACGGCATACGGCCAGATAGTCCGGCTCCTTTAGTTGTCCAAACCCTGCCTCGGAAGCGTCGGGCGTCATCAAATCCCGCATCCGGTCAAGCATCCATTTCTGATGCATTCTGCTAGCCGGCAATTGGGCTTCGTGTATATATTTGAGGACAATATCCAGTGCTTCATCCGGATGATCAAAGGCGTAGCGCCATCCCTCCAGCGATGCCGTAACAAAGGCGGTTGCCAAGGCCGGATCTTTATGGAAAGTCTTTGCCAACGTGTAAATACCATCCTCCAAGAAATTCATGCCCTGATCCTTAAGAAAAATAACATTCAATTCATCAGGATCGATCCCCGAATCGAGAATCGTGTGATACTCATTGAACCACATGGCGGATGTCACATCGACGCCACCGCGCAGAAAAAGATTAACCGTGTGGGACTTGCGCACTTCTAAAATCTTAACATGGTGTTTGCCGAAGAGAGTACGGAACGGGATTGATTCATCGCCTCCGACTAACCCCACTTTTTTACCCTCCATGTCGGTAATGGTCTTGATGCCGGCCGCTTTTTTTGAAATCAGCATCTTCGACGATCGCTGAATAATTTGAGCCAAGTTAACGAATTCGATTCTTGCAGAGCGATGCTGTAGGACGGTGGATAACCAAAGAATAGCGAAGTCGGCCGTGCCTTTCTCTAAAGCTTCAACGGGAGAATGTCCGGGCACGGCTCTAAGTATTGTGAGGTCAATGCCATTACGTGCATAGATTCCCTTATCAAGCGCCACGTAATAGCCGGCAAACTGAGCCTGTGGCTCCCACAGCGGCATGAAGGAAGTTTTTTTTAGTGGTATTTCGGCAGCGCCAAGAGGAAACGTCACGGCATATACCATAAACAGTACAAACATGAATGCGATGATCGAATACGGGTTTGGTTGAGGATATTTCTGATGCCATATCTTGCTTATGATCACTTCTTTTAATCCTTCCATACAAAGAGCGCCGAACTGGGGCTCAGCGTTCCCGGAATCAATAGGCCGGTTTTATCAATTTTCCTTGCTGGTTTAAGACCTCCGCCTTTAGGCCGAAAGGAGCGCCCCGCAATAATACGCGCAAGCGATTATTGCTTTATCGTGCGCGAATTGGGGAGGGGATGCAGGCGCCTTCCCAATCTTTGGTTTCATCCCAAAGGGATGTTTCCTTATTGCTCTGTCCCGGTTTAAATTGATAACCAAAGTTTTGATAAACTATACTCTGAAATTTTTTTCACAACCAGAGACAAGTAGTCAGAAATGCACATAAAATAACTTAGGCATCTTGCGCCCTCTCCCTCTGCGACAGGTTTGGCGCGAGTGGATATAAAGGGTCAGGTTATTTCATGCTCGTTACTTAGCGGTTATCAACGTTGGCAAGAACATAAAAGTACGATCATACAGGATGGCAAAACAACTGAAAATGCAGACGCAGTGGATGAGATTCAAGGAAAGTTGAAAAATTGGAGTCGATGTTGTGAAAACATTCCCTCTTGAACAGGGCTCAGAATCAGGTAGGATGAGCAAAGGCAGCGCCGTGCCCATCGACATTAATCACTGTGATGGGCACGCTGCGCTTTGCCCACCCTACTCGCTATTGAAAAAGCGGTTGATTCGATTGCATTAAAAAACGCTAAATAAAAATGGCAACATTACTTTTGAGTTTCAGCGTCACCCCCCAAACGCTCCGGTGACATCGACTTTGACAATCTGCTGACGCCGACTGTGAAAAGTGACAGTGGTCGTGTATTGCCCCTCATTTCTTGTACTAATGAGTCGAAGCGAAAGCGTGGTTCGGCGTATAATATTTGGCAGAATCCAAAAAAACTAAGGAGGAGCTCATGACCAATTATACGACTGAAGCTATCCGTACCATCGCCTTGGTTGGGCATGGCGCGGCAGGCAAGACCAGTTTAGCGGAAGCCTTGCTGTATGAGGCGGGTAGCATTCAACAAAAGGGTGTGATCGAAAAAGGCAATACTGTCTGCGACTCCGATCCCCTGGAAAAAACGGCCGGTCATTCGCTGTATAGCGCTATAGCGCATTGCGAATATGAAAACACCCGCATTCATTTGGTGGATACGCCGGGTTATCCGGATTTCGCCGGGCAAGCCATTTCTGCGTTGGCGGCGGTCGATGCCATTCTGTTAGTGATTAATGCCCAAACCGGCATAGAATTGATGACCGAACGTATGATGCGTTGGGCGCGAGAGCGTAAGCTTTGCACCCTTATTGTGGTAAACAAGATCGATGCCGATAATTTGGATTTGCCAAACCTGATTGACGATATTCGTGGGCACTTTCGCGGCATTATTCTGGATTTGCCGACACACGGCGCACAGGATGTGGTGGAAGTGCTGGAACACGATAGCGGCGAGACCGATTTCGGATCGGTTGCTACGGCTCATCATGAACTCATTGAGCGCATCATCGATGAAGACCTGGCGTTACTGGAAAAATATCTCGAAGAGGGAGAAGAGCCCAAGTCTGCCGAGATGCATTCGCCATTTGAAAGCGCATTGCGGGCCGGAATGGCACCTGTTTTGTTCACCTCCGCCAAGACCGGCGCAGGCGTAAAGGAATTGCTGCATGTTATCGCCAGTCTTGCCCCCAACCCTGCAGAGGGCAATCCGCCGCCGTTTTATAAAGGGGAACCCGGCGCTGAGTCAGTCGCCTTCCATGCCGAACCGGATCCGGACAAGCCTGTTCTCGCCCATGTTTTCAAAGTGGTCTCCGATCATTACATGGGCAAGGTCGGTATTTTTCGCGTCCATCAAGGCACCATTAGAAAGGATGCCCAACTCTTTGTCGGCAACGGCAAACGCCCCTTTAAGGCGGCACATCTTTACTGCCTCCACGGCAAGGATTATGAGGAAGTCGATGCGCTGTTGCCGGGGGATATCGGTGCGGTGACCAAAGTTGAAGACGTGGAATTCGACTGTGTTTTACATGATTGCCATGATGAGGATCATATCTATCTCAAACCGTTAAACTTTCCCAAACCGATGGCCGGATTGGCTCTTGAAACCAAACGCAGAGGCGATGAGCAACGCTTGTTTGACATTCTCGGCAAACTGGCATTGGAAGATCCCACCTTTGCTATCGAACGCCGACCTTCCACCAATGAAACCGTTATTCGCGGCTTGGGTGAAATTCATCTGAAAGCCAAATTGGAAAAAATGGCTAGCCAATACAAACTGGAAGTCAACACCAAGCCGCCGCTGATTCCCTATCGCGAGACCGTTACCCAAGCGGCTGAAGGGCATTGCCGTCACAAAAAGCAGAGCGGGGGTGCCGGTCAGTTTGGCGAGGTCTTCCTGCGTATTGAACCGCTTGAACGAGGCAAAGGCTTTGAGTTTGTCGATGCCGTCAAAGGTGGAACCATTCCCGGCGTATTTATACCGGCGGTGGAGAAAGGTGTGCGTCAAGCACTGGCGGGAGGTGTTGTTGCCGGATTTCCTGTAGACGATCTGCGTGTGATCGTTTACGACGGTAAGACCCATCCTGTGGATGGCAAGGAAATCGCCTTCGTAACTGCGGGTCGCAAGGCAGCTATCGAAGCCATACGCGCTGCGACTCCGATCGTGTTGGAGCCTTTCGTTGATATTGAGATTGTCGCCCCCGAAACGGCCATGGGCGGTATTACCGGCGACCTTGCAGTCCGGCGCGGACAGATTGTCGGAGCGGATACGCGCGGATACGGCCGGATGGTCATCTCGGGTATGGCTCCTTTAGCCGAACTGGCGGACTACCAATCCCGCCTGAACTCGCTCACCGGCGGGCGTGGTCACTTTGACATTGAACTCAATCATTACAGCGCCGTGCCAGAAAATATCCAACAACAATTGATGTCTGGCTTCAAACTGAAAGAGGAAGAGGACTAGCTATTGGAGACGCGTGGAAGCAATAAGGAATTTCAACTACGGTGACAAGGTAATACGGTTTTGCAGTCCGGGCATAACCAACGGGTTAGCGCTAAAATAATCTTCAAGCGCATCTATATCAAGCGCCCCACCGAGACGGTTGGCTCCTTGTGTTAATAGTTCGCCGGGATGTGCGGGGTTGTGTATTCTGCTCCTATCAATTACTCTAGTGGTCGTCCAAATAAGCAACCCGTTCGGCATTTTCGTCATCAAAGGTAACGGTTAATCGTCAGTTTCCGTTTACCGTCTCGGAATAATGCCGTCAAGGTGGTCAGTAATACGCGCAATTTTCCAGCAGGGTGCAGTTGTATAGGATCGTAAGCTACCATAAAAATTCGGAAACTTGCCGTATTTGCAAAATAGTCCCTCAGTGAGTTCAATTATAGTTGACAATTATCCGGAAAAACCAATGAGACCAGAACTTAGACAAGCCATCATAAAAGCTAATCCTGATTATTTTTCATGGGACAAAGCCGATCAAGAAAAGTACGGACAAGCTATTCCAAAGCAGGAATATCAAATAATCAGAAATCATTTATACAAAACATTATTGGGTATTACGATAAGAAAAAACGCCAAGGATGTCGAAGAACAATGCACACCTGAGCAAACTTTTCTGTTTAATCAAGTCATTCTTCCCTTAACGGGCGTTGGCGAAAATTGTTTTTATCTGAACGAGTCGATGGGGGATCAGGGAATTCTGGATTTTGAGACTTGGTATAATTATGACTTTCATGATCATGGCTATCAGGAGTCTTTTGGCGCCCCAAAGAGTGGCGCTATAAAGCCCTACAGAGGAAGAATCCATGGCCGCTGGACGCGTATGTTGATTGATAATAATTTTTACTATGTCACTTTAATAACCGAAGCGGGCTTTCTTTATAGCGCATTAGATGAGGTCGCCGATGATTATATCAATGAACTGATTCCCTATAATTTTGTTGAAGGAAAAAGTCACGGCAAGAAGGTAAAGGGAGGGAGTTTATGGGATATGCGTCGCAATGCTAACGGGCTAGAAGCACAACTTGAGGAGCTAAATGCAAGAACATGGAAGTACTTAAATTCTCGTAGCGCTTATCTGATTGATCAATGCTTCAATGAACGGCATAAAGCTATTTATTTTGTAGACTTGTCACAGGGCGAGTTAGACCCGTGCATGACCATTATTGCTTCCGATCCCGAAGTAATGAAAGAAATACACTTTAAATCAATCATTGCTGATTGTCGTCACTTTGAAAAAGATGCATCGACTGTTTTGTTGAGGGCAAAAAATGAACAAGCCTTGCTTAAATCCTTAATACAAAAAGAATTTGATGACATTATGGTTAATTTCGATACCAAAATTGTTAAATTAAAAAAGAAAAACAAGGTCGTTGTTTGTAAAGGCGTTGTTATTTAATAAACTTCCTCGCACTAAAATAGCGTGTATCTATAGAGTCGCGAAGATCCGGAATTAACCGTTTTGCTTTTTATTGATTCTGAAAATTCAGACAGCGAAAACCACAGAGCAGTCATTCGCAACTATTCAATACTGGGATGTCTGATAGTCGCCAGCCGACCCTAACCGGTCATAGGGTTCCAATATCTTAACGTCCGGTTCCCCACGGCAAGCTGACGGCCGAATCTAGGGGAACCAACTACACTTCCGACAAAAATATCCACAGCTATATCATTTTGCCTGATAAAATTTGTATCTAATAAACTTGAGAGCCTCAATAAGTAAGGTTCTATATTTAATTTAAAATAAATTAAAAACAATAACCTACGTAAATAGTAAGTTGATTTTATTATTTATTTATGATTTAATTTATTAAAGCCAAACCTATTGAAAGATAGGGGCAGAAAGTCGCGGATCCTATATAAAACGGAAAGCCGGACTGCCGAATATGATTTCGTTAAAGTCATAGGAGGGAGTCCGGCTTTTTTTTTGGTTGGAATTGTGCGCCCAAAACTGCGGAATTATCCCATCTATTTCAAAACCTAATTAGATAGAAAATGAGTTTTGAATACTCATGTATTTTTATCTTGTTGATTTTAAAAACTTTAGGAAAATTCCGAGGGTTTGCGGTTAGAACCCTTTATACGACTTCACGTTGTACTACAAACAAATCTTTACGATCACCATAGATTACAGGGAATAATGCCATGTTTACTTTAAAGCAACGCAGAAATTCAGAAATTACACAAAAAAGAGTGCAAGAACGCTATTGTTTTCCACTGATTTGGAGGTGTCTTTGCATTTTTACAATATTTATAATGGGCAATCTATCCTCTGCTCCAGCAATTGCAGCCATTGACCCTGGTCTGCCAGGATCTTTGTCTGTAATGGCGAAGCAGTATGGTAGTTTTAAAACGATTATTAAACTTCCATCATCTGGCTCCGCTCAGGTGGAGTTGTTAGCTCGTGTCTGGCATCCATCATCAATGACGAGAAGCTATCCGCTCATTATCATGCTGCACGGGCAGCACCAAACTTGCGTTGATGGATCGAGAATATTTCCATGCAATAGGCAAAATACTAATAACGTGCCCAACTATCTGGGATATGACTATCTGGGAAAACAACTCGCCAGCTATGGCTATATCGTCGTCTCAGTGAGTGCAAATGGCGTTAACGCCACGTCAGATCCATTTGTACAGGCTAAATATCCCGGGCAGACTAGAGCCGAATTGATCCAAACACATCTGAATTTGTGGAAGAACTTTAACAATGGCGGCGACCCTTGGGGCGGTATATTTCGAGGTCGTGTTAATTTGGCTAACGTCGGTACCATTGGTCATTCAAGAGGTGGTGAAGGTGTAGCGAGACACTATAACTATAACAAACAACTGGGGTCCCCTTATGGTATAAAGGCAGTACTTCCGCTGGCTCCTGTGAATTGGGGGCGACATCAAATTAACGGCGTACCATTGGCTGTGATGTCAGGGTATTGTGATGGAGATGTCATTGACCTGGGTTTTAGATATTTCGACGATGCTCGCTACGCTTCAACTACCGATAATGCCCCAAGACATACTATTCTTGTTATGGGTGCGAACCATAACTACTTCAACACTGTTTGGACTGATGAGCCAAGCAATCCAGCCGGATACGGGGGCTGGGACGACTGGAAAAACAACCCGTCTGCTGCTCCAGACCCGCAATGCCGTAAAGCATCAATATACAGGCTGATCCCTGCCAAACAACGAGCCACTGCACTGGCCTATGTGAGCGCATTTTTCCAGGCTTATTTGGGTCAGCGCTCCGAGTTTCTGCCTTATCTCAAGGGCGATTTACTTCCACCACCCTCTGCACAAACTAACCAAATTTATGCCTCTTACCATCCAGGTGTCCTACAACGTCGTACAATCAACACTACAATGACGGGAACTCAATTAACCAGGAACAATTTGGGTGGGGCAGTACAGAAAAGTAATTTAACAACTTACGGTTTGTGCGGAGGCGCACTACAAAGCGGGGTGACCTCTCAGAAAAATTGCGAGCCATCACTCATTGACGCGCGCGAACCCCATGGGTGGGGGCTTAATCTGCCAGGCATGAATCAAACGATTCTTGGCTGGAGTACCCCAGGAGGTCTCTATTACAACACTATACCTGCTGCATCGGGTAATATTAGCAAATTTACAACACTACAATTCCGCGCTGCTGTGAATTTCAGTGATCCCCGTAATGTCATCGGTATACCTCAGGATTTCAAGGTATGGCTGATGGATTCTTCTAATAAGTGGGCTTACACTACAGTATCGAAATACTCACGGGCACTTTTCTTCCCACCCGGAAATCCAAATCTTTTAAAAAATCCCGTACCGAAATTAACCGCAAATACTGTTCGAATTCCATTAGGAGCATTTACAGGTATTGACAAAACAAACATCCGTTACGTTTTGTTCGAATTCACTCAAAAGGCGCGAGGGGCAATCACTGTAACTGATCTCGCATTCGCAAATTAAAAACTGATGTGTGCTTTTAACGATACTTCAATTGAACTTGTAAAATCCAAGATATTTATATCTAAGCTAGAAACAATATAAGGTGATTAAAATGAAAAACTGGATATTAATTTCATGGCTGGCAATGTATGTATTTTCTCCACTTACCTACGGCGCTGACCCAAGTACCTCAAATGTACAAGATAGCTCAAATAGTCCGGAAGTACAGATAGAACAAATTATGGAATCGGTACCCATACCTCCAGCATTGCTAGAGGATTTACGATTAAAGACAGAAAATAGCAAGACCGGAAGCGAAGACCCTTATTACCGCAGTCAAGTGGTTATGAAATTACCGGGAAAAATTGTTGCATCAGGAAGCAATACTAAACCGGTAGGCGACCTAAAGCTAAAGACCTATCGCCTGGAAGAGATTACGTTACCCGAACCTTGGGAGGTAAAAATTGGAGATCAAGACCAGCTAGTCACCCGGGCTTGGCGATTAACTATTTTTGGCGGACCATTTCCCGTTCGCAATATGGCGGCTGAGGTATGGATCGATAATAAATTTATTGCCTACGGGGATAATACTGATAAGGGCTTGGTCGCAGTTGTCTACGATAGTTCAGTGTTTATCAATGGCGCTGAAATAGCGATATCCTACGGAGACAATGGCATTAAATCAAAGCTTCCTGAAAGGCTTTTTTATAAAGGTTTGTTGTGAGACAAAGAGCAGGCAATGGCACGTTTACACAGATTTGTAATTGCCTGTCAACCATAACATGTGATTCTTCGGTGCAATAATCGAGTAGAAATATTCTGCGCCCATGCTTATTAGTTGAACGACAGCATTGCAGCATAATGCTGTCGTTGATTGATCGTAACCATTGGGTCGGTTTTGGCCGTTACCTGACGACCAAAAAACAAAAATTTCGCTCATTACCAATGGCTGCTTTCATTGGAATAGTCAAAACAGCCCACGTATAGCATGAGGAAATAATTTTGTTTCTGTTCTATCTTCTCTTCTATCGCCTTCTATCTGAATTCAACCCATTGTTTTACTTTGCTTATTAAGCATTAACCGAAGTTTATTAGCACACTTTCGGAGAGGCTTGGCTTTAGTGTCGTTTGTTTAAGTTTGCCCTATTAACTTTGATCTACGAGTTATCTCTGACATAAGCATCTTAAGCATGGTTAAAACTTTTTCTTCTTGATAAGACAGTTCCAGGCTATTTAATTCATCTCTTTTCTGTAGCAGAATTGATTCAACCAAGGGGATTTCAGTTGATGTAAGATTTTTAAAAAAATCAGTGTGATAATCGTCAGTTAAAGCATAATCTTCCCAGACAATCAGTTCAATCAAGTCTGAAAAGAAATATTCTGGATTCATATCCAATTTATTTCTATCCAATAAAAAATATTTCTCAAATACTTCCCCATATAAATCGCCAATGTCACCATCTGAGTCATCTACCATATTCATTTTTTCAACAATAACAGTTAGAAATGCTCTGTATAATGCAAATAATTCAGGCGGTAAAGCTTTAGTCTGATATTTATCAATATACTTTTTCAATTTATTTTCTAAAATAGACGACTGGTATCTACTGTAGAAACCAGATGATTTGTAAATCCTTTCCAATCCATTAGCATATTTGTCAGGATCAACTGGAAACAAATGCCAGCGACCACGCATTCCTTGATCCTTACGAAGTTTTTTTGGCGTATCAATCATCCATATACTTTTTTCTTGAGGTTGAAAGCCTCCTTCTAGTATTTTTTTAAGTGCTTTAGGTTTTTGCTTTTTTATGAAATCGGCATCAGTCTCTACTAAAATGTCAGCAATTTGTAAATCTTCTTCTGAAAGAATTTGATGTAGTAAACGAATATGGTTTAACAGTCCTTCAAACTTAGAACTCGCATAACTAGATATCTTCGCCTTAGAGCGTAGAGTGCTGATCATTTCGTCTAAGTCATTATCAAACCGATCAACTAAAATGATGGCAAGCCATAAATCCCAATAAGTGATTGTTACTGTGCAGATCGATTTAGCATCTATGATTTCACAAAAAAAATCATTTCCATACTTAATTTCACGAGGTGTTTTTTCATTCATAAATTCTATTTATTTTTCATGTCTAATTAATCATAAGTAAACCCCAGCTCTGCTGGGGCAGTGTACCGCAAATAAGCGACTATTTTGCGATCTGAGATAGTCTCTTTAGTAGCCATAATTACGCCATTCGATGAATATTGCAAATTTCAACTTATAAGACAAGCATAGAGATAGAAATATCAAGGGTTTTTGTCTAATCTTTATTATTGTATAAATGATCGTTAAGGCTTCCCAAAAAATGGCCGGTTAAACATGGTTAAATTTGGGAAGTTTGAAAATGGCATAAGACCACGCCAGCTGTGGTGTTGCAATAAATCCTATGGAACTTTAGTGTCGTTTGTTTAAACGCATCCAACTATCAGTTGGATTAGCATGTCCGATTTCGTGAAATAACTTGAATGGCTTACATTTATAAATTGCTATAAAAGGCGTTAATTATGAAAAGACCCAATACCACCGACTGGCACGAACTAGCGGAAACTCAGGCACTCGAAGCTTTGAATACCGATGCGTTAAAAGGCTTGAGCACACAGGAATCTAAAGATCGTCAAACGCAATTTGGCGCAAACCGCCTGACCCCCAGGAAAGGCAAGAATCCGCTCCTGCTGTTCCTGTCCCAGTTCCACGATCCTTTGATTTATATCTTGCTGGTATCGGCTTTGATCACCGGTTCATTGAAGAGTTGGGTGGATGCCTCCGTCATCTTCGGCGTAGTATTCCTTAACGCCATCATTGGCTTTATACAGGAATTCAATGCCCTGCGTGCCATTGACGCGTTGTCGCGTGCGCTTAGTATCAGCGCGGCCGTATTGCGCGATGGAGTCCGACAAGTCGTCCCGGCCGTGGAATTGGTTCCCGGTGACATCGTTTTCCTGCAATCCGGCGATAAGGTCGCTGCGGATTTGCGCTTGATCAAGCTACGTGATTTACAGATCGACGAGTCGGCTCTCACCGGCGAATCGGTCCCGGTGGAAAAAAATACCCAATCACTATCACCCGATACGGTTCTGGCCGACCGCCGCAACATGGGGTATTCCTCCACCCTGGTCACCTATGGCTCCGGCGTCGGCATGGTGGTGGAAACGGGCGACCGCACCGAAATTGGCCGCATCAACCAGATGATCGCGGAAGCCACCGAACTGGAAACACCGCTTACACATAAAATCAGGCAGTTCAGCCATCTATTGATGTGGTTTATCCTGGGTCTCGCATTGCTGACCTTTTTCGCCGGCTGGCTGAGGGGTCAGGAACCGATCGATACCTTCATCGCATCGGTTGCCCTGGCCGTGGCGGCTATCCCCGAGGGTTTGCCGGTGGCCGTAACTATTACCCTGGCTATCGGTGTCGCCCGCATGGCCAAACGGCATGTGATCATCCGCAAGTTGCCGGCGGTCGAAACGCTGGGCGGCACCACCATCATCTGCTCGGACAAGACCGGCACGCTGACCCAGAACCAGATGACCGTGCAGGCCATTTATGCGGCCGGGGTGAATTACGAAGTCACCGGTTCCGGTTATGAGCCCAGAGGCGAGTTCCGCGCAAATGGCGCACCGGCCGACCCGCAAAACCAGGGGGTGCTGATGGAATGCCTAAAGGCAGGTCTGCTTTGCAACGATGCACGAATTGTCCAGGGGGCCGAAGGCTGGAAACTGGAAGGTGACCCTACTGAGGGTGCCCTGCTGGTCTCGGCCTGCAAGGCGGGTTTGAACCATGCAGACATCACGAAATCTCACCCTCGTCTGGATGCCATCCCGTTCGAGTCGGCCCATCAATTCATGGCCACCCTGCATCACAATCACGCGGCTGATGCCCATCACATCTATCTGAAAGGATCGCTGGAGAGCATTCTGGTTCGCTGCGATGCCGCCCTTGATCAAGACTTGCAGAGGGTTCCTCTGGATGTCCAAGCCATTCATGAGCAGGTCGAAAACATGGCGGCACAAGGCCTGCGTGTATTGGCCTTTGCCCGGGGCGAGCGCCCACTCGACGAACACACGCTGGAACACGCCGGAGTGTCCGAAGGACTCAGCTTCATTGGCCTGCAAGGCATGATAGACCCGCCTCGGCAGGAAGCCATTGAGGCGATAGCGCGTTGCTGGACAGCCGGGATACGCGTCAAGATGATCACGGGCGATCATCTGGGTACTGCCGTAGCCATCGCCCGCCAGATCGGTCTCGTGGAGCCGCATGAAGCGATCGAGGCCTTGGATGGCAAGGGACTTGCCGCCATCGCCGATGCGGATTTACCGGTGGCGGCAGAACGCACTGCCGTGTTTGCCCGCGTGGCACCCGAACAAAAGCTCAGACTGGTGAAGGTCCTGCAAGCGCGGGGACACATCGTCGCCATGACCGGTGATGGCGTGAACGATGCGCCGGCTTTACGTCAGGCCAACATCGGTGTAGCCATGGGAATTACCGGTACCGAGGTGTCCAAGGAAGCAGCCTCGATGGTTCTGACTGACGACAACTTCGCTTCCATAGCAGCGGCGGTTGAGGAAGGGCGAGGCGTCTACGATAACCTGGTGAAGTTTATCAGTTGGACTTTGCCCACCAACATCGGTCAGGGTCTGTTGATCCTTATCGCTGTGCTGGCCGGTATTGAACTCCCCATCTTGCCCGGCCAAGTGCTCTGGATCAACATGACCACGGCACTCTTCCTGGGCTTGGTCCTGGCCTTCGAAGCCCGTGAACGCGACATCATGCAACGACCTCCGCGCGACCCCGAGCAAGCCATTCTCACGGGCCACCTGATCTTTCGCACTATCCTGGTGGGTCTGTTATTAACTGGGGGAGCCTTCGGACTTTTCGAATGGGAACTCCTGCATGGCGAAGGCATCGACAAAGCCCGCACTACCGCCGTTACTATATTTGTTATCGGTCAAGCGTTCTATCTGCTCAATTGCCGCTCCCTGACCCAATCCATGTTTTCACTGGGCCTGTTTTCCAATCCCTGGCTTTGGCCGGGCGTGCTGGCTATGCTGCTGGCACAAGCTGCCTTCATCTATCTGCCCATAATGAACTGGTTGTTCCACAGTGCGCCCATTGGTCGTGATGAATGGGTGCTGACGCTTGCTGCGGGTCTTGTTATCTATGCCTTTATCGGCACAGAAAAGCTCATAACCAGACGCATCCTGGAGCGGCGGATAAAAACAACGGCAACCAGAAGTGAAACAAGGCATTCGCCTTCATCATGATTACGGATGAGTCGTCATATATGAAGCGCTCCCTGTCTAAAGCATAAGGTAAAACAATGAACACTCTAGGTTTGAAATATCTGCCAACAGCAGGAATTTGGTTAGTGGCAGTCGTTCTGTTGGTTCTCATCGAACGCATTAGCGTAGCGCAGTATCAGTGGGATCGCTATCTGCTTAGTCTCGCTCACGGACTCAGAGGTTTCCGGCTCGATCGTTTTTTTGCAATCATCACCTGGGTCGGCTCCCTCTTTATACTGGTTCCCGTAACCGCGCTGATAGGCGGGTTTCTGGTCAGGAACGGACGCTCCGCAGATGGCTGGTTGCTGGCTCTAAGCCTGGCCGGTGTCGCCTTGTTCAGTCGCCTGGCCAAGCTCTGGTTCGCACGGCCACGCCCCGATTTATTCCCGGTCATTGGCGATATCCCCTTGGATGCCTCCTATCCCAGCGCCCACACTGCACAAATAGTCGCTTTTGCTGTTGCATTGTGCTGGATAATGAAACCGGAGAAACTGGGACTTACCTATTACTCTTTGACGGTGACTGCTTTATTATTGGCATCCCTGGTTGCCCTCTCCCGCATCTATCTTCAGGTTCATTTCCCTTCGGATGTAGTGGGAGGTGCCTTGCTGGGCCTGCTTTGGGTTCTGGGTTTATTTAATCTGCTGAATAACATCGGCATCATCATGAGGTAAGCTATGCGTAACAAGTTTCTCAGTACCGGTCAGAGCGGTTACCATCCTTTTAGAAAATTGAAGGTCTGTTTATCAGGTCTGCGCTATGCGGTTTTATATGATTTCAGTGTGGCTTATAAAGTCATAGTTTCAGTTCTGGTTTTGACCGTCTGTTTTTATTTTCGCCAATGGGTGGATTTTATCTCTATATTCGCCGCCACCGGCCTGATGCTGATTTGCGAAATGTTTAACACCACCATAGAAGCCCTCTGCGATTTTGTGGAAACACGGCAAAATGAAAAAATACGTATCATAAAGGACATTGCCGCAGCGGCCACGGGGATAAGTATCCTGATTTGGGCAGTGGTAATGGTAACGGAGTTAAGTCACTTATGGTCATTCGTTGTAAATGTCTTTTAGATAGTAAAAAATCGGCTACCCACTTAAGGCGGGACAGTTTAAAGGTAACTCGCAATAAATAACCCCACTCTATCGTTCCCACGCTCCGGCGTGGGAATGCCGACAGTGACGCTCCGCGTCACGCAACGCTGGAGCGTTGCCGGATGAATTCCCACGCTGGAGCGTGGGAACTAGGCGTATCTTGGGAGGATATTTTCTGCGTGCTGCCAAAGTTAAGCCTTGCGGGCTTGTCCCGCCTTAAGTGGGTAGCCTTATTTTCCAACAAGGCATAGCTTAAACTACTGTCCGGATTTCGGGGTCCACTTTAGGTTGCCGTTAACCTTATACTGAAAAACTACTGGAGCTTACTCAATGACTAAACAACTATTACATTCCGTGAAAACCTCGCTCAATCACTTCCTGGTTGGAGCGTTCGCGATTCTTCCCATCTATATCGTCATGCAGATATTCATCTGGCTGGTCACTTTTGTTCTGCAATCCGTCTTCGATATCAGGGAATGGGTGGGACACTATTGGATCACCGCTGCTGTATTTATCGTCATCTATGGATTATTGGCATACATCGGGTACGAACTGAGCAAACGCAGGCAATCACTCATCATTTCCCTGTTTGATATGCTCATCGAACGGGTGCCGTTTCTGAATAGCATCTACCGTGTCAGCAAGAAAGTGATCGACATGTTCCGGGGTCAAGGGGAAAAAAGCATGCGAGAAGTGGTCTACGTGGAATACCCTAAGGACGGGATATGGGTACCTGCCTACGTGACCAACCGGGAGGGTGACCGCTATGTGCTTTACATTCCGACCTCGCCGAACCCGACCAACGGCTTCACGGTGATTGTCCATGAATCCAAGGTCGTGAAATCGGAGCTTGATTTCGAAGAGGTGACTAGCTTCATAATTAGTGTGGGTTCCGATTTTTCCAAATCTCACGAAGTGCATAAATTGTCTCGGTGAAGCCGCTCAACGGTAATTTTCACCATCGACGTCGGCCTGTTGAGTATTTTGGAACTTGAAAAACTGTTTTGGAGAAATATGCTGGCTAAATAAACCCTGCGCTCCCGCCGAGGCTTCAATCGAAGCCCGGCTTTTTAAACGATTATCGACTTGAGAGAAACCCATGACAACTGCATCCAAATCCCAATATTTCGATTACCAAAAAAACCGTAAAGCCCCTTTCTTCAGGTGGGGGATATAAGGGTGCTTTTGATTGTATCTAAACAGATCCTTCTTGCTGCTCAATATATTGCTTGAGTATTGACAGTGGTGGGTTCAGGAAGTTACTGCCGTTCATGCTAAAACCCGCAAACAATTCAAGAAAGATAAGCTTAGGTGGCGATCTTCAGGCGGAGCAAGGCGGGCTTTAGGGTGGGTTCCGTTCAAGTCTGGAGCTGCACAATGGCTTAATGGACAAATCAGGTTCACTAGACATGTTGCCGTTATTGTACAGCCGTGTCTGGGTGCCTTTTGAGGTTTGCAAGGAAATTCAGGCAGGTGGGGCAGATGGCTTTGCAATTTCAGAATTTGAAAAAATAACTTGGTTACACAAGCAAGGCAACTCGCAATAAATAAACCCCCAATTTGGAGTACAAACCTGGGTTTGTACTCCAGCCTTTAGGCAGTCCGCAATAAATAATCTTCCACTTTATAGCTGAGTAGAGTGCGCATCGCGCACCACAACCATGCCAGAGAAAGAAACCTAATACGCTACAGGTAGAAAAAATAATAGATTGTGGTGCAAATAAAACCGTTTAGTGGATGCGGTTTTAGGTGCGCGATGCGCACCCTACCACTGCTCACTATGACGCGCTTCATGGTGGGCTATCTACTTTATTGAGAAGGTTAAAAAATGAGCAACAAACAACCCGTAGTCATCGACAGCGCAACAGGTCAGGTCGAGACCCTACCCCCCGCAAAAGGTACGCGCTACCGCTGCAAATTGGACAGCATGAAAGATGTTAAAAGCGAAATGGCGAAAATTTATAGGGAATCGCGGTCTGGACTGGTTGACGTGCAGGACGGCACCAAGTTGGTTTGGATGCTACAGGCAGTTGCTAAAGTTATCGAGGGCAGCGACCTTGAAAAGAGGCTTGATATTTTGGAGGGCAAGCAATGAGTATATTAAGCAGATTATTGAAATTGGAACGATTGCAGCCTAATGAAGATAAACGTCCACTCACTATGTCAGAGTTTAGAAATTTAGCCGCCGGACATACGGCTCCAGTTATTCATGCTGAACCGTTTCCGCTGGGCTACATTCCAAGCTTTGCAGAATTTAAAGCCGAACTATCCAAAATCATTGAAAGGGAAAAACTGATATGAGTATCAAAAACCGCTTACTTAAGCTGGAAAATTTAGCACCCAAGAGCGCGAAATTTAAGCCCATGCCGCTCGCTTGTTGGTACGGTGAAATGATACCGGAATCAGAATGGCCGGAATATGAAACAATCCCAACGCTTTCAGACTTCTACCGCGAACATGAAAAACTTTAGCTCACGATTGGCAAAGCTGGAAGAAAAGACACGCAAACCGGATGAAAAAACCTTAAATTTAACTGACGCGGAGTTGAACCGTATTTTATTTGATGACTGGGAAATAGAAGGATTAACACCGGATGAAATAAATGTTTTATTCATGGAGAAGTACCCAGACTGATAATATCGAATCAATACCATAATTCATTATCACATCGAGGCTGGTTAATTCCCGTCTTTTTTTGTCTGGAGGTCTGACAGGTATTGCCGATAAAGAAACAGTTATTATTTGGCGTAATATTCCATGGATTGCGTTTCAAAGTTGACCCGGGGTTGACCCGGGGTTGACCCGAAATATTTTAGGCAAAAAAAAGGGCTTAGATTTTAATCTAAGCCCTTGTTTTATCTGGCTCCCCCGGACGGGCTCGAACCGCCGACCTAGTGATTAACAGTCACCCGCTCTACCAACTGAGCTACAGGGGATTAAACTTTGGTGTCCCAATGGTGCGCCTGGAGAGATTCGAACTCCCGACCGATCGGTTCGTAGCCGATTACTCTATCCAGCTGAGCTACAGGCGCCTTACTGATTTTTTCATTGTACACAGAAGCAAGAGTTTTGTCAACATCGACATTAGATGCAAAACCCAAAACTAGTGGCGGAGAGAGAGGGGTTCGAACCCTCGATGGGAGTTAAAGCCCATACTCCCTTAGCAGGGGAGCGCCTTCAGCCGCTCGGCCATCTCTCCTAAAACAGTTTACTCTTCAGAATCTGTGGAACCTGCTGACTCAGCTTGTTCTTTTTTTATTCTTTCGTAAATTTCTTCTCTATGAACAGATACATCTTTGGGTGCATTGACACCTATACGAACCTGATTTCCTTTCACTCCAAGAACAGTGACAGTCACCTCATCACCAATCATTAAAGTCTCCCCTACTCGACGAGTCAATATAAGCATGGCTTCTCCCTAAATGTATATTAAAAACCCACTGTTCTTACACAGCATCCAAGTTAGATTGTATATAGTACCAGCTTTTTTATATAAATAAAACCTTAAAGCCTCCAAAAGATTAATAAAAGATCGATTCAAAGCCACGTAACTTGCCACTTGCAAACATTTTACTTGCCCAATAATGGCTTAAGCGGTTAATTTTATGAGTAAAACCAAATCTTGTTTAGTAAAAACAAATAGCGGTCATTGCATTTTTTATTTAGGTTACGATGGCTAAAAAAGCCCAAAAAATCATACCTTGCCGGTAAATAACAGACATCGGCTTGATGCGGCTTTTTTTCAATCGCTTAAATGACGTTTATATTTTTAGACAATCGATGGATTAAAGTCATTATTCTGCACTCCGTCTTGGATCGAATGCATCCTGCACGGTATCGGCAAATAAATTAGCGGCCAAAACCAGGGCAAACATAAACACAAAGGCAGCCGATAGAGACCACCAAACGATGGGTTCACGCGCCATTTCAAGTCGTGCGCCGTTAATCATATTGCCCCAACTATAAGTAGTCGGATCAACGCCAATGTTGATGTACGACAACACGGCTTCAGCTAATACCAACGAACTAAAATCCAGCACAACCGAAATTAAGACGATGTGCATGACATTGGGTAAAATGTGGCGTAATAAAATTATGCTTTGTTTAACACCTAACGCGTGCGCGGCTTGCACATATTCCATTTCCCGAAGCTTTAAGGTTTCTGCCCGGAGTAATCGGCATAAGCCTGTCCAGTTGGTCACGCCAAGAATCAGACAAAGAAATAATAGTCGCATATCAGCCCGCACTATCACGCTGGTAAAATCCTGCTCGTGATTTGCCATATAAACCTGAACCATCAAGATGGAGGCTGCTATTAGCAATACACCGGGGATGGAGTTTAGTGTGGTATAAATATATTGAATGACATCATCTATCCAACCACGAAAAAAACCCGCCAGGATGCCAAAAACAATGGCCATCGGCAACATGATGAGCGTGGTCAAAGTACCCAACACCAAACCGGTACGAATACTTTTTACGGCTTGATAAAACACGTCTTCACCCACTTTATCGGTGCCAAGAACATGATAATAGGCCGATAAATAAATCAAGGTGTAACTCAGCGATACGATGATAAATACGACTGCAAAAACAGACTTCAGGCTGGCAGGTAAAACCAAATCCTGCTTTTTATCGCCTGATGCCTTATGCCTTACGCCTAAATAACACAGCAACAACAAACCAGCCAAGACGGCTCCTTGTATAAAACCGTAAGCCGTTTTTTTTAGCACATCGGCCAGGTGTTGCGTTTCAGGATTGTTGAGATAGTTGCCGCCAAATTCCAGGCGGGGATAACCCCATTGCGTTGTTCCATCGGCCAGCGCCATTATTTCTTTACTATAAAGCGTGGTGGCAAAGGGCGCGGAGTAGGTTTTTTCGCCATGCTCCCGAAGGGGCGTCGCCCAATAATCCAAGAAACTGATAATCTCATTGCTTTTAGTGCTGACGGGTTTGAAATGGACTGAATCCAGTAACCCAATCAACACAAAAAACAGCAATACCACCAGCGATGCCATGCCGACTTTACTGCGAGCTATTTTTTGTAAGGGTCGTTTAATGTGTTCTTTACCACGCAAATAAAAAGCCAGCACAAGCAGGGCAGCGATCAGTATAAATATCAGTGCATCAGTCCATAAAACCACCATTACGACAGCCTCACGCGCGGATCAACAAGGGTGTAGGAAATATCGGTCAATAATAATCCAATCACATATAAAACCGATCCCAAAAAAACCATGGCTCGCACGATGGCAAAATCCTGACTGTTAATGGCATCTATCGTGTAACTGCCCAAGCCGGGGATACTGAAAAAAGATTCCATAATTAAACTGCCCATAAATAACAGCGGCAAAATCACCACGACGCCCGTTAAAATAGGAATCAGGGCATTGCGCAGCACATGACGAAACAAGGTTTGAGTTTCCGTTAAGCCTTTTGCTCTTGCCGTTCGAACATAGTCTTTTTCGACTTCTTCCAGAAAGAGTGTCCGATACCAGCGCACCCCTGAACCAATGCCGGAAAACACGCCGATCAGCACGGGCAATATTAAAAACTTCACCGCTGCCCAGCCATCGTCATAGCCGGAAATAGGCACCAGCCTTAATAATTTGGCTATAAAAAACTGCCCGCCGATAATATAAAATAGCGATGAAATCGACATTAAAATCACACACAAAACAATGCCTGCCTGCTCCAGATAACTGCTGCGAAACAGCACCATCATTAAAGCAAAGCTGATATCAACCACCAAACCCACACACAAGGTTGGCAAGGCCAAGGCGAGACTTGGCCACATTCGCTCTTGAATATCCGCGCCAATATTTCTGCCACTATCGGATACGCCAAAACGAAACAAAAACAAGCCGACTGATTTTTGATAAAAAATAGTTTGAGTTATTTTTTGTTCTCCTTGTGCATCGGCATTCCATAACAGCGGCACATCATAACCGTGTTGCTGTTTCCAGTTGGTTACGGACTGTTCGGTAACATGTTTTTGCCCCAGTTGCATACGCGCCATGTCGTCAGGGCTATTGACGATGAAGAACAAGACAAACGTTAAAATATTGACCCCCATTAACAGGGGAAATGCATATAAAAATCGACGGATAATATAGTGGATCATTGCAGGGTTTCCTTGGCACGGCGGCGATAGGCATTCAGCGCCGGAATTAACATCAGCACAAACAATAAACAACCCAATACCAACGGCCAAAACAAGGGTTTGTTCCATGCCCGTCTTTTCTCTGCTCTTGCGGCCGTATCAATTCGGGTGTATTTAAGTCGGTTATTCGCCATTAAATTGGGCTTCAGATTATTATACCAACTGTGATATAGCGAAAAATTCTTGGGATGAAAGCCAAAAACCCAGGGTGCATCATGGCGCACAACGGCCTGTAACTGTTGAATAATCCGGTAACGTTGCTCGTTGTTATCCATGTTGCGCATTTGCTCAAACAAGCGGTCAAATTCAGGATTTTGATAATTAACGGCATTTTCGCCACCGTGTTTAACTTTTGAGTTAGCACCATAGAGCAGAAAAAATAAATTTTCAGGGTCGGGATAATCGACATTCCAGCCCCACACAAAAATCTGTTCATTGCCTGCCCGCATTTTTTCCTGAAAACGGTTGTAATCGGTCGCGCGAATAACCAGTTTGATACCCAGCTTTTCAAATTGTTTGCGATACCAATTCATGGTCGGGCGATCATCAATGCTGACTGACGTGGTATCAAAATACAGAATCAACGCTTCTTTGGTTTTCGGATCAATACCGGCAGGATAGCCGGCCTCTTCCATTAGTTGAAGCGCCACCGTTATTTTTTTACGTTGCGCCTTGTTATCAATCCAATCGTAACTGTAAGGATTGACACCGTCTTTATCTTCCGCGTAACCATAAATGCCAGGCGGAATAACACCTTGAGCGGCAACACCACGTCCGTTTCTAAAAATGGAAATATACTCCTCATAATCAACGGCAATGCCTATCGCCTGACGTAATTTTCTGGCTCTTTCACTATCGCCGCCTACGGTAGCATCCAGCATATTAAAACCCATATAAAAAATAGAGGTCTCTACCTGGGTTTGTAACTGGATGCCTTTTTCCTTCATGGAATCGGTCAAGACAACACCCCCAATGCCGGTAAATTGTATGGCTTGATCAAAACTATCCGAAGCAATGCCCGATGCATCATAATAGCCCTGCAAAAATTTAGTCCAATAAGGAATGGTTTCCTTCTCCAGCATAAAAACGACTTTGTCGATAAAAGGCAGTTGTTTTCCTGCGTCTGCCAGCAAGCCATTTTTTGTATCGTCAGGCTCCCCTTCAGAGGGATACTTTTCCAAATGAAAAGACGGATTTTTAAGCAAAATCATGCGTCGATTGGGATTATTTTCAGCCAATAAATAAGGCCCCGAGCCTAGTGGAAACCAATCCAGGGTAATGTTTTTATCAGACAATCCCGGTTGCTCATAAAATACATCTGCTTCCCAAGGCATCGGTGAAAAAAACGGCATGGCCAACCAGAAGATAAATTGGGGATATTTACCGTTAATGCGGATGCGATATTGATAGCGATTGATGACTTCCAAGCCCGTCATCGGCAGGTTTTTTATATCGGTCTTGTGCTTGTCACTGGTTTGTTTGGAAAAATCATTAAAACCCACGATATAGTTTTTCATGATTTCAGCGACAGGCGATTGTATTTTAGGATGCGCCAACCGTTTAATTTGATACACATAATCGTCAGCGGTAAGCTCACGCGAACCCGTATTGTTAAAGTCGTTTAACGTTTTAAGCGACTGAATTTGTACCGGCGTCAGATGATGATACAGATAATTGCCCAGCGCATCTTTAGCCAATGCGGGATGCGGTTGGTAGTTAATATGAGGCTGAATATCAATAATATAGTCAGTATAGGCAATATCACTGTCTTTTACGCCCTCCCCTAATTTTTCACCGTTTTTATTCAGATAATTGATCTCCGGCATTTTGCTTGCCGTCAAAGTGGTCAATTGATACGGTCTTTTTAGATAATGGTATTGAAACGGCGGCTCATAAATCTGTGCAATAAAGGCATATTCATTTTCGCTGTAGGCAACCGCCGGATCTAAATGCTTGGGGCGCTCTGAAAACGATTGGTATAAAACCGAACGTTTGCCTTCATTCTCTGTGTAGGGATTGTTAAATTGTGGAACATCGCAAGCCGTCAACAGTAAGGTGAGGCATAATAAAATGTGATAGGTTGGTATCTTCATAGACAAAAAACTGGACATCGATAATCGGGTCGTAGATACTTGAAGGATCATCCATTAAATGTGAATGGGTGCAGGTTGAAATCCGTAGAGACGCGATTAATCACGTCTTTACTATTGTAACAACAAAAACAAAAATACGGGGAGATGATAATGGGTTTTATGCAGGGCAAACGGGTCTTAATTGTGGGTTTAGCCAGTAATCGTTCTATTGCATGGGGTATTGCTCAAGCCATGCATCGCGAAGGCGCTGAATTGGCTTTTACCTTCCAAAATGAAAAGTTGCAAAGTCGTGTCGAAGAGATGGCTGAAAAATGCGATTCAAAAATCACTATTGAATGCGATGTCAGCATTGATGAGCATATCAGCAATGTCTTTGCCAAACTGGGCGAACAGTGGGATGGTTTGGATTGTATCGTGCATTCGGTTGCTTTCGCGCCGCGTGACGCCCTTAATGGCGATTATGTTGAGGTTACCACTCGCGAAAACTTTAAAACGGCTCATGACGTGAGCTCTTACAGCTTTACTGCTTTAGCGAAAGCAGGTCGCACAATGATGCAAGGTCGCAATGGTTCATTGCTGACCTTAACTTATTTAGGCGCAGAACGGGCAATCCCCAACTACAATGTCATGGGTGTTGCCAAAGCCAGCCTGGAAGCCAATGTGCGCTATATGGCCGTCGCGTTGGGCGCGGAAGGCACGCGTGTTAATGCTATTTCAGCGGGACCCATCAGAACGTTGGCCGCATCGGGTATTAATGATTTTAAGTCCATGCTAAATAAGGCGGCAGATACGTCTCCGTTAAAGAGAAATATAACCATCGAAGAAGTGGGTAATGCAGCGGCTTTTATGTGTTCGGATTTAGCATCGGGTATTACCGGTGAAATCACTTATGTTGATTGCGGTTATAATATTGCCGGTCTAGCAGCATCTTGATAAATTGCTAAAGAATGCTCGTGAAATAACTTAGGCATCTTACTCCCTCTCCCTCCGGGAGAGGGTTGGGGTGAGGGGATATAAATGATCAAGTTATTTTATGCACATTCCTAAGGAACATGCACGAAACAACTTGATTACCACTGTCCCCTGCCCTCTTCCGACGTGAGAGGACAGGGAAAGTATAATAGTCAGGTTATTTTATGCACATTCCCCCGCACATAAAAAAGGGAGCTTAACGGCTCCCTTTTTTTATTCCCTGTTTTACCCGGTTATTGAGTCTGAACCTGAGCCTTGGTATTAATTTCCACATCCGCCTCTACTTGCAAACTGTTCAATACCTGATTGAATTCAGTTTGACCAAAGGCATTGGCAATATTCTTCTTCGCCAGTTCCATCTGTTTCTTGTCGTCTTCACTCATGATACCTGCAGTAACCTTTGTCAAGCTCACCAAGACTTGCTCGCCAGACGGCAATACTGCAATAAAAACACTCGGTTTACTGCCAACAGGTTTAGCTGCTTTAAAAATAGCTTCACTCAACTGCTCAGGCAATTTATTTTTGCCGCGTGCAAGTGCTTTTTCTGCCTTAATTTCCAGCTTGTTTTCAGACGCTACGGCCTGAATGGACTCACCCGCTTGCAGGCGTTCCTTTATTTGCTGTGCTTTTTGGACTGTCAGTAACTGAGCTTTTTCTTTTGATAAAACCGCTGCCACTTCTTGTTTAACTTCGCTGAGATCGCGCTTGGCGGCTACCTTATGCTCTAAAAGCCGCACCACTACCAAACGATCAGCACCCAACTCTATCGGCGTACTGTTGTTACCTTGCAAAACTTCTTCAGAGAACGCGGCATTGCGTACCTTCTCGTCAGCGGCAATACCCTCACCTTTTTCTTTGGTAAACAAGGCTGATTTTTGAACGGAAACATTCAGGCCATCAGCAACCGTTTGCAGGTTGTCAGGATGCTCATAACTCATTTCAGTTAATTTCTGACCGGCTTCATAAAAAGCATTTTCTGCTTGGGCTTTTTGATAAGCGAGCGTGACTTCATTTTTAACGCTATCAAACGATTTGATATCCCCAGGCACCAGTTCAGTGACTTTTATTAAATGATAACCAAACGCTGATCTTACGGGATTTGATACTTCACCCAGTTTCAAGGTGCTCGCTGACTCTTCGAACGCTTTTTCCATGACGCCCACGTTAAAAAGCCCCAAATCGCCCCCTTTTTTAGCGGTCAATTTATCATCAGACACTTCTGCGGCCAGCGCGGAAAAATCTTTGCTTGCCAGATCCTGCTTTGCTTTAAGCGCTTTTTCCAAAGCCTGTTTTTCAGTGATCTTGTCATTAACCATAAAAAGAATATGACTGATTTTTCTACGCTCTGGCGTGGTGAATTGATCTTTTTGCTCTTCATAGAAAGCTTTTAACTTTTCATCGGTAACGACTACTTTCTTGGCAATCTCTTCAAGCGACAAGGCAACAGACTCAACAGAAACCTGTTCAGGCGTGCTGTATAAATCCTGGTGCTGCTGGTAATAGGCCGATATTTCTTCGTCTGTCGGTTGCTCCTTCAATGCTTGCACAGGAACAGTGACATAATCGACATCACGCAGTTGATTTTGGATTTTAAAAAAACTTTCCACATCATATTGGGTAGCAAAACTGCTATCTACAATACTGTGCTGAAACTGCTCCATAATCAGTGCATTTTTAATTCTGCTTACAAATTCTGCGGACGAAATCCGTTGTGAACTCAGTAATGACTTAAATTGCTTATCGCTAAATTTACCATCCACCTGAAAATAAGGCAGACCTTTGATAAAATCCCTCGCCTCATCATCAGTGACAACAAGACCCTCGGCATGTACATATTGTAATAACACTTCGTCTTTTATCAGCTTTTGCAATGCCTGTGCTTTTATAGCTTGCTCATCAACACCCAAACCCTGAAGATTTTGGCTATATTGCTCATAAGCTTTATTAACATCGCGCTGATAAAAATCCTTATCGCCGACCGATGCAACCGCCGCTTCTTTTCCGGTATCCAAATAATTATTAATGCCCCATAAAGCAAAAGGTACACAAATTAATGTCAAAATACCCCATGCAAAAGCACCTTGTGCTTTTTCTCTAATTTTCGTCAGCATAGATCAGTCCTTAGGATTCAATTTATAAAGCAAAAAAAAACCCCGAACCAGATGGTTCGGGGTTTTTTAATTTGGCGGAGTGGACGGGACTCGAACCCGCGACCACCGGCGTGACAGGCCGGTATTCTAACCAACTGAACTACCACTCCAAAGTCTGGTGGGTGCTGAGGGGCTCGAACCCCCGACCCTCGCCTTGTAAGGGCGATGCTCTCCCAGCTGAGCTAAGCACCCGACTAAGCAACCATTATAATCTATCTTTAAAACAATTACAAGCTTAAATATAAAATAATGGATTTTTGTGTTTGGTAAGAAGCTAACCAACCAAAAAAATCTAGTTTACAGCATCTTTTAAAGATTTACCAGCTTTAAATGAAGGAATTTTTGCAGCTTTAATAGTAATTTCTTCACCGGACTGTGGATTACGTCCTTTACGCTCTGCTCTTTCTTTTACAGTGTAGGTACCAAAGCCCACCAAAGCAACTGATTCACCTTTACTCAAAGCACTGGTTACAGCACCAAGAAAGCCATCTAATGCACGGCCGGCATCGGCTTTGGTTAAACCGGAAGACTCGGCAATAGCATCAATAAGTTCGGATTTGTTCATTGTTCCCCCTAAGGAAGTTAATTTTTTTTATATATTATATGAAACACCTATGTTGATTCTTGTGCTAGATTGGCAGCAGCACAAGAAACACAGGTATTTATATCAATAGCAGCAACATGGTGTCAAGCTTTAAAACCCCTAGAGGCCATGTTTTTTGCGGCTTTGTTCATAAAATCGACAAATCGGCAAAACATTTTTAATGCGCAGTAAGACCCTGTTGTATTATTTTAACCGGCTCAACATCCGTTTTAACTTGCTCTTCATCAAGTTTTTTATCAATAGGAACAGGCATGTATTGCAAAGCCACGGCCAACACCTCATCTATCCACTGAACCGGCCTAATGTCCAGATTTTGCTTAATATTTTCAGGTATCTCAATCAAATCCTTTTCGTTCTCGGCAGGAATTATAACGGTTGTTATACCGCCACGATGCGCCGCCAGCAGCTTTTCTTTTAGCCCGCCAATAGGCAGTACCTGCCCTCGCAAAGTAATTTCTCCCGTCATGGCTACATTTGCCCGTACCGGTATTTTGGTTAACGCTGAAATGATGGCCGTACACATACCAATACCGGCACTGGGACCGTCTTTCGGGGTAGCGCCTTCAGGAACGTGAATATGAATATCATTATTTTGGAACAACTCATTATCGATGCCCAACAGCGCGGAACGACTTCTGACCACCGTCATTGCAGCCTCAATGGATTCTTTCATTACCTCACCCAGCTTGCCTGTTGCCGAATGCTTGCCTTTTCCGGGAATTACCGCAGTCTCAATCGTTAATAACTCGCCACCCACCTCAGTCCAGGCCAAACCGGTCACCTGACCTACCTGATCTTGCTCCTCGGCAAGCCCATAACTAAAACGCTTAACCCCCAAATAAACATCCAGATTCTCTATAGTCACCATGACTTTATTTTTCTCGGGTTTCAACAAGAGGTCTTTAACTACTTTACGACAAATTTTTGAAATATCCCGCTCAAGATTACGCACTCCCGCCTCACGGGAATAATAACGAATCATATCCCTGACTGCAGTTTCTGAAATGTCAATTTCGTGCGCTTCAAGGCCGTTATTTTTTACCTGCTTGGGAATTAAATAACGAATGGCGATATTTATTTTTTCGTCTTCCGTGTAGCCCGCAAGACGAATAACCTCCATTCTGTCCAACAATGCCGGCGGAATGTTCATGGTATTGGCCGTTGCGACAAACATCACATCAGACAAATCAAAGTCTACTTCCAGGTAGTGGTCTGAAAAAGTATGATTCTGCTCGGGATCCAACACCTCCAGCAAAGCCGATGCCGGATCACCTCGAAAATCAGCCGCCATTTTGTCAATCTCATCCAGTAAAAACATGGGATTTCGTGTTTTCACTTTAGCCAGATTCTGCAAAATCTTACCCGGCATAGACCCTATATAAGTACGCCTATGACCGCGAATCTCAGCTTCATCTCTGACACCACCCAAAGCCATACGCACATACTTGCGATTGGTTGCCCTGGCGATAGACTCTCCTAATGACGTTTTACCAACACCTGGAGGCCCAACGAGACATAGAATGGGGCCTTTAAGTTGTTTTACCCGCTGTTGCACGGCAAGATACTCAAGAATACGTTCTTTTACCTTTTCCAAACCATAATGCTCAGTTTCCAGAACCTGCTCGGCAATTTTCAGGTCATGCCGCACTTTGGTCTTTTTCTTCCAGGGCACATTGACCATCCAGTCAATATAATTACGCACTACCGTCGCTTCAGCTGACATAGCCGGCATTAATTTAAGCTTGTTAAGCTCGGCGTCTGCTTTTGTTTTCGCTTCCTTTGACATACCGGCATCGGCAATTTTCTTTTGCAGCTCTTCAATCTCATTGGGCACATCATCCATATCGCCCAATTCTTTTTGAATGGCTTTCATCTGTTCGTTCAGATAATATTCCCGTTGATTCTTCTCCATCTGCTGCTTTACACGCACACGGATTTTTTTCTCCATTTCCAAAAGGTCAACTTCACCTTCCATTAAGGTCATTAAATCTTCCAGGCGTTTTTCAATATCGGCAGATTCCAGAATAGCCTGCTTGTCGCTCACCTTTAGCGTCATGTGAGCGGCCATCGTATCGGCTAATCGACTAGGATCATCAATACCCGACAAGGCGTTTAAAACTTCCGGCGGTATTTTATTGTTCAATTTGACGTATTGATCAAATGAATTGATAACCGTACGCTGCAATACATCCTGCTCTTGCTCGGACAGATTGAAAACATCATCAATTTTCTCTACTGCGGCTGAAAAAAAGCTGCCTGTCTCTTGATAATGAAGCACCTTGCTGCGCTGACTCCCTTCCACCAGAACCTTAACAGTACCGTCAGGTAATTTTAACAACTGTAGAATATTAGCCAGGGTACCCACCTCATAAAGATCGGTAAAATCAGGCTCATCAACTTCAGCCTCTTTTTGTGCAACCAATAAAACCTGCTTGTTATCCTTCATGGCGGCATCCAGGGCATCAATAGACCTATCCCTACCGACAAATAAGGGAATAACCATGTGTGGATAAACCACGACATCTCTAAGCGGTAAAACCGGAATCAAGTTATCTTTTTGTTGTAACGCTTTCATTTTGTGCGTTTCCATAAACGGAACCTTTAACAATTTCTTGGATTAGAAGATTATGGGGGCGCTAATTAAAATAGCAAGGAATAGAAAGACAATATATCGCTTCTCTACGAAAAACATAATAAATAACCTCTTTAACGAGTAAAAAAGGCTTTTACAAACAAAATACCCACGTATTTCTACGGGTTTTCAGCAAGGTTAAATTATTTTTAGGAGCAGATTTATCTATAATAGATTGACACTTGCCATCACCCCAAACCAAGATAAAATAGGACTTCAAATGACCGTTACTATAGAAATCCTGAACAGAACTGTCCATTGGATTTAAGTTCATCACTTGAATTTTATGCTGCACAAGCTGTAAGTCAAATTAATGATTAGACAAAAAACGCGATGAAACTTGAATGGGTGAGTGAATTAACTGAATTAGTGATTAGAAATTATCTTGGGGCTCATGATGAGCTTTAAAAAAGATAATTTTAACAAGAGCTACTACTAAGTAGTTAAAAATATAGCTAAAAATAGACAAACATATAGCT
>JBAXTQ010000110.1:0-12127 GCA_037130115.1 Methylococcaceae bacterium
AAAATAAAGCACGTAGGGGATGCCAATTATTTTTAAGGAATGCTCTGAATGGCTGGACAACGGGTATCTTATTTACAAAGGAAAACATTGGGTTATTGTAAAAAGAAAGCAAATTTTACGGATACGCTTTGGATTAATCTCTATGACTACAATTATCGATGCCACCATAAAAGTTTAAGGCTGCCACTTACACTTCCTGGCGTGTCACGATTTCAAAAAAATGGATGCATCGAACACCTGCCATGGCAATGGGATTGACTCAAGAGGCATTAACTTGGAGATGCTTATTCGTGATACCTATTCCGGTAACTCGTTGATATAAATCAACCTGCATTGATTTGTAGGGACTACCCCTTTTTTTATGTCTGAAATTTTCACACGTTGCAGTCACGTTGCTTTTTCATTCTCAATTCCCGGCACAAGCCGCGTGTCAATAATTCTGCTTGTATTTGTTCTATGCGCTGTACGGCGGGTTCAGTTTCGCAAGAACGATAACTGACAATTATCAACAAGTTGGCTGTCGAGCATCTAAACATTAAAAAACCGAACAAATCCAGGGTAAAGTCGTCGCTCCAGTGTGCATTATCCAGGATCAGTATCAAGGGTGTGTTGTTACTCAGTGTCTCAAAGAAATGGACACCTTCCCGCACCATGCGACCGGTATTGATATGCGCTACTTTTGTCAGCAGCACCGCTATTTCATCAGGACTCAGCACCGTCAACATTTGATAAAGCCAGGTTGGGGCTAACTGGTTAAGGCGGTCGATAACCATTTTTCCATAAGATTCGCGGCAATGGCGTTCGAGCGCTTCCAACAACGGCAGAAACGGTTCGGTAACGCCTTGCATTTTTACGCAACGAGCACGCAAAACGGCCAATTGTGGATGATTAACGTTGGCAAGGAAAGTATCCAGTAAAGCTGTTTTACCTATGCCTTGTTCGCCATTCAAAAAAACCAGCTGTCGCGCTCCGTTTGATGCCTTTTGAAAAGCTGCCTGCAAGTCGGCCAATTCGTTAGTGTATTCAAAGCAGTCAGAAAACTTCCGGACTTTAGGACGATAACTCAGCGGGTTGGTCTCACTCATTTCAGCCATTAAATAACACGCAGTCACCGTCACTGTGGCCAAAAAGTGATAGCCTCGCCTGGAAACGGTTGCAATATAACGGGGCGATTTGCTAGCGTCGTGCAGGGCATTGCGCAGGCAATTAACGGTCAGCCGTAAGGCAGAATCATCCACTATCCGGCCATCCCATACTGCATCGAATAATTCCTCGTGGGAGATCAGACGTCCCGTATGACATAAAAAATACAGTAATAGCCGATACACCTTGGGGGTTAACGTGACATTTTTTTCTTCACACCATAAAAGCTGAGTGGCCGTGTCCAGACGAAATGTTCCAAAGGTATAAGTCTTATTCTGTTCCATCGGGAAGCGCTCAAATGGTTTTATTGGTGTGATGCAGGGAGGGGCTAACGAATATATAACAAATTGCTAACAACTTACAACAGCGGAGTCTGTAAACTAAAAAGAAATTGGTATCCTTCATAGAAGCCCAAAAGTAGTTGACACTTTTTTATCACAAAAAAATGCTAATAAGGTAGCACGCAGAAAACAATCCCCAGAATCAGCCTGGTTCCCACGCTCTGGCGTTGCGTGACGCGATAGGGAGGGGTTATTTATTGCGAGTTGCCTAATTGCAAAAAAGACACTTCGATTTGTCGGGTTACGCTGTCGCTAACCCGACCTACGCGACTAAGGCACCCGGCACATCCATGTATTAATAGGGTATTGGATTTAGGGTTTGCCCATAGTTATAAAGTGATTCGTAAATAGACAATCACAATCGTTTTGAAGACGGTGGCTATAAACTGTATTGAGGAGAAGGTTAATGGCAAAAGTAGCATTTACTCCCGCATTGAAGACGGAGTATGAAAGATTATTTAATTCATGCATTATTTCACCCAAGAATTTTTCCATCGTTGAAAAACTTGACGAACAATTACTTGGCAATACGGCACGTTATCAAAGTGTGGGCGACCCATTAGGTATTCCGTGGTTTTTTATCGCGGTGATTCATAACATGGAAGCCAGCCAGAATTTTAAGGCGCATTTGCATAACGGAGATCCTTTGACTGCCCGTACCGTTCAAGTACCTGCCGGGCGTCCAAAAAAAGGTAAGCCACCATTCAGTTGGGAAGAAAGCGCGGCCGATGCTCTGGCGATGCGCGGACTGGGAGCCAAAATCGATTGGAGCTTGTCCGGTCTGTTGTATCAACTTGAAGGATACAATGGCTGGGGTTATAGACTTTATCACACGCATGTACTGACCCCGTATTTATGGTCTTTTTCCAATCATTACACCAGCGGTAAATATGTTGCAGACGGTAGGTGGTCTGATACTGCTACTTCCAAACAATGCGGTACGGCCGTGTTGTTAAGGCGTTTGGCAGAATTGCATCAAATCGAATTTCCCGATCAGCCGAAGCCAACTGTTGAAAGTTCACCTCTGGTTGTTAGCTATGCAACAACTAAATCCAGTAACCCAACTGTTTTTAAACAAGCTGAAGACTTGCAGCGTTGGCTTAATGGCTTTCCAGGGGTTTTTGTCAAAATTGATGGGATTCCTGGCGAGAAAACGTCAACCGCTTACAAGCAGGTCACCGGCTCTTTTTTGCCAAGTGATCCCCGAAGTTGAAACAGAAAGGTGGGTTCCTCGACAGGAAATGTTTTTTTAAAGCAACAAGGAAACATCCCGTTGGGATGAAAGAAAGATTGGAAGGGGGTTTGTATCCTCTCCCCAATCCGCGCCCGATAAAGCAATAATCGCTTGCGCGTATTATTGCGGGGCGCTCCTTTCGGCCTAAAGGCCGAGGTCTTAAACCAGCAAGGAATATTGATAAAAGAGTGCATATCTTGAAGTCATCTTAATCTAACAAGCAACTTGTCCTCTGATTTTTCATTAGGTGAGGTATTGGTAAATGACTCATGATTTTTTAAAACCCATTGATGCTATTTTTTCTTCACCGATTAGCAGTTTAAACGGAAAACGGGATTTACTGGACAAGCTTGGAGAAGTCATTCACGCGGATTTACTTTTTTTAAATGCAAGTGATCGGGAAGAAATACTGAGTCAGGTCGGCGTTTCTTTAGCATCTTTTGCCCAAGGTTTCCATGTTGAATCACTCAGTAATCTATGGTCTATTGAGTTATTGATTATTAACAAGTTAAAACGCGCCGATTTAATATCTAAATTATGGGCTGTGCGGCAAAAATTTCGCACACAAGTCGGTGAAGAGGTTTATCGCGTTTATGCTTCCAGTCTTGCTGACGACTTAACTGAAGAAAAAATCAAGATACTGATTGCCAAAGAATTTAGGGAGTCAGCACCTAAGGGGGAAGCGGATCAGAAAAGCAAACAACCATCTGTTGATTGTATAAAACTGGAAGAAGCTATTCGCGGTGACATCATTAGCCTTACCCGACAGACGCAACGACTGGGTTATTACAAACTACTCCGGTTAGAAAGCATTTATAAGGTTAAGGGGAACATTCTGGGCGTGTTGTTTGCTGTTTTAGTGCTAATGGCCGTAGTGCTGCTTATTTTGTATCACTATAGTTTTTCTGGGGAAGATTTAAAGCCGCAACATTTTACACTGGTAATACTCACTATTTTTTCAGGCATGATTGGCTCATGTATGAGCTTGCTGCAAAGATCCGAAAAGGCTAGCGGTGCACCATCAAGCTTTACCGATAGCGTACTTGATGCGATGGATATTAAGTTAAGCATGTCGCTTTGGTATATTTTGTCGTTAATTTTTAGCGGCGCAATCTTTGCGATGATTATGTATCTATTGGCGGTATCTGGCGTTTTTTCATTATTAGGACTGTTGGGTGATTTGCTGCCTACGCTGGTATTGCATACTGATTCTGGTGTTTGTGGTCAATCTATAGGCGTTCGAGCATTATTTTGCTGCGTAGAATTTGAACAAAAGAACGCGATGATGCTGGTATGGGCATTTATGGCGGGATTTGCAGAACGCTTGGTTCCGGATACTTTAGATTCATTAATGGAGAAAGCCAAAAAAGCCAAGACGTAATTTTCAACTATTTAAATTTTAAAATACGGGTGCTCAATCTTCAATTCTTTAATTCTTTAATTCTTGATTTTTGGGTAGTCAACCATAACAAACAACAAACGCAGGTCGGAATAAAGTCATCCAAGCGGTGCGTGTGGTGGTGTTTCCGGCTCACTCGTTCCGGATGCCGGAAACGCTTGTTCTCGCTTGCGGTCGAAAAGTCTTATTTCGGCCTACGCTTGGCAATGTCCGACAATCCTGATTTTTAGGAGTTACCCGCATGGAATACGTTTTTGTTAGATTTAAAGAAGACCGGGCCGTATTGGCTGACGGTAAAAAACTGGGCCAAACCAACCAAACGTTACTTATCGTAAAAGGGCATCACAGTTTTAGGTTGGATGGTTTGAAAAATTATCACCCAGAAAAAGTGGATGCCGTTATTCAAGAAACGACGACACTTAGTCCTTATAAAATTGAATTTAATTAGGAGGGCTTGTTATGCGTATCTTGTGCCCATTATTATTAATAGGACTGTTATTGGGGTTACAGGGCTGTGCCAGTTATCCACACAATCCTAAACTGGACAGCTACAATCTCGATAAAGGCTATCGCTATGACAAGCTCAACGATCAAAAAAATAGTGAAAGCCTGTTCGTTATTCTGACTTTTTCTGGTGGCGGTACGCGTGCTGCGGCTTTATCTTATGGCGTTTTGGAAAAGCTGCGTAATACCCCGATTGTCTGGGAAGGTAGACACAGTAACTTGCTAAGCGAGGTCGATGTTATTTCTTCGGTGTCCGGCGGTAGTTTTACGGCCGGGTATTACGCCGCTTTTGGGGAGGCCATTTTTAAGGACAAAAACGCTTCCGGATTTCTGCGGGATTTTCTTTATCGTGATATTGAGGGCGATTTATTTTCGCAATTTTTCTATCCCAGCAATTGGTTGCGGCTGGCTTCACCTTGGTACAGTCGTATTGATATGGCAACCGATTTCTACGATAAGGAAATATTTAAGGGTGCCAAATACGCAGATTTAATTAATCGTAAAACCAAGCCGTATTTGATGGTCAATGCCACTGATATGAGTTTGGGCTCACGTTTTACTTTTGAACAAGCTCAATTTGACCCGATGTGTGCGGATCTTGGCGGTGTTGCTTTGGCGCGTGCTGTTGCTGCTTCGTCTGATTTTCCGGTAGCCTTTCCACCCATGACCCTGGATAATCACGCCGGTTCTTGCGGCTACAACTCACAACAACCCGACTGGATTGCCACTGCTGAAAAAGATTTGCTCATCAATCCTAGTCGTTATAAAAATGCCCTGTTATTTAAAACCTATCAGGACAGCAAGCAGCGACCCTTTATACATCTTTTGGACGGTGGTATCGCCGATAATCTCGGCTTGCGCGGTCCCTTGCAAGCCTTGGTTTCAACCGATACCGAGTTAAATCTTCAGTCTAAAATGAACGGGGGAGTCATTAAAAAGCTCCTGATCATCACTGTCGACGCCAAGAATCAACCCGATTTAAATTACGACGCCACGGCGATTCCGCCCAGTGTTTTAGAGGTGTTGAAAGTAGTTGCCAATGTACCGATGGATAATTTTTCTTTTGAAACGACAGAAACCTTGCGTAAGTCATTTACTGAGTTGGAAAATGACAAAAACACCTATCTGGCCTGCCAAAACCAATTACAACGGCATTGTCCGGCTGCCGTCTTAAGTACTCCAGCCCCAAAAATTCCACAGCTCGATTTTGTTTACATCGGTTTTGATCTTTTATCCAACCCTGCCGAACGCAACCGGTTTTTCAATATGGCGACCTCGTTTTCTTTACCTGCACCACAGATTAATGATTTGCGGAATGTTGCCAAGCGCTTGCTGGATGAATCGGTGACGTTTAAGAAATTTGTAAAGACGGTGCAATAAAAAGCACCTTTTAAAAAATATCCCCTAACTTCTCTGTTTTAAAGAGCGGTGGCGATAATGACGTATGTTTAATGCCCCTTTTGTTAACCCATAGAGAAAACTCATGATTAATTTAAGTACTGAACCCAACAGCACCCAATTCTCCCTAAAAAATGCTTATGCCTTGGCGCTGGCCTCAAAATTGGCCTACCAATCGGAGGATCAAATCAGAACCAAGCTTCTTGAACAAGGATTTAATACCGAATTTATTAACGAGACCAGTACCGATACCCAGCTTTTTATTGCTCATAGTGGCAGTGCCATCGTCATCGCTTTTCGCGGTACTGAAAAATTTAAAGATTGGCTTACCAATGCCGGCATTGATTTTAAGGAGACCTCGCATGGCCTCGCTCATAAAGGCTTCGACCGGGCTTTGGACTCCGTTTGGAAGCAAATCATCACAATACTGGGAGAGATTCAACAATATGGCCAACCTTTATGGATTACCGGTCATAGTTTGGGCGGTGCGCTTGCGGTATTGGCTGCCGCTCGTCTGGCGTTGGATATTGATAAAAGTATTTATAAATCAATTAACGGGTTATATACATTCGGGCAGCCGAGGGTTGGAAACCGTGTCTTTGTAAAAGCCTTGGATGAGGAGATTAAATCCCGGTATTTCCGTTTTGTTAACGATAACGACATCGTGCCGCGCATACCGGATCGGCTCAATCAATATCAAGAAGGCGGTAGTATTCGCTTCTTCGATGCGTTAGGAAATTTGCACGAAGACGTTGGTTTTTGGTTTAGCTTTTTGGAAAGAATCAAAGGCAGTTTTGAACAAAAGCGGGATATGATTCCATCTTTTATCGAGCATCATTTTATCGATAAATACATAGCCAATATTGAAAAGAATCTGAGCAGATAGACCTTATGCTTCAGGGGTGGTTAAGCTTTAAAAACATGACACCCTATGCAACCGAATCGTATATACGTATCCATGAATAATTAATGGGAGAATAAAAAATGAAAAATATCGTGTTATGTTCCGATGGCACAGGAAATAAAGGTGGTTATGGAGAGGACACCAATGTTTATAAGATCTATAAGGCGGTCGATGTTTTTAACGTTGCCCAATATACGTTTTACGACCAGGGAGTCGGCACCGATAAAAGCGATACGAACAAGAATAAATTTTGGGTTGCGTTATCCGGAGTCTTTGGTTTTGGTTTTCGTGACAATGTATTGAATCTTTACCAATTTCTGGCCAGGAGTTATGTTCCGGGCGATACTATTTTTTTGTTTGGCTTTAGTCGGGGGGCGGCCACCGTCCGTGCTTTTGCAGGCTTTATTAATGCTTGTGGATTAGTTGATAAAAAACACGCTGAAGTCAATGGGATATTTGAGGGTGACCTATTTCACAAGCTGGTAAAACAGGCATTTGATGCCTATAGATCAAAGGACAAAAATGTTCAACAAAAATTTAAAAACAAGTATGCACTTCAGGATAAAGATTATGCGCCTAACGGAGATATCAATATTAAATTTATCGGCGTTTGGGACACGGTTTCAGCGTTAGGGTTCCCGAAGGATTTTAGTGGTATTTTGCAGGGAATAGGCACAGCGGCAGAAAAAATCGCCAACATGATCCCTTGCTTGGCTCATGATTTTTATGATTATGAACTGAATGACTCTATAGAAAACGCCTATCACGCCTTATCGATTGATGATGAAAGACAGACATTTCATCCTTTAGTGTGGGATGAAACAAATTTTAAGGGGTATGTCGAGCAAGTCTGGTTTGCAGGTGTTCATTCCAACGTTGGCGGTGGTTATCCACGAACCGGATTGTCAGATGTTGCTTTACTATGGATGCTGACCAAAGCACAAGTCCACGGTCTTCAATTACATTCGGGTTATCTCTCGGCAATTCAGGACGGTGCCAATATTTACGATAAGCTATATGATTCGCGGGATGGTATTGCACTTTATTATCGCTACGGACCTCGCAATCTGGCGGAACTGTGTAAAAATAAAAAAAACCAGCAAAGCAAACTAAAAGGCACTATCGCTATTCACATTACTGCATATAATAAAATTAAAGAGTTGAGCGATGGCTATGCACCGGATGGGATTCCACCTCATTTTGAAGTGGTCGACGGTATTAATCCGAGTAATCCGTTTTATGTTGATGCAGTAGAAAATCAACAAAAACCGGAAAATAAAGGCAAGCCAGCATGGGCGACGCTGGAAGTTGATATGAACAAAATAATCGGGGCAAGAAAAATTTTGTATAGAGTCTTTGTCGAATTAACCATGGCTATTATCCTTGTATCTGGTTATTTTTGGATTAATCAACCTAAATCCGTTGCCGAATTAAATGCTTGCGAAATTAATCGTATCCAAATAATTCAAGAAAATGCTCAAGGCACTGACAAAAATCTCACTATAAAATCTAATCCATTTTTAGCTTATGAGCAAAATGCTGGCGACTTACCTTTGGATACGCCACCTGATTTTTGTATAGCGGCCAATAACAGGCCTCTAAAATGGCTCGCAGATATTATGCAATATTTAACGCCGGCCTATTTTGAAAACTTTATTACCTATGTCGTGGAGGTACATACCTCTATATTGATAGGCATGCTTTTAATATTGTTATTTTTGAGTCAACTACGTAAGTCTTTTATCAACAAATTAGATAAAGTATGCAGACAAATGAGTGATTTACTTTTATAGTTGCCCTCTTTATGTTTTACATTTATGGTTTTAGGTATTTATAAATCAATGGGTTGTGGCGTATTGTTTGATGCGCCTCACCTGCACCAGTTTGTAAGGACTACCAAAGGTAGTGATCTTGTATTTACACTAAAATGATGGTCAAAATCTGGCGCTTTAGCTTTGTCGATTTTAAATGAAAGGTGCATCATCGGTTGCGCAATATTTCTAATGAGTTTCGTATGCTGGCTGTCATTAAAAAATTAAGCGCAAGATGTTCTCAAAAATTAAATAAAAGGCATCAGAACATCGTAGAATAATGGGATTAAAATCACTTTCAGGCTGGGTTTGTCGTGTCGAAATTAACAACAACTGATCATTGTTCCGATGTTGTCGGATTAAAGTATGTTTATCCGGTTATTTCCAGGCGGATGGGGGGCTTGTCTATCGGTATAAATTTTAATACCAATAATGCCTGCAATTGGCGCTGTATTTATTGTCAGATACCCGATTTAAAAATCGGTGCAGCACCTGAAATGGATTTTAAGTTGCTGGAAGAGGAGTTAAGGTTTTTTTTGGATAACGTGCTTAATGGTGATTTCTATGAGCGTTTTCAGGTGGATGAAGATAAGCGTGTCATTAAAGATATTGCTATTGCCGGCAATGGTGAGCCGACCAGCTTAAAAGAATTTGCCAAGGCTGTCGATTTGATAGGCAAAATTGCAACTGAGGCGGGTGTTTTTCCGGGCAGTCATTATGTGCTGATTACCAATGGCAGTTTAGTGCATCAATCTAAAGTTCAGGCAGGTTTGTCGGTATTAAAGTCTTATGGCGGCGAAGTCTGGTTTAAAGTGGATAGCGCGACAGAAGAAGGCAGGGCTTTGATTAATAATTCGGCGCAAAGCTGCAAGGCCAGCTTTGAAAACCTGATGATTTCCGCAAAATTATGCACAACAAAGCTACAAACCTGCTTGGTGGATGTTGACAAGCAAGGCTTTTCTGACCAGGAAAAGCAGGCTTACTTAGCTTTGTTGGGGCGTATTAAACAAAGCGGCTGTGATTTGCAACAAGTGATGTTGTATACCATAGCAAGGTCTTCAATGCAGCCTGAGGCGCCACGACTGGCACCTTTTTCGGCCGAAACATTAAATTCATTTGCCGATGAAATTCGGCTTTTGGGTTTTGATGTGACGGTGAGTATTTGATTGTAAATTTATTTCGAAAATTTCTCTTGTTAAATAGACAACATGTCATTATAATTGCCCTTCAATTGTGCGAATGTGGCGGAACTGGTAGACGCGCTGGATTTAGGTTCCAGTAGGTTATCCTGTGAGAGTTCGAGTCTCTCCATTCGCACCATCCAAATTCTATAAAATAAAACAATTGATTGTTTTATCTTCAGCTCGTTTAAGCCGTCTATCGGTATTCATAAAAAGTCTTCTATAAATATGTGAGGTAAAGAAATGCAAGTTTCTGTCGAAAAGACATCAGAATTAAGCAGAAAAATGACTGTTAGCGTGCCCGAAGCCGTTGTTCAGGAGAAAATGGCTGTGCGATTAAAGTCGTTGGCACGCGATGTTAAAATTGATGGTTTTCGCCCTGGTAAAGTGCCTCAGCAAGTCGTTAAAAAAATGTTTGGTGACAGGGTTCGTGGCGAAATTGCCAGCGACCTGATTAATGAAACTTATTTTGACGCAATAGAGGGTCAAGATTTAAAGCCGGTAGGGCATCCTCATATTCAGCCTTTAGATGAAGTTGATGGCTTTAAATACACGGCTGTATTTGAAGTTTATCCTGAAATTTCTCTGGAAGGTGTTACTCAGCTTGAAATTCTGCGTCCGGTAGCCACTGTCAATGATAGTGATGTTGACCAAATGATTGAGAAGTTAAGAGCTCAGAAGCAAACGTGGCACATTGTTGATCGCCCCGCTCAAGAGCAAGATAACATCACTATCAGTTTTTCTGGTACTTCTGAAGGAGAGAGCTTTACCGAGGGTAGAGTGGAAGATTTTCAGGTTGTTTGTGGCTCGAAAAAAATGATTCCCGGTTTTGAAGAAAACTTGGTGGGTCTTGAAGTGGGTGCGCATAAAACCTTTACCTTAAATTTTCCGGAAGATTACGGTAACGAAAAGCTGGCAGGTAAAACCGCTGAGTTTGAAGTAGACGTTATCAAGGTTGAAGAGCCGTTAATTGCCGAAATTGATGAAGTTTTTGTCAAGGCTTATGGTATTGAAGACGGTTCGGTTGAATCTTTCCGTGTCGATGTTAAAAACAACATGGAACGAGAGCTGGAGTTGGCTTTGCGTAGCAAGTTGAAGGGTTCGGTAATGGATGCTTTATATGCAAAGATTCCGCTAACTATTCCAAATTCGCTGGTTGATATCGAAACCGAAAATTTGATTAAGCCTTATATTGAGACCGCTAAAAGACAGAAAATGAATCTGGACGATCTACAGCTGCCAAGAGATATGTTTGAAGAGCGGGCTAAGCGTCGTGTAGCATTAGGTTTGATTTTAGGTGAGATCATCCAAAAAAATGCTATTAAACTGGATGATGATAAAGTACGTTCAACCATTGAAGAGATGGCGAAAAGCTATGAGCGCCCTCAGGATGTCGTTAATTGGTACTATACGGATGAAAGTCGCTTGAATGAAGTTCAGCAAATGGTTTTGGAAGATCAAACCATTGAATGGTTGGTTGCTCAGGCAAAAGTATCTGATGAGCAGGTCAATTTTAGTGATGTTATGGATAAACAACAAAACTAAGGAACATTAAATGTATAATCATCATGTAATGAATCAAGCGAAAGCCTTGGAAGCTGCGGGGGGATTAGTCCCTATCGTTATTGAGCAAACGGCCAGAGGCGAGCGCTCTTTCGACATTTACTCACGGCTTTTAAAAGAACGGGTCATTTTTTTAGTGGGTCAAGTAGAAGATTACATGGCCAATCTGGTGGTTGCCCAGTTACTTTTTCTGGAATCTGAAAATCCTGATAAAGATATTCATTTATATATCAATTCTCCGGGCGGTTCAGTGACGGCAGGGATGTCAATTTATGACACCATGCAGTTTATCAAACCTGATGTAAGTACACTCTGTATAGGTCAGGCGGCCAGTATGGGGGCGTTGTTGCTAACCGGTGGCGCTAAAAATAAACGCTATTGTTTGCCGCACTCAAGAATGATGATTCATCAGCCCTTGGGCGGTTTTCAAGGTCAGGCTTCTGATTTTGACATCCACGCCAAAGAAATTTTGTCTATCAGGGACAAGCTTAATAGAGTACTGGCTTTCCACACGGGTCAACCGTTGGAAAAAGTTCAGATAGACACTGACAGAGATAATTTTTTGAGTTCTGAAGACGCTGTAAATTATGGTCTGATTGATAAAGTCTTAACAACCAGAACAGCGGTTTCTGATTTATAAAGATTGGTA
>JBAXTQ010000111.1:0-12116 GCA_037130115.1 Methylococcaceae bacterium
GAAGAACACGAAGATTTTGCTTTGTTTTTCTTCGTGAACTTCGTGTCTTCGTGGTCTGTAATATATTTAAATTGATGTGTATAGGGTTTTGTAATCCCGAACGCATGACATCAAGTAAGATATTTACCACGAAGACAAGAAGAACACGAAGATTTTGCTTTGTTTTTCTTCGTGAACTTCGTGTCTTCGTGGTGAATTAATATCTTTAAGTTGATTCGTATAGACCTACGCGTTAATTAATGGAGCCTTGATACTTGACGGTAAAGTCATTCAAATTAGCCAAAACAATCGGCAGGTCTTCAATTTTTTCCGGATTAAACGCGTTTACGCCGACCCGCGACAAATAAAATACTTGATCGGTCATATAGTGACCGGTTGCCCTAATTTCACCTAAATAGTGGTAGCGCCCTCTCAACAGCCAGGCCTGTGAAAATGAACGACCATCAGCAAAGTCCGGAAAATCCAGTTCAATGAGTTGAATAGCGTTCAAATCAGGGGCAAGCTCAGCAACGACATCGGAGGGCCCAATTCTGACCCCCAGCTTGCCTTCACGGCTTAGTAATCGCGCTTTATCTTGATGCCAACGGGCTAATGACACACTGATGTTACCGGCTTTTAAGTCGGCCTCATCAGCAACATAGCTCCAGTTATCATCGATAATCTGTTGGTCTTTAATTATTTGCATAGACTTGCTCTTTAAAAGGGGTAATGCCAACACGGTTGACCATGTCCAGGAATGATTCGTCATTCAGGCGATTTTTGACGTAAACAGCCAGAATAGTGGTGACAGCTTTGGTTACCTGATTTTTGGCAACGGCAGGCCCCAATCTTTCGCCTATGGCGGCTTTATTTTCCGAAGAACCGCCCAAGGTTATTTGATACCATTCAGTGCCCTTTTTATCAACCCCCAGAATGCCGATATGACCGACGCTTTGGTGAGCGCAACCATTCATGCAGCCAGACATATTGATTTTTAAATCACCGATGTCGTGAATGTAATCCATATCATCAAGGGCTTCATTGATTTCTTTGGCAACACCAATAGAGCCGGCATTGGCAAGAGAGCAAAAATCCAGTCCGGGACAGCAAATCATATCCGTGACCGTGCCAATATTGGGCGTTGCCAGTTTCAAACTATCCAGTTGTTGCCAGAGTGCAAATAAATCAGCTTGTTTTACGTCAGCCAGAATCAGGTTTTGTCGGTGCGTACTTCTGATTTCTCCAAAACTGTATTGATCGGCAAGATCGGCTACCGCATCCAGTTGGGTATCGGTCATATCCCCTGGAGGGGAATCCGGTGCTTTTAATGACAAAAAGACCGCGTGATAACCCGGTATTTTATGGGTTGCCGTGTTGTGTTTTACCCAGGTTGCAAACGCTTTGTTTTCTTGTTGCTGCTCGCTAAAACCGGTATCAAGAACTGCATCAGTTTCGTAGGCCGGATCGACAAACTGGGCTTTCATCGCATTAATGCGTTCATTGCTTAATTCGTTGCCGTCTCTAATCAGTTGCCATTCTTGTTCAACTAAGGCGGAGAATTTATCCAGTCCGGATTCTTTAACCAGAATTTTGATGCGTGCCTTGTATTTATTGTCACGACGACCGAATAAATTATAAATACGCAGTATGGCTTCCAGATAAGACAGCAGGTGCTTTTTTTCCAGATACGGTTTAATCACTTGCCCTATGACCGGGGTGCGACCCAAGCCACCACCGACGATGACTTTAAATCCTGTTTCGCCGGCATCATTTTTAACCAAATGCAAACCGACATCATGAAACTGCGTAGCCGCTCTGTCATGCAGGGCACCACTTACCGCTATTTTGAACTTACGCGGCAAGTAGTCAAATTCAGGATGTAAGGTAGTCCATTGACGAATAATTTCGCAATAAGGGCGAGGATCTTCAATTTCATCAATACAAACACCGGCCAAATGATCGGATGTGGTGTTTCTCATACAGTTGCCGCTGGTTTGAATGGCATGCATTTGTACGCTGGCCAGTTCTTCCAGAATATCGGGAACTTCTTCTAATTTGGGCCAGTTAAACTGAACATTTTGCCGGGTGGTAAAATGACAATAGTTTTTGTCATAAGTGCGGGCAATATGGGCTAATTTACGCAACTGTCGGGAATTAAACAGACCATAAGGGCCGGCAATTCGTAACATAGGTGCATGAATTTGAACGTAAAGGCCATTCCGTAAACGTAATGCGCGATATTGATCTTCAGATATTTCGCCTTTTAAATATTGTTCGGTTTGCCTTCTAAATTGGGCTACCCGTTCGTCAACAAGGATTTGGTCGTTATCGTTATACTGATACATAGATGAGCGTTTAATAGGCCTTTCTGGGGAATAATCATGGCCGGTAATCATATACTGTGCGTCATAAAATGACAAAACTTATTAGTTGGTGATACCATTAACCGTTAAAATTTATTATATTTACAAACTATAAAACTGAGTAGGGGGATTTTTTTGTGCGATTTTTATTAATTTTGTTGGGGGTATTGCTGGTACCTCAAATGGCAATGGCAGGTGGTTTTGAAAGTCTGGGTATGACCGGGACTGAGCGAGGTATTTATACCGTTTTAATTTTTATTATCGCTTACGGTTTTGTTATGACCGAAGAATTTACGCACATGCGTAAATCCAAGCCGGTTATTCTTGCAGCGGGTATTATCTGGGCACACGCGGCAATTTTAGCATCGCAAAAAGGTGTTTCAGTTGAAGCGATGCACGAAGCTTTCGAATACAATTTGAAAGAATATGCCGAGCTAATGTTGTTTTTATTGGTTGCCATGACTTATATCAACTCAATGGCTGAACGCAACGTCTTTGAAGCCTTGCGCTCGTGGTTGGTAAGAAGACAGTTTGGTTATCGTAAATTGTTTTTGATTACCGGTATCATCACTTTCTTTTTATCGGCAGTGGCAGATAACCTGACAGCCGCTTTGCTGGTTGGCGCAGTGGTTATGGCCGTTGGTGCGGATAACGAGAAGTTTGTCAGTATCGGTTTTGTAAATTTGGTCGTTGCTGCCAATGCCGGCGGTGCGTTTTGTCCTTTTGGCGACATCACCACCTTAATGGTTTGGCAAGCGGGTTATGCCGAGTTCTTTGATTTCTTCAAGCTTTTCATTCCTTCAACAGTCAATTACGCCGTACCTGCTGCAATTATGTATTTTGCAGTGCCTGATGAGCAACCCAAAGTAACCTCGGAAGCGGCCGTTGTATTAAAGCCCGGTGCGATTCAAATTTGCGTATTATTCCTGTTGACTATCGTGACTGCGGTCAGCTTTAAACAGGGACTACATTTGCCTCCGTTTATGGGCATGATGGTCGGTCTTTCCGTGTTGATGCTGTATGGTTTCTTTTTGAAAAAGAACCGCAGAGCTGAAGATGAAGTCGGTTTTGACATCTTCAATAAAGTGCGTCTTGCCGAATGGGATACTTTGTTGTTTTTCTTCGGTGTCGTATTTGCTGTGGGCGGTTTAGGCTATATCGGTTACCTTGAATTATTGTCAGGTGCCATGTATGACGGCTTGGGCGCGACCACAGCCAACATTCTGGTGGGTATAATTTCTGCCATTGTTGATAACATTCCCGTTATGTTTGCTGTGCTTAACATGAATGTGGATATGGATTTGTATCAATGGTTATTAGTTACCTTAACTGCGGGCGTTGGTGGATCTTTGTTATCTGTCGGTTCAGCAGCCGGTGTTGCGTTAATGGGTCAATCCAACCATAAGTACACTTTTTTCAGTCATTTAAAATGGACTCCTGCAATTGCAGCTGGTTACGCAGCCAGTATTTTTGTTCATTATTTAGTTAATGGTTGAAAGCTTTAAAGCACCGCACAACTCGTGCGGTGCTTTTTAAAAATTCACCACAAAGTCTGATTTTTTAAAAATTCACCACGAAGACACGAAGAACACGAAGTTTTTTGTAAGTATTCACCTCCCCCTTTGAAAAAGGGGGAATGAGGGGGATTTATCTAATAAAATCTCCCCTAACCCCTCTTTTTCAAAGAGGGGGACTGAATAAGTACAGTTTTTTTGCACTATGTGAATCGTAACTTTAGTTTGGTTATCCACTAAACCACATTGCGCTTTTCTTCGTGTTCTTCGTGTCTTTGTGGTGAAAATCTTTCAAAATCTTTCAAAATACTACATTCCCCTTTCTTTAGTACGACTCCTGCAACAAACTCTTAAGGTCTCCAGTGAAAAATAACACGAACATCAGGGAAGTACTGCTCAACAAGCGGATGCTCATTTGTATATTCACCGGCTTTAGTTCGGGTTTGCCGCTGTATATTTTAATTGCACTGTTACCGGCCTGGTTACGTTCTGAAGGTGTGGATTTGAAATCCATCGGCTTGTTCGCACTTATTCAATTGCCGTTTACCTGGAAATTTCTATGGGCACCGTTGTTTGACCGTTACATTCCACCGCTCGGACGTCGGCGTGGCTGGCTGTTTATCGCGCAAACGGCATTACTCCTGACCATTCCAGGTTTCGGTGCGCTGCATCCCAATCTGGACTTATGGACTATCGCTTATCTGGCCTTTGTGGTCGCATTTTTTAGCGCGTCCCAAGATATTGTGCTGGATGCCTATCGACGTGAATTATTACTGGATACCGAATTGGGTCTGGGTAACGCCATACATGTTAATGCCTATAAAATTGCCGGATTAATACCCGGCTCTTTATCACTGATACTGGCAGATCACTTGCCTTGGAATAGCGTATTTTTGATTACCACCTTGTTTATGTTGCCGGGTATTATCATGACGCTTTTGGTCACTGAGCCCCTGCTTAAAAATGGTGCGCCGAAAACACTCCGGGCTGCCGTGGTTGAGCCTTTTCAAGAATTTATCCAGCGCAAGGGGATAAAATCAGCGTGCCTGGTGCTTGCCTTCATCTTTTTTTACAAGTTGGGCGACAGCATGGCGACGGCGCTCGCTACACCGTTTTACCTTGATATGGGCTTCAGTAAAACAGAGATTGGACTGGTCGCCAAAAATGCCGGTTTGTGGCCGAGTGTTATCGGTGGATTACTCGGAGGGATTTGGATGATTAGTCTCGGTATTAATCGTGCCTTGTGGCTTTTTGGTATGGTACAGATGATTGCTATTTTGGGTTTTGCCTGGCTTGCAACAATAGGTCACAGCCTACCCTGGCTGGCGATGGTTATCGGCATTGAAGCGTTGGGTGTAGGCTTGGGCACGGCGGCTTTTGTGGCTTTTATCGCCCACACCACACATCCTCTTTACACCGCAACCCAATTCGCTTTATTCACCAGTCTGGCAGCCGTGCCACGCACCTTTGCCAATGCCGCTACCGGTTATTTGGTGGAATGGTTTGGGTGGGTATCTTTTTTTCTGTTTTGCTTTGTCATCGCCATACCCGGCATGTTGTTGTTGCTTAAAGTCGCCCCCTGGAATGATCAAGACAAACCGGCGGGAGCCGAATAGCATCAACAACAGAACACGAATTTGACTGATAAGCACGGATAAGGCTCTACGATTTTTCTGAAACGTTTGAAGGATTAAATAACTTTCAAAACGTGAGTAACAGGGTTGCAAATCCCGTCACGCTTGGGCTTTTGTTTCTTGCAGGCAAATAACGTCGGCCTCTTGTTGCTGAATCCAGGTAAAAAAACCTTTGAGTTCTGCCGCACGGATGCCGTTGGCATTTAAAGTAATAACGCGCATAAATCCAACAAGGGTTGCCAATTGTTAATGAAAAACGTATTATATGGGGTTATTTAATTGTATGTAGTCTCTTTGTGGGTAAAGTGTAAGTAATATGAAACCAGAAATTCATCCTGAATATAAACAAATTACGGTAACTTGTGGTTGCGGTAATGTATTTGCAACCGGTTCTGTATTAGGTAAAGATTTGCAGATAGAAGTTTGTTCTGCATGCCATCCTTTTTATACAGGCAAACAGCGCGTTGTTGACACAGCCGGTCGTGTTGATAAATTCCGTAAAAAATACGGAAAATAAAAAGCTCAAAATTTTAAGTCCGCTTATAGTTCAATCTTTTTTAAAAAGAGCGTACACAACAACTCGTTGTACTCGCCTTGCTTGTCAGCGGATAATGAGCAAAATAACACCGCACTTCAATGACTTATTGATAAGTCTTTGAAGTGCGGGATTATTGCTTATGCCGGTAAAATATATCCGTTATAAACCATCTTCGTGTACTGTCATGACATCGATCCTTGTTAACGATTGAATTGTAATAAAGTCGTTTGTGAAAAAACACCTTTTAAATCTCCTCCCCTATTTATGTAGATTCTTCAGGTTGGCCTTGGTTGTAATCCTGTCAACACCTAAAAATGCCTCCCTTTGTTACCCAAAAAATATAACAAGACAGACGTAGGCCGGAATAAGACTTTTCGAGCGCAAGCGAGAATAAGCGTTTCCGGCATCCTCTCGAGTATGCCGGAAACGCCACCACGCGCTACGCTTGGGTGGTCTTATTCCGGCCTACGACTCGCAAAAATTTAAAATAGTCGCCGCGCAAAGTATAATCCGCTAGTGAAAGCTATACTTTACAGTTAAAATCAGTCAACAATAGACACTAGAGCAAAAAGGCCTTATAAAATCATTTGTAAACAGGCTTGAAGATCAAGTTATAGGTCATCTTGCCGGCAATCAATAAAAAAGCAGTGCATTACATATTAATAATCCGTTTTTAAGAGGTTATCATGAGCTGGTTTAAGCGCAAACAGAATGCTGTTCTTGGTATTGATATTAGCTCAGCCGCTGTAAAGTTACTGGAATTAAGTAAATCAGGCCCCCATTACCGGGTTGAAAGCTTTGCGGTAGCACCGTTACATCAAGCTCCCCTTATTGAGAAAAATATTGCCCATGTCGATACGATAGCCGAGGCTATAAAAACGGCTTTACTGCGCTCCCAGTCCAAGCTGAATGAAGCAACGGTTGCCGTTTCAGGATCGGCGGTAATAACAAAAATGATTACTATGCCAAGCTCATTATCTGATTTTGAGATGGAAAACCAAATCATGATTGAAGCAGATCAATATGTGCCTTATTCACTGGATGAAGTGAATTTCGATTTTGAAGTGCAAGGGATCAACGATAACAATCCTGACTTGGTTAACGTGCTGTTCGTGGCCTCCAGAAGAGAAAATGTTGACGACCGTGTTGAGGCATTAGTAAAAGCCGGGTTAAAAGCCAGTATTATCGATGTTGAAACCTTCGCGATGGAAAATGCTTTTTCATTGCTGCCCGACCCTTTTAAAAACTCAACCGGCGCTAAAACAGTGGCCATTGCCGATATAGGGTCAACTATCTCAACCTTGACCCTATTGCATAATGGCAGGGTCATCTATACACGGGAACAGGAATTTGGCGGCAAGCAATTAACCGAAGAAATTCAACGTCGATACGGACTTTCTTACCAAGAAGCCGGTATGGGAAAAAGGCATGGCGGATTGCCTGAAAACTATATCGTAGATGTACTGGGCCCTTTTAAAAGAGCAATGGTTCAGCAAATCCAACGATCATTACAGTTTTTTGTATCCTCAAGTGCCAACAGAACCATTGACTGCATTATTCTGGCGGGCGGTTGCGCATCCATTCAAGGCGTAGATAAATTGGTTGAAAGCAATTTAGGCGTCCCCACTTATATCGCCAACCCTTTTATAAATATGACGTTGTCGAATAAAATAAATTCGGACACTTTATACAGTGACGCACCGGCAATGATGATTGCTTGTGGCTTGGCATTAAGGAGTTTTGATTAATGACAAAAATTAATTTACTGCCGTGGCGGGAAGTGCTACTTAAGAGAAAGCAGAAAGATTTTTTAAATGCCATCGCGCTATCGGTTTTGGTGGGCATTATTATACTGGGCTTGCTTCATTCCTATATGGCAGGCTTAAACAGCTATCAGGAACAAAGAAACCAATTACTGTTAAGCGAAATTGCGCTATTGGATAAAAAAATTGTAGACATTAATATCATTGAAGAAAAAAAACACAAATTATTGGCTAAAATAGATCTGATTCAAAAATTACAAGAAAGTCGCCCGGAGATAGTGCATCTGTTTGATGAAATCGCCAAGACGACACCGGACGGTGTTTTTCTTAGCAAATTTACGCAAACCGGATCAGAATTAATTTTTGAGGGCAAATCACAATCCAATGCCAGAGTCTCGGCATTTATGAGAGCCATAGAGACATCGCCCTGGCTGCAAACACCCGGACTGACCGTGATTAGATCACCCGACAAACCGTCTGCCGATAAAACGGGTACGGAACAGTTAAGTGATTTTACCCTACGTGCTACGCAAGAAAAGTCCGGCGCTAAAGCTGAAATGGGAGGTAGCCGTGAATCTGTCGGAAATTAATTGGGATATTCATGCGACGGGAAATTGGCCTGAACCCGTTAAAATAGCAATCATACTTGTTACTTGCGTTGCCGTCGTCAGTGCCGGGGTTTATTTTGACACATTGGATCAGCTAAAAACGCTGGATACTGCCAAGCAGAAAGAGCTGACATTAAAAGCTGATTTTGAGGTAAAACAAAAAAAAGCCGTTAATCTTCAGGATTATCAGGATCAATTAAAGCAAATTGAAACATTACTGGATGAAATGATCCGGCAAATGCCCACCGAAGAAGAAGTTGCCAGCCTGTTGGTTGATATTTCGCAAACAGGTTTGGCGAGTGGTCTACAATTTAAGTTGTTTAAGCCGGAAGCGTCCATCATAAAAGACTTTTACTCAGAGTTACCGATTAATATACAGGTGGTAGGGAAATACGAAGAACTGGGGTTGTTTGTGAGTGGCTTGGCCTCTTTGCCCAGAATTGTGACCCTGCACGATGTCAAAATCACCCCCGAAGGCAAGCTGGGAGAACTGCTGATGAGTGCCGTGGTAAAGACTTACAACGAGGAAGATAAAACAGCTTCAGTGGGTACTGGAGCCAAGAAGAAGCGGGATAGAAAATAATGACAGACCCTGGCTTATTTTTTTCAAATAAAAATCGACACTATTTATCAATCGGTTGTGCCATTATTTTGGCTTGTCTAACCGGTTGTGGCAATGACGACTTTGCCGATTTAAAGCAGTATATCTCAACAGTTAAGGGCGCACCTAAAGGAAGAATACCACCATTACCTGAAATTAAGGCGGTTGAAACCTTTATATTTAACCCCACAGGTCTTCGTGATCCCTTTAAACCGCTGGCACAACCTGAACAGCCCGATGTAACACCGGTGCCAGCAACAGGCAGTGGCATACGACCTAATTTTACCCGTCGCAAAGAAGAGCTGGAGCTATTGCCTTTGGAAGATTTGAAAATGGTCGGTACCATAAAAATGAAATCAAACTTGTGGGGACTGGTAAAAGCAGGTGACGGCAGCATTCATCGTGTTCAAACGGGTAATTATATGGGGAAAAATTACGGAAAAATTATCCGCATCAGCGTTGATAAAATTGAACTGATGGAAATAGTCACAGAAAAGCCGGGGGTATGGCATGAGCAACAAACAGCATTAGCGTTAACAGAGTAATTTTGGGAATAAGTAATGAAGACTCAGCAAAGCAGTATTGTTTTAAATCAAGTGGGGCGTTTTTTAGGCTTTTGCCCGCTCTTGTTTTTGTTGCTATGCCAAAGCGCACCGGTTAACGCCGATGACTTGGCCATTACAGCAATAGATTTCGTTGCACTTTCCGGCGAAAAATTACAAATACAACTGGACATGAATGGAGCTGCGGTTGAACCTAAAGTATTTCAAACGGACAATCCGGCGCGTATTGCCCTGGATTTTGTCGGTGTTACCAATGGATTGGCAAAAAAAATGATTCCGGTTAACCAAGCGGGGGTGAGCACTATTTATATCGCAGAAGCGGCTGATAGAATTCGTGTGGTGATTAACCTGCTTGAAGCTACGCCGTTTGAAACCAAGGTGTCGGGCAATAAAGTGTTGCTGACGTTAAACCGTGCAAAAACCATTGCTGCCGTCAACTTAAAACCCGTTGCAGCCAAAGCCAAAATGCCGGTTGCCAAGAAAAATGTTAACTCCATGGTGGAAACCTTAATACCCGAGCAAGTTATTAGCGGCTTTGATTTTAAGCGGGGCGATAAAAGCGAAGGACGCATACTGATCTATCTAGACAATCCCGACACCGTGGTTAACTCCAAACAGGAGGGTGGAAAAGTGGTCATTAACCTGTTGAATACCCGCTTGCCGGAAAATCTGGCGAAAAGACTGGATGTGTCCGAGTTTGCAACCCCGATTAAGTTTATTGATACCGTCGCTTCAAAACAGGAAACCACGGTCACGGTGACACCACAAAACGAGCTTTATGATTATTCCCTGTTTCAATCTGAAGGCTTGTTAACGATTGAATTTCGGCCGTTAAGTATTGAAGAAAAAGACGCGATTGACAGAGTACGGATAAAATATAAAGGTGACCGCTTGTCTTTAAACTTTCAGGAAATTGACATACGCAGCGTTATCGCCATTCTTGCCGAGTTTACCGGACAAAACGTGGTGGCCGGTGACGATGTCAACGGAACAATTACTTTAAAACTGGATGATGTGCCGTGGGATGAAGCACTGGATTTTATTATGATGACCAAGGGATTGGAGAAATTTGAGTCCGGTACGGTTACGTTGATAGCCCCGGTCGGTAAGATTAAGGAGTATAAACAACAACAACAAGAGACGGCGACCGTTATTGAGCAAATAGATCCGTTGATGACTGAATATATTAAAATTAATTATGCCAAAGCCGAAAATTTTAGAAACCTGTTAAATGGTAAAGATACGGGGGCTTTTGGAAGTTGTGGAGTGAGCAATAGTACCTCCAGTTCGTCCAGTTCGTCCAGTTCGTCTAGTGGTTCAATTGATGACATGATATCAAAGAGAGCTGAAAATAGAATTAACACTGCAAGAGCCTATGGAGAAGGTTTTACTGGCAAGTCCTTCCAAGCAAATCAGGAAAATACAGAATCGAATTCCACATATAATTCACTACCCTTGCTCTCACCAAGGGGATCAGCACTCGTTGATGTCAGAACCAATACCTTAATCGTCCGAGAAACAGCAAAACTACTGGAGGGATTAAAAATAATGATTCGTAAGCTGGATGTTCCAGTACGCCAGGTGATGATTGAGTCGCGGGTTGTTATTGCAGATAATAATTTTGCTAAAAATTTAGGCGTTAAGTTTGGTGTAGCCCGAGGGGGCTCAGCTACAGGGACTTCATTTGCCATGGGCGGTAAGGGTACACAAGGAACCGTAGCAGGCGGAACCCCGTTGGATCCTAATGCTTTGCTGGTTGATATGGGTGCGGCAGCGATAGGTGCTACCCCCCCGGGCGCTTTGGGAATGACGCTCGCTAGGGCAGCCGATTATGTGTTGAATCTTGAGCTTTCGGCCTTACAAAATGAAGGAAAAGCTGAGTTATTATCCAATCCAAGGGTCATGACCATGGATCGCTGCACCGCCGTTATGACGCAAGGCGTCCAAGTTCCAGCGGTAACGCCGCAATCAGGGCTTAACCCGCCAACAGTAAAATATGTGGATGCAACCCTTGAACTGAATGTGACTCCCCAAATTACCCCTAGCGGAGGTATTATCATGAATTTGCTGGTTAAAAAAGATAGCGTCAATGAGGCACAGAGTACTGCACAAAATAAAGCTATTGATAAAAGGCAGGTTCAAACGTCGGTTCTTGTTGAAGATGGCGAGACGGTTGTTTTAGGGGGGGTTTATGAGGGTACTGATTCCGTTAACAAGAATAAAATCCCGTTTTTTGGTGATCTGCCGGGTATCGGGTTTCTATTTACAAATTCAGCAGTTATTAAAAAAAATACTGAATTGTTGATTTTTGTAACCCCAAAAATCTCCAAAGATAACACCGTCAGCAATTGATAGTTTCTTCTTGCGGTAAAAAGGGGCATAATCCTGCCCTTTTTTTAAGTTTTCACCTTATAATGTAGCATAGCACTTAAAAAGTCAGTCGCGTAGGTCGGGTTAGCGGCAGCGTAACCCGACAAATCGAAGTGTCTGTGTCGGGTTTACGGCTAGCGCCTAACCCGACCTACAGAGATTATTAGCATTTTTTGTGATAAA
>JBAXTQ010000112.1:0-11970 GCA_037130115.1 Methylococcaceae bacterium
TGACATCAATATCTACCGCTATTTGTTGATAGACAATATTGACTAAACCGGTCGCCGTTTTGTGTGCTTGAGCGTTTTCCAGCAACTGCTCAACCTGAAGCGCCGAAGCCGTCCCCATCAACTCAACCAGCGTCTTGCCAAGCGCCCCCCCGGCCGGTAAATCCATGAACCGATCAATATTGGCACTGGCCTGAAGTACCGTGCGCAGGCTGTCGGCACTTAAAACCAGTGCCGCACCGTGCGGCTGAATGTTGCCTATCTGATGAATAGGTTCTGCCGCACAGATTTGCAGTGCTTGTTCCAGCCCCTCTTTAGTGATGTTGTTCATGGGTTACGATACCGTTATGTGGTCTTGATGCGCAGCGTCATCAAGCACCTGATTGAATAGCTGAAAGGTTTGGCAGGCGGCATCCACGGCGGCCTGGCATTGGCGCTTGTCGCCAGTCAAGGTATCGGAAAAGGCAACAAAACGTTGCCAGAAAATTTGAGTATTTTCGCCATAGCCGGTAAAAAAACAGCTACCGGTTTCTCGCGTGAAACCGAAATTTTTAGCCAATAGTTGCGCGATCATCTGTCCACCCAGTGTAGAACCTTCTGCAACATACAGCACTCCGACCAGTTGGCCGACAGTCTCCATGAATAAAAAATCAGTCGCGGATGGCGATAAAGGCGGTAGTGCCAGAGGATCAATTTTAAAGTAAGCCAGATCGTTAATTAACCAGGGCAATTTGTAGCGGGCACTATAATCAAAGGTATCCGGATGGCCATTAAGAAATGTGTTAATACGTCCTTCCAATAGCTGGTAAAGGTGATAATAGGTGCCGAGCAGAGTGTGGTAATGGCTTAACTGATAATTTGGCTGCATCAATTCCGCGAGTAAAAGATGCCTGTTAAGCTGTACATGGTGGTGGTGCGTAGCATCTCGTAGCAACGTTCGCAGAGTTGATTCTTTACTTTTATCGGGCGTATTTTTCGGTAATGAGGTCATAAAAATAGTTAAAAATTACGTTGTCGAGCAAAAAATAATGGGGGTTGGATGTACCGATGCCAATCGAGGTTTGTAAATCCGGTCACGCTTCACGCCTAAGCTGCAATTGTGGCGTCATGGCGCTGCGCTAAAGCGGCCAAAGTCGCCTCGGCACAAAGCAATAGCCGGTCTGCCAGTAACAGTGTCGCTGCAAGGTTGTCTTGATTATTACAAGCCTCTATTTCTGCGGCTAACGCTTGTAAGGGTTTGGCACCAAAAATAGCCGCCCCGCTTTTTATGGTGTGAGCCTCACGACACAACACCGTTAAATCCCGTTGCTCTATGGCCGATTTTATAGCATTACAGCGTTTTATCAGTTCATTTATAAAAACGTTCACTAACTGTGGCATCTTGTCCATGCCGTAAACGTCTACCAACTGGCGTAAAACGTCTTCATCCAACATCGTCAAACTTACATCAATTGGCGTAACGATTTTGATTGACGCGGGCTTGGTGGCTGCACTGCCGCACCATTGCTGCACTGTGGCCAACAAGTCATCTATTGTAATTGGTTTGGTAATATAGCCGTTCATGCCGGCGGCCAGGCACATTTCCTTGTAGCCTTTTAGAGCATGCGCGGTTATGGCGATAATGGGTACGGTTGCCGCACCACCACCCAGTTCGCGAATGCTGCGTGTCGCCTCCATCCCGGTCATATCGGGCATGGATACGTCCATAAAAATTAAATCGTACTGTTTTGCCGCTGCCGCTGCGATGCCCGCAGTACCGCAATCGGCGATATCCACATGATGGCCTCCGAGGATCAGCATGTTCTCAAGCACGATTTGATTGATTATGCTGTCTTCGACTAATAACAGTTGGGCGACAGCAGCAGGTTGTTCAGGACTTTCTTCAACCAGCTCGTTAGCGGTTAATATCGCCTGCGGGGCACACGCCGCGCTGCCACAACTAAACCAAAAACGGCTGCCAACGCCGAGATGACTCTCCATCCCCAAGTGACCGCCCCATAATTCCACCAAACGTTTGGAAATAGCAAGCCCTAGACCACTGCCGCCATATTTGCGCGTATCGGAAGGGTCGGCTTGGGTAAATACTTCAAACAACTGTGGCTGAATCTTCTCAGCTATCCCAATACCGGTATCGAGGACTTCAACCAGTAACACGCCATCGCCGTTTTCTTCAAGTCGCGACGACAATTTTACCGTGATGCTGCCGCTGGGCGTAAATTTGATAGCGTTGTCCACCAGATTGAGTAAAACCTGGCGAAAACGCCAAGGGTCGCCACTTATCCATAGTGAAACATCGGGGGCTACGATTATGGACACCGCTAAGTTTTTCTCCTGTGACTTTACTGCTTGTTGAAGTACGAGGTCATTGACCAACTCTATCACATTAAATACCGTGTTTTCCATATCCAGTTTTCCAGCCTCTACTTTAGTTAAATCTAAAATGTCATTAACCAGCGTCAATAGATTATTACCTGAATCTATTGCCAGCTTTACATAGTTCTTTTGAGTATCATCCAATGTTGTTTTTGCCAGCAGTTCCTGAGTGCCCAATAAGGCATTAAGTGGTGTGCGGATTTCGTGGCTCATCGTAGCAAGAAATTGGGATTTAACCTGGTTTGCCTGTTCAGCCTGTTCTCGCCCCTCGCGTAAACTCGTCTCCGCCAGCTTGGCTTTGGTAATATCCCGTAATGTTGCGGTAAAATATTTTTTATTGTCAGACTCAAACGCGCAGATAAAAATTTCTATAGGAAACTCTCCCGTCCAACGATGCCGGGCAACCAGCTCAAAGCGCTTTCCAAACATGGCACTTTTCCCGGTTGTTAAGAAACTCTGAAAACCGCGCTTATACGATTCGTGATGGCGTTCAGGTATCAGTAAATCCACCATGGGTTTGCCCATCACTTCACTCATTGTATAGTCGAACATAGCCAACGCGGATTGATTAAACCTACAAATATTACCCTGCTGGTCGATAGACATAATGGCATCCAGGCTGGATTCCAGCACTGCTTTTTTCGTACTTTCACTAATACGCAACTGCTCGTCTAATTGCTTGCGCTCGGTGATGTCAGTGATTAAGCCATGCCAAAGCGTTGAACCGTCAGCCTTCCTCTCGGTTGTCGCACTGCCCAACAGCCATCGCACTTTATTAACGTCAAGTTTTACCCGAAACTCATGATGCCACGGGATCAAGTCACTTGCTGATTGCTGAAGGGTAAACCATAATCCATCGACATCATCCGGGTGGACAAGCGCCAATGCTTTGGCTGCATTGTTGCGAATATCCATCGGATTGAGTTCGAATATATCCCTGATGCCTTCACTGACGTAAGGAAAGTAAGTACTGCCATCTATGCGTAACTGACATTGGAAAACCATCCCGGGAATATTGGAAGTAATTTTTACCAACCGAAGTGAAAGCAACCGACTGCGATTCCACGCGAAGAGCGTGATGAAAACGAGCACCGATAACAGGATAATCAGCAGCGTAGAAACCAAGCGCCACAACCAGAGTGAGTCAACATTAATGATGGACGGCTTAACGACAAGTTGCCAGGAACCGCCTGGCAACTGAATATTATGAAGAGTCCGCTTGTTGTCAAACAATGCCGGGTCACCCCAAAATACCGCGCCCTGTTCGCCTTGTCCGTTAAGACCTCGCAAAGCGACCTCCATGCCCGTTTTAGCGAGCAGGGGCTTAATGAAGCCCAAAAAATCATCGGTATTAATAACCGTGCTGATTAGACCCCAGTAGCTACCATCCGGCATGAAAACCGGTACCCAGTAGATAAGTCCGGACACACCCTCCACCAATTGCAGCGGACCTGCCAGATTAGGCTTGCGTTCTCGTATGGCACGCTGAATCATAGGCCACTGGGCGGGTACTTCGGCGAAATGAAGACCGATAGCCGCTTCATTGCCGGCAACCGGAAAGATATACTGTAAATGATTATCTGGCGAGACACCTATATTACGAATATATTGACTCTGTTTATATGAGGCAGAGAGCAAGGCCTCTAGCTCAATCGGCCGCAATATTCCATGCGTTGCAATAAGATAGGCATTGAGCCCTTCAAGATTTAACGCGGCATTAATTTTCAACTCCAACGTCGAACGCAGATGATCGCCCAAGTCAAATGCCTTCTGCTTTTCTTTACTTTCCTCGTAGCTTTTAAATTGATGCACGACTATTTTATCAGCACCCAACCCAAGCACAAAACACAGTAAAATTGCCATAATGATGGGGGTTGTTATAGTCTCGAGATCTAAATAGTCTTGCCAGGTACGAGGTAGTGCAAAGAATTTAAGTTTCATGTTTATCTTGATAATACGGTGTCTTGCGGCAGTCAGTTAGGTAACCCACAAAAAATCTTCCTGTAAAAGTTGCCAGAGATTCGGATATTCTAAAAAGTTTAATCGAAAAGTCTGTGGCTGTTTATTTAGCAATAAGGAAACATCCCGTTGGGATGAAAGCCAAAGATTGGGAAGCGGTCTGCATCCCCTCCCCAATCCGCCCGATAAAGCAATAATCGCTTGCGCGTATTATTGCGGGACGCTCCTTTCGGCCTAAAGGTCGAGGTCTTAAACCAGCAAGGAAAATTGATAAATGCTTGTAATTGTACATTTCCGGACTTTAAGTTAACGCTTACTCTACGCTTTTATCTCGGTACAAACTAGCATTAATTGACTATTGAAACTGCAAATAATAATTAACTATTTCAGGCTGTTCTGAAACACTGCCAATAGATAGGCAGATGACCCACTTTAACCCGAACCAAAAACACAGCAGTTAAACCTTTTTTCAAACAGACACTTAAAAGTATTTTATAAGACGCCGCCATATAAACCTGCAAAATTTGATATATCTGCTAAATTTATTAGTAAGCAATTATCTAAACCCATGGTAATAAATTCAATGAAATCAAAAATAATAAACTTACATCAACTCACTGCCATTATTGAAGAATCCGTTATTATCAGTACAGATAATTGTGTTGATGCATTAATTCATTCGATTAATCACCCCTACTTTGGAAAAGCACTGATTGTGCAGATGGAAATAGGTAATGGCGTTATAATTTTTGAGCAATATAACTATAAAGCTAACGCCGATACTATCTGCTTTGAGCTATATAACAAGTGGAAAGATTTTGTTAATTTCCAAAAAAAGAATAACACCAACCCAGGCATTTTTTAATAAAAATGTATAGGTTAAAATGAAAACCTTACTATTAAATTCTCAGCAACTCGCTTGCATTCTTGACGAAGCCCATGTCATCAATACAAAAAGGCATCATATTAATGTCTTGGTTCATTCGATTGAACATCCTGACTTTGGCATGGCTTCGATAATAGAGAATGCCACAGGCGGAGGTGTTTTAATTTATGGGAAACAGTCAAGACATAGAATGGGCTGATTTTGTATTCTTTCAAGGAACGCCGAGCCCCAGCTCGGCATGGGATACTGTCTGCTGGTGACTACGCCGAGCTAGGGCTCAGCGTTCCCGGGATCAATAGCAGTTTTTTTTATTTGTCCCGGTTTAAATTGATAGCCAAATTGCCAGCCCTAAATAAAAGCTAGCGGGTAAAGCGATGATGAACCAAAAACGCAGACTTGGCGGGGAGAATATAAATTGGTGCGCCCTAGTGGATTCGAACCACCGACCACAGCCTTCGGAGGGCTGTACTCTATCCAGCTGAGCTAAGGGCGCTAAAAGTGTGTATTGTAACCGATCAGCAAACTATTACGATAACATTGTTTTCAGGTTTGCCAGATTGGCTTTGCCGCGCTCCTTGATAACTTCCGGTGTTAGCTGTTTTTTATTAATCCATTCCAGATCATCGGCCGGTAATTCATTTAAAAACCGACTGGGCTCACATTCAGTGATTTCACCATAACGCTTGCGATGTGTGCAGTAACTAAAAGTACAGGTGCGCTGGGCGCGAGTAATACCAACATAAGCCAGACGACGCTCTTCTTCTATGTTATCCGTTTCAATACTGTTTTGATGAGGCAGAATATTTTCTTCTATACCAATCAGAAAAACATGCGGAAATTCCAGTCCTTTGGCTGCATGCAACGTCATTAAGCTGACCTGATCACTGACTTCTGCTTCCTGATTTCGCTCCATAATATCCATCAACATAATTTTGGCGACAATTTCAGCCAAGGGTTTTTGGCCGTCAGTTTCCTTGTCTGCTATGCGTTTAAGCCATTCAATCAACTCGTAAACATTTTTTATTTTACGTTCAGCGGACTCTTTGCTTTTACTGTCCTCTTTTAAAAATTGCTCATAACCAATATGATTAATAACCTGCTCAATCACAACAAAGGTGTCGCCTGTGTCAATACGGTTGGCGGTGTCGATCACCCAATCGTGAAATTTGTGCAGTCGATGGATGGATTTCTCGGACAGCTTTTGGGTTAAGCCCAGTTCGGTACTGGCCGCAAATAAACTGATATGTCGGTCATTGGCATAAGTGCCCAGTTTTTCCAAGGTCGTCGGGCCAATTTCACGCCGGGGCGTATTAATAATGCGTAAATACGCCGCATCGTCATCCTGATTAACAAACAAACGCAGATAAGCCAGTATGTCTTTGATTTCTGAATTGGCAAAAAACGATGAACTGCCACTAATCACGTAAGGAATGTTATTTTCCCTGAGACCTTGCTCAAACAAGCGGGATTGATGATTCCCCCGGTATAAAATGGCATAATCCTGATAACTGCCACCGTTTTTAAATTTATGATGAATGATTTCCGAGATGATTTGCTTGGCTTCATCTTGGTCATTTTTATGACTTAAAACGCGCAGTGAATCACCATAACCCAATTCACTCCACAGTCGTTTTTCAAATGCGTGCGGATTATTGGCAATCAAATGATTCGCCACCTTAAGTATGCGGCCGGTAGAGCGGTAATTTTGCTCCAGTTTAATCACTTGCAAACGGCTAAAGTCTTTTTGTAATTGCGCCAGATTTTCGGGTTGCGCTCCGCGCCAAGCATAAATCGACTGATCATCATCACCCACCACAGTAAAGCGTCCCAGCGCTCCGGCGATTAATTTAACCAATTGGTATTGGGTGATATTGGTGTCCTGATATTCATCCACCAGTAAATAACGGATTTTATTTTGCCATTTTTCCAACACCGCCGGGTGTTGCTGAAACAGCAACACCGGCAGCAAAATCAGGTCATCAAAATCGACGGCGTTATACGCTTTTAAACTGCGGGTGTATTCATTGTAAATCCCCGCCGCTGCGTACTGCTCGCGAGTCGCGGTGGCTTGCGCCTGTTCAGGGGTTACAAAGGCATTTTTCCATTGCCCGATTTGCCGGGCATAATTGTCAAGATTATCCAGATCACAATCTTTTGCACCATGATTGATCAGATTTTTTAACAGTGTTTGTTTATCTTGTTCATCAAACAGCGTAATCGCGGCTTTATAAGCCAATACTTTATGCTCTTTTCGTAATATATCCAGTCCCAAGGAATGAAAAGTGGAAACCCGCAAGCCACGAATTTGAGTATCATCCAGTAATTTTGAAACCCGACTTTTCATTTCCCGGGCCGCCTTATTGGTAAATGTCACCGCCGCAATGTGCCGCGCAGGTAAGCCTTGCTTAACCAGATAAGCAATTTTTTCTGTAATCACCCGCGTTTTACCACTCCCCGCACCGGCAAGGACTAATAAAGGGTGATCTATCGCTTTAACAGCGGCTTGTTGTTCGGGATTTAGTTTGGCCATTGAGATATAAGTTGGCGTTACCGACAAGGAGTATTGTAATTATCTTGGGTAACAGGGTTGTTTACGATGACTATTTTACAGGTTTTATGGACTTTGATATGTTTATACTCAATCTTCAAGTTTTCTTATTGCTGAACGCCTTTAAATCCAATGTTAAGATTGAATATCAGAAACACCGTAGGCCGGAATAAGACTTTTCGAGCGCAAGCGAGAATAAGCGTTTCCGGCATCCGCTACGAGTGTGCCGGAAACGCCACCACGCGCTACGCTTGGGTGGTCTTATTCCGGCCTACGCCTATTGTTGGTTATCGCGGCCCCCAAAATCAACCATTAAAAACTTGAAGATTGAGTTATAGCCTTTTAGTTAACGCTTGCAGTAAGGTAAAATGCTAAAGATTACGATTGATCAATAAAATATTAACCTATAAAAGGATAAATACCATGAAAAAAAGTTTGTTTCTGACCGCCATAATGCTGGTTTCCGGCAACGCCTTAGCCGCAACTGATCATTATGTACTGCGCGATGGAAATCATGTTCAACATTTAAAAGTCACCACTATCAAAGATGATATTACAGTCAGCGCAGACGTAGATTTTGAACCGAATGACGCCGAAGCCGGAAGAGAATCGTGCACAGGTGCAGTTTCAGGTGAAGCCAAAGTCGTCGCTGAAAACGAATTGGTTATGAAAAAGCGTTCTGAAAGTGAAGCGACTTTTTGCGAGTTAAAAGTTCATCTTAGCCCAACAGGTGCCAAGGTTGAACAATCAAAAGATTGCGATAACTTTGCACCGGGCATCTGCCGCTTTGCTACCGATGGCAAGGAAATGGTTAAAGTTAAATAATTGGATATAGGGTACGCATAGCGCGTACCCTTTTCAAAGCGTTTTGGGTAAAACAGCTTCCAAATACCGGACTGCTATGCGTGTATTACCAGGATAGAGCGATGAAAATAATTTTGGGGAATTCTATCCGATGAATGTGGCAATAATAAATCCAATTCACAGCTCTTTTAAATCACACTATGTTAACCTTGAACTTGATACTCTTATCAGGAATGTCAGCCAGCTTTTAACTGAGTTAAAGCAATTTTGGCCTATTGATCTTGAAATGGTCGAATATCATTACTGCACAAAAGATGGACAATACGATAAGACAATTAAATCTAAAAATTTTCTTGAGTCATTTCATAATGTTCCAAAAAACTGTCAGGCTCTAACCTTGACATTTAAGCACATTGAAAAAGCAGATTTTGGTTTCGATTTGTCAGCAGACGAGTATATTCGAGTTTCTGTGCTCTTCTCCGACAATTTGATAGAAATTTGTCAGTGCGTTTTGGGTGATGATAAAGCCAAAAAAGTTATCGAAATCCTGACAGAAGGTATTGCATTGATAAAAACAACACTCCCCAAAAATCATCAGTATATTAGTTCCTCGCTCAAATTGTTTCACCAAGATCACCCAAACCCTGATAAAAATGTCTTCGTAATAATGAGATTTCAAAATGAAACGCCTTTCCCTGAGATATTAGGCGCGATAGAAAAGTCTTGCATTGATCATGGTCTAAATCCAGTGAGAGCCGATCAAAAATCTTACACCGATGATATTTGGGATAATGTTTTAACATATATGTATGGCTGTAATTTTGCTATCGCTGTTTTTGATCAAATTAACTACAGAGAGTTTAACCCTAACGTGGCTCTCGAAGTTGGATTTATGCTGAGCCAAACAAAGCGAATTCTACTTTTAAAAGATCAAGCCATACCTGCTCTCCCCACAGATATAGTCGGAAAAATTTATCGTCCTTTTAACGCTCATGAGATCCTGAAAACCATTCCTCCTCAGTTAGAGAAATGGTTCAATGATTGTAGCATTTAACAGCCGTGTCGGGCAAAATGGTTAAAGTTAAATAATTCGGGATAGGGTCCGCATAGCGCGTACCCTTGGCTCATTTTATGATTTCGCATAACGATAGTTCGTACCATTCTATCGGGTGTATGACTCTTCGCTTATACACCCTACGCACTGGTGCGTTAAAACATAGACTGAGCCGCTATGAGGCCACCTCCTAACAATCAATAAAAAAATTATGAAAAATCACAAAGGAATAATTACATCACTCTTATTGTTTTTGAGTTTAAGTGGCACAGCTCAAGCAAGAATACTTACAGTCAATTTTGATTTTACTGCAAACGGTAATGTGTTTTTGCCTGTTAGCATGAAATTAGAAATAGACAACCCAATTGTTAGCGATAGTGGTGGTGACAGGATTATTGGTTATTTTGGGAAACCTATTATAGATTCCCCGCTTAATTCAGTATGGAACAAACTTACTAATTACAAAGATTGGACGGTAGGTGATAACTCATCATCTTCATTCATGAAGACGGCAATATCGACCAGCTACAGACCTCAGCCTTATACCACTGATACTAAATTTTACGATGATGAATTTATTAAAATGAATGGGGAAGTTAAAGACAATGGTGCTAGCTTTATATTGAATAATGCCTTTTTTAGTTACGATCGCAACATGAGTGCCAATGAGCTTATAAGTAACTTAGAGCTTGAGATGAAGGCTATTAATAACCCGCCATTCCAAGTCATCTTTTGGTCTAAAGAATATACTTCTCTGATCGTTAATGGAATAGATTGGGGTGTAGACTTTACAAAACCTCATACGGTCTCAAGGTTAACGGGAACAGCAAGAATATCTAGTTTATCAATATCCGAAGTTCCATTACCTCCTTCAATCTTTTTAATGCTATCAAGCCTTTTGGGTATTTTAATGATTTCAAATACAAAGGAAATTATAAACGAAGCGTGACGGGGTTTGCAATCCCGTTACTCACGTTTTAAAAGTTATTGAAAACCGCAAACGTTTCAGTCGGGGTTGCAAACCCCGACCAGCACAGGAGTTCGTATAGCGCGTACCCTTGACTCATTTAATAATGCTGCATAACGATAATTCGTACGAATTTAATATGGAGGGAAGGTAGCCACAATTTTAATGTCGTTTTTGATAAACTTTTTTCCCACTTTTTGAATAATGATAGACTCCTCCTCGAGGCCCGGTAGATGTTGAGCCAGTAGTATTTTGTTGTGCCTTTAATGATTCTAAGCGCAGGATCTCAAGCCTCAACGCTTCTTCGTATTTATTAAGATCTGCTTGAGCTATCTTTAATTCTGCTTCAGCCTGCTCTATTTCTTCACGTAACTTCGCTAATTCACGCTTAACTTTTGCTTTTTCAAGCCTTATTAGGGCAGCATCTCTAGTTTGTGTTGCCTGAGAAATTGGCAGGGAGGATTGGGAGGATTCATACAATTGACCCTTCTGATTATAACCACTCGAACAACTTGAGATAATTGAAGTTATTACAATACAAAACAGCACTCTGATAAAAACCATCATATTAATTTCTCTATACATTTTATGAAAAAATGTCATTTATACAGGAAATTTCAATATATCGGTTTTTTAGATTATATTTTTGGGGTATTCCTGAAGCGTGACGGGGTTTGCAACCCCGTTACTCATGTTTTAAAAGTTATTGAAAACCGCAAACGTTTCGGTCGTGGTTGCAAACCCCGACCAGCACAGGGCGTTGTTTACTGGCAGAAAGATCGGTAAACGGAAAGGGCAATAAGACAATATCAGATGGCTGGTACATTATTCCAGACCTCATCCTCAATATTATCCCAGTCTTCAAGCGAACAAGTCTGGGCATTCATAATATTTTGCCATTCAGCTTGTTCTTCGCGCTGACGCAAAAATAGTGCAAAATCCAAAATTTCCTGCACCACAGGCTCTGGTAAAGGTTTAATGGTTTGATAAACCTGTTCGGCTAAACTCATAACATTCCTCCAATAACAAAAATACGACTCATCACTTGTCAGTCAAGCGGCGTGTCTTGAACTCGGCAACAACGTCATCTTCTGATACGCGTAAAGCTGACATCATAGCCTCCAATTTTGCCGCAGCATTCCTGAGAGCATCAAGGTCTTGCTGATTGTGACCATGTCGTGCCGGGATGTAATAGCCAATTGTCTCACCGTGACGAGTAATCGCTATCGGCGACAAGGACTCCAGATACGAAGGCAAATTTGCCCGGAATTCTTTCACGCCTACTTTGGTTTCCATGATTATCTGCTCTTAATTTTATACGCAAATATACGCATTAAGTAATTCGCTCTCCGTTGATAGGCTTTTCAACCTGCAACTGGAGT
>JBAXTQ010000113.1:0-11816 GCA_037130115.1 Methylococcaceae bacterium
TTTCTTGCCACTTAGGGTTGGACTTTACTGCCATAAAATCCAGCCCAGGCTTTGCAGCCCTATGTAACTATGGTGCTATCGCTGCGTAAACTGTCCGAAGTATTGTTAGACTGACCAGAATACAATCCTCAACCACCACACCCGCATAAATAATAATTCGTCAAATAGCCTCTCAGAATTACCAGCTACTTAAAATAAAAATCACCCAAGTGAATAATCCCACAAGCCATTAATACCGCTATCATAAATAATATTTCGATAGAATAATGCATCATAAATAAAAAATTACTTTATATTTTGAATAAAAAGCGCATAATTTAAATTAATTTTGCAATTGAGGCTTGTCATGCTGCTCGAATTTCGCATTCGTAACTACCGGTCAATTCGCGATGAAATAGTTATCAGTTTTGTTGCGTCAAAAGATAAAAAGCTCGCCGATACGCACTTGGCATCGACCGGCATCAAAAGCCTGCCCCATGTGGTTCGTAGTGCTGTGGTTTATGGCCCCAACGCCAGTGGCAAATCCACGTTACTACAAGCACTGGCCTTTATGCGTGCTTTGGTCGCTGAATCTGCAACACTCATGCAGCTTGGACAAACTTTTAACATTCAGCCCTTCCGTCTGGATGCGGCTTGTGCTGCAAAACCCACCGAATTTGAAATCACCTTTATCTTTAATGGGGTACGCCATCAATACGGTTTTAGCCTGACGCCTGAAAGAATTATTAGCGAATGGCTCTTGGTCTATCGTACTGCAAAACCGCAACAGTGGTTCGGTCGCCAGTTTGACGAAAAAACCCAAAGTTCCATTTACGAGTTCAGTACCCATCTCACCGGCCCACGCAAGCTTTGGCAGGACAGTACCCGCTCCAACGCACTGTTTTTATCAACGGCTGCGCAGCTAAACAGTGAGCTATTGGGTCCGGTATTTAGCTGGTTGGTAGAACAACCGGTATATTTCAGCGCAGGCTTGACTCCGCCTCCAGATCACACCACTGAACTACTCCAAACCGAAAGTGGCAGACGCGCAGTACGTGATTTTCTTGCGTCTGCGGACATCAGCATCAGTGATGTCATGACTGTACAGCGCCAAGGGTTTCAGCAAAAAATCATGTTTGGCCCCGAAGGGGCAAAAATTATGCACGACGAACAAGAAATGCTCATGCCACAATTTGTTCACAAGACAGAACGCGGCTCTGCCAGTTTTGAATTGTATGAAGAATCACAAGGTACCCAACGATTATATGCTCTGGCGGCTCCCGTACTCGATGTACTTAAACATGGTCGTTTACTGATTGTTGATGAACTGGACAGTAGTTTGCACCCGTTATTGGTTAGACGATTGGTGCGTATGTTCCACCAACCAGAACTTAACCCACACGGTGCGCAACTCTTCTTTACAACCCATGACTCTTCGCTGCTCGATCGAACTTTGTTTCGGCGCGACCAAATCTGGTTTACTGAAAAAGATAATGATCAAGCCACTCGATTATATCCACTTAGCGATTTTAGTCCGCGTGAAAACGAAGCCTGGGAACGTGGCTACTTAACCGGACGCTATGGTGCTGTGCCGTTTTTTAATGACCCACCTTTACTCGCGCAAGCGGCAGGCTGACCGGTAGCTGTACATGGGAAAAGACAATCAACCCAAGGCTCGGCAAACCAAACAACTGGCCCGTAAATCAGGCCGACGTGAGGGCTATGATCGTATTCTCATTGTTAGTGAAGGTAGCAAAACCGAACCGCTCTACTTAAATGAAATTCGTACCAAGTATCGCTTAAGCACCACTAACGTACAGGTACAGCACAGCCAATATGGCACATCACCTTTACAAGTAGTGGAATACGCAGAACACCTGTTCATCAACGGCGACGAGAATAAATACATTGAACCCCATGCCTTTGAACAGGTTTTTGCCGTTTTTGACCGTGACGATCACATCACCTATCACCAAGCGCTTGGCAAAGCAGCGGCACTAAACGGCAAATTGCGCAATGACCTGAAACAACCTGTCAGCTTCCAAGCCATCGCTTCGGTACCGTGCTTTGAATTATGGCTGTTATTACATTTCGAAGACATACTTGCCCCATTGCACCGCGACGTCGTTTATCAGCGACTACGTCAATACCTGCCTGATTATGACAAAGGCCGGGCCGGTTACTACCAACAAACCTGCAACTATTCCAGTGCAGCCACCCAACGTGCCGAACAACTGGCTCAACTTACCACTGCCCACAATGGCATAGAGCCTTATACCGACCTGCACCGCTTGGTGACTCTTCTCACCACGCTAAAAACCTAACGACTACAGCAGGAATCATGAGCAAAAAGACCTTAAGCGAGTCCGATATTTGTGCCAAGTACATCACGCCTGCCGTCGTTCAAGCCGGATGGGATGAGGCCCTGCAGATACGTCGAGAAGTATTTTTTACCAAAGGTCGTGTGATTGTTCGTGGCAAATTGGTTACCCGAGGCAAGGCTAAACGCGCTGATTACATCCTCTATTACCAGCATTTCCCGATTGCCTTGATTGAGGCCAAGGACAACAAGCATGCCGTGGGCGACGGTATGCAACAAGCTTTGGATTATGCACACACCTTGGATATTCCTTTTGTATTTTCCTCCAACGGTGATGGCTTCGTGTTTCACGACAGCACCGGCCAGAGCGCCCAAATGGAAACCACTCTGGCCTTGGCGGGATTCCCAAGCCCCGCTAAGTTATGGGCACAATACTGTACTTGGAAAAAACTGCTTCCAGAGCAAGAAAAAATTATCCTGCAACCCTATTACAACGACGGCAGTATCAAAGAACCTCGCTATTACCAGCGCAATGCAATCAATGCGACGGTGGAGGCCATTGCCAAAGGTCAAAACCGTATTTTGTTGGTCATGGCCACGGGCACCGGTAAAACTTATACAGCTTTTCAAATTATCTGGCGACTTTGGAAAGCGGGACAGAAAAAACGCATCCTGTTTTTAGCGGATCGTAATATGCTGATTGATCAAACTATGGTCAATGATTTTCGTCCCTTCGGTTCAGCGATGGCGAAACTCAGCACCGGTGCCAAAACAATTGAAAGAGCAGACGGCACCGAAACCCTTATACCGACTGCCATTGATAAAGTACGTCGTATAGACACCGCCTACGAAATCTACCTTGGCCTCTATCAAGCCATCACCGGCCCGGAGGAGCGGCAAAAATTATTCCGCGAATTTTCACCCGGTTTTTTCGATCTTATTGTTATTGATGAATGTCATCGAGGTAGCGCAGCCGAAGACTCCGCTTGGCGAGAAATTCTCGAATATTTTTCCGATGCCACACAAATTGGTCTCACCGCCACACCCAAAGAAACCGAGTATGTTTCAAACATTCATTATTTCGGCGAGCCTGTTTACACCTACACACTCAAACAGGGCATTAGCGATGGCTTTCTTGCACCCTACAAAGTCATTAAGGTGCATCTGGATGTCGATATGGAAGGCTACCGTCCCCAGAAAGGGGAAACCGACCAAAATGGTCACGAAATTGAAGACCGAATCTATAACCAAAAAGATTTTGATCGTAAGCTTGTCATCGACGAGCGCACCCAGCGCGTGGCCAAATGGGTATCAGACTACCTCAGGCAAAGTGGCGACCGCTTCCAAAAAACAATAGTCTTTTGCGTAGATACCGAACATGCTGCACGCATGCGCCAGGCTTTTATTAATGAGAACCAGGATCTGGTTCAGCAGAACGCCCGTTATATTATGCGTATAACCGGCAACGATAAAGAAGGCACGGATCAACTGGGCAATTTTATTGACCCGCAAGTCAAATATCCGGTTGTTGTTACCACTTCACGACTTCTTTCTACCGGCCTTGATGCGCAAACCTGCCGATTAATTGTCATCGATCGTGAAATCGGTTCCATGATTGAATTCAAGCAGATTCTCGGACGCGGCACGCGTATCCACGAGGACACCAAAAAATATTACTTCACCTTAATTGATTTCCGTAAAACTACCAATCACTTTGCCGACCCTGAATTTGATGGCGTGCCGGTGCAGATTTATGAGCCGGACGAGACTGATCCAGTCATCCCGCCCGATGTTCCGCCGCTTTCAGATGGTGAAGAGTTCATTCCCCCACTACTTGGAGAAGATGAAACCGTGGTGGTACAGCCGCCTGATATTACCCTGCCGCCCGGTGTTAACGAACCACCACCTAAATACTATGTAAAAGGCAAGCCGGTAACCGTACTTATCGAACAGGTAGAATACCTGGATGAAAACGGCAAACTGATCACTGAATCCCTGCGTGATTACAGCCGTAAAGCAATCCGCAGCCATTTTGCCAGCCTTGATAAATTCTTGGCCCGCTGGCGTTCTGAAGAGCGCAAAGACGCCATTATTGAAGAATTGGCAGAAGAAGGTTTGTTTCTTGAGCCCTTGATGGAAGACGTCGGCAAAGACCTGGATCCCTTCGACCTGATTTGTCATATTGCTTTTGACCAACCACCACTAACGCGCCGCGAACGTGCCAACAATGTTCGCAAACGTGACGTATTTACCCAATATGGCGCACAAGCCCGTGCCGTTTTGGAAGCGCTACTTAACAAGTATCAAGATGAAGGCGTGGTCAGTGGTTTGGATAATGTCCATATTCTTGAAATTACGCCCTTCAACACAATGGGTACACCCTTTCAGCTCATTAAAGAATTTGGCTCCCGCGCTAATTTTGAAAACGCTGTTCATAAACTGCAAGCAGCACTTTATCAGGAAGTCGTCTAACTTATGTCCGCAAGAAATACCGTTAAATCAATACAACAAATCATGTGGAAAGATGCCGGTGTCGATGGTGACGCCCAGCGCTTGTCACAGCTTTGCTGGATGTTCTTTCTTAAAATCATCGATGATCAAGATCAGCAATTGGAGATGATGCAAGACCATTACCAATCGCCGATCCCGGCGCAGTTTCAATGGCGCACCTGGGCAGCTGACCCCGAAGGTATCACCGGCGAAGCGTTATTAAACTTCATCAACCTTGAACTATTTCCCTCGCTCAAGGAGTTGCCGACACTTGGTATCAATGCCAATCGGGCACAGGTGGTTAAAAGCGTGTTTGAAGACGCTTACAACTACATGAAAGACGGCCAACTTATTCGCCAGGTCATCAATAAAATCAGTAACGTCAATTTTAATAACCTGTCTGAACGTAAGCATTTTGGCGATATTTACGAGCAACTACTCAACGATCTTCAGGCCGCCGGAAATGCCGGTGAGTTTTACACACCACGCGCTATTACCGCCTTCATGGTGGATCGAATTGATCCCAAACCGGGCGAAATTTTGTTCGACCCGTCTTGCGGCACTGGTGGTTTTTTAACCTGTTCAATTCGCCATATACGCGACCGCTATGTAACAAAGGTTGAAGATGAACAAGCACTGCAAGCCGGTCTACGCGCCGTCGAATTAAAACAACTGCCGCACATGCTGTGCGTCACCAATATGCTGTTGCACGGCATTGAAGACCCCAGTTTTGTACGTCACGACAACACCTTGGCCCGGCCTTATATCAGCTATGAAGACAGTGACAGAGTCGATATTATCCTGACTAATCCACCGTTCGGTGCCGTTGTGCAAGATGGCATAGAGTCCAACTTTCCAACCCAATTTCGTACCAAAGAAACCGCCGATTTATTTCTGGCGCTATTTATTCGTATCTTAAAACCCGGCGGCCGTGCAGCAATTGTTTTGCCGGATGGTTCACTATTTGGTGAAGGCGTTAAAACCCGTCTTAAAGAACACCTGTTAGAAGAATGTAATTTACACACCATTGTTCGTCTGCCCAACAGCGTTTTTAAACCCTATGCAAGTATTGGCACAAACTTACTGTTTTTTGAAAAAGGCGAACCGACACAAGACATCTGGTTTTATGAACATCGCGTACCGGCAACGCAAAAAGCCTATTCCATGACCCGACCTATCAGAATTGAACACCTGCAAGCTTGTGCAGACTGGTGGGGCGGTACCGAACGTGAAGACCGCCAAGCCTCCGAAGTTGCGTGGAAAGTCAGTATTGATGAAATCAAGGCTCGCAACTACAACCTTGACTTTAAGAACCCGCACACGGTTGCTGACGTTCACGGTGACCCAAAAGAGTTGTTAATTAAACTGCAACAGGACGAGCAAAAAACCGATAGTCTACGCGACCAACTCAAGGCCATTCTGACTGAAGCGTTGCTACGATAAGTATCCGCTATTAGACTGTAACCCAGACGTAACCCAACAAAATAATGCCACCGACTATTACTCTGGCATTACTTAAATTTAAGCAGGCTGACTATGCACCCCTTTATTAAGCAACACCAACAAGCTATCGTTAAACTATGTCAGCACTACCACGTGCAAAGGCTGGAAGTGTTCGGCTCGGCTGCGCGTGCCACAGATTTTTCACCAGAAACTAGCGATGCTGACTTTCTGGTAGAGTTTTCCACCACCGCCACTGATAGTCCCACATTAAAAGCTTTTTTTGGCTTACAAGCAGACTTGTCACAAGTTCTGGGGCTAACCGTTGACTTGGCAGAAGCCTCTGCCTTACGCAACCCTTATGTTCAGGCCAGTATTAACCAAAATCGTGAGGTTGTTTATGGTTCGTGATCCACGCGCCTATCTTTGGGATGCTCGGGAAGCTGCCGGAGCAATTTTGGAATTTATTGGCGACAAAAGCTTTGCAGACTACAGCAGTGATCGATTGCTGCGTTCTGCTGTCGAACGCCAATTTGAAATCATCGGCGAGGCCCTTAATCAACTCTGTAAAATTGAACCGCAATGGGCTGAACGCATTCCCGATGCGCCTCAGATTATCGCATTTCGTAATGTATTAATTCATGGTTACGCCTCGGTTAACGATCTAACCGTCTGGCATACCATTGAAGAATCTCTGCCAACACTTTACGAAACCGTAACCCGTTTGCTGGATGAGGCGGTTGCCCCCTAATATGAATTCAACTCAACTATTACAACACTTTGAGCGTCTCAGTGAAGCACCTGATGCTATGTTCTGTGATCAAATCAATGTCATATTAACTGAGATTTTTCTCGCATGAGTGAACAATTATTACTTGAACGCTTTGATTTAGTTATCGATAACCCTGAAAACATCCAACTGCTTCGCCGTTATATTGTTGACCTAGCGGTACGGGGAAAGCTTTTGGAAAAAACAGCCTTGGATATTACTGCATCAGAAATGCTCAATCGCATTAAGGAGAAAACGAACGCGCTCGTTAAGCAAGGCAAACTCAAAAAGCAAAAACCAATGACTTCAATTGATACAGAAGAAGTTCCGGCTACCTACATTGCTCACTGCACATTTGAGCGTTTGGGCAATGTAGCAAACTTGCAAAAAGGCCTGACGGGAATTAAGAGCGCAATTCAGGGTGAATTCCCGCTTGTTGTTACGGCTACCGCGCGATCTACGTGTAATCACTATGACTTTGATGGCCCAGCCGCCATTATACCTATGGTTTCATCAACTGGACACGGCCATGCCAGCTTAAATCGGCTCCATTATCAAGAAGGAAAATTTGCACTTGGAACGATTCTCTGTGCAGTCATTCCCATAGATGAAGAATTGATTTCAGCCAGATTCCTTTTTGAATACCTCACGGCGTTCAAGGAAGAATTGTTAGTGTCAAAAATGAACGGCACGGCAAATGTGACTTTAACCATTAGCAAAATTGCAGAAGTACCAGTGCCAATAATAGCGCCATTAGTTCAGCAACGTGTTGATGAACTAATGGCGTTATGTGACCAATTGGAAGCAGCTAAAAACAAGCGAGAACAAAGCCGTGACCAACTGGTGGCCGCCAGTTTACACAGCATCAACCCGCCCGCCGATGACAAAGCCGCCAATACCCCGGAAGCCCTGCGCGAACAAGCCCGTTTTATCTTCAACAACCTGCCTCGCTTAACCACGCGCCCGGAACATATCAAGCAACTCCACCAAACCATCCTCAACCTCGCCGTGCGCGGCAAACTCGTCGCCCAAGACCCAAACGATGAATCAGCAACGGAACTGCTCAAACAGATTAAAGCAGAAAAAGCATTATTGGTGAATCAAGGGGCTAGAAAAAAAGAAGTAGTACTTCCTGATGTCGATTTTGAGCAAGCTCCATTTGCTCTGCCTCTAGGCTGGTCATGGGCAAGATTTCCTGAACTTGGAACCTTTGGGAGAGGTAAATCAAAACACCGTCCACGGAATGATTCTGTCTTATTTGACGGCGGCACTCATTTGCTTATTCAGACAGGTGATGTTGCGCGTTCTCAGGGTGTAGTCAAAACTTATACCAACAAATATAACGATATTGGACTCGCACAAAGCATGAAATGGCCTGCTGGAACACTCTGCATAACGATAGCAGCAAATATAGCAGATACTGGAATTTTAAGCTTTGATGCCTGTTTCCCTGATAGTGTTGTTGGGTTCATACCAGTCTCAATGTTTCAAAATGCCCGTTATTTCGAATATTTCTTAAGAACAGCAAAGGCGAATCTGCTTGAGTTCGCTCCAGCCACAGCACAAAAAAACATAAACCTTGAAATATTAAACGCTGTTTTAATTCCCCTGCCGCCCCTCGCCGAGCAACAACGCATCGTCGCCAAGGTCGATGAACTTATGGCGTTATGCGACCAGTTGGAAGCCCAACTCATCACCACCCAAACCGACAGCCGCCGATTACTTGAAGCTGTACTGCATGAAGCCTTGGCTCCAGCTTTGGAGGAAATTACATGAGTATTGATTTGCCAATGATCTTACCTAACCATTTTCAGATAAATAATTTCTCTGTCGACAGATACCATCCCTTCAAGAGATGTTTGCAGCCTACCAAGAATTAAGGATATTCATAGCAATATGTTTGACAATAATGTTCTGAGCGTCTATTTTGTCAGGCTTAACTTAAGGGAGATTCATGATAACCACCATTACGTTTGACACGCAAGAATTAGTAAACGAACTTGAAATCAGCGGATTCACACGGCAGCAATCAGAAAAAGTAGTTTCTGTACTAAAGAAATCACAGGGTGAACTGGTGACAAAGACCGACCTTCGCGAGTCTGAATTGCGTCTTGATTCGCGCTTTGAGCGTATTGATGGCGAGCTAAAGCTTAATAGATGGATGCTGGGTGCAATACTGGCTAGTGTACTGTCAATCGTCGTTAAGTCATTCGTATGATTTGTATCTTCCGGCTTAACCGCTGGAAGCGGATTGAAACAATTGTAACCATATGGGCTTTTAGGCATAAAAAAAGGCTTAGATTTTACTCTAAGCCTTTGTTTTTATTGGTGGGGTGTCGGGGGTTCGAACCCCGGACCTATGGATTAAGAGTCCACTGCTCTACCAGCTGAGCTAACACCCCAAAATTATTGGCGGAGAGAGAGGGGTTCGAACCCTCGATACGTTGCCGTATACACACTTTCCAGGCGTGCGCCTTCGACCACTCGGCCATCTCTCCTATTTATCCTTCCCACACTCCGTACGGGAACCGAGAAGGATAAACCAGATTGGCTGTTGTTGCAATCAATTTCAGCTATTACTTTCTTCCGTTAGTGCTTCCAGCTCATTCCAGCGTGCAAAAACTTGCTCTAATTTTACTTCTATTGCTTTTAATTCATCCAAAGTTTTGGCAACAACCAGTGGATCTTTTTTATAAAAAGAAGGTGAGCTGATTTGTTCGGTTAACGCCACTTGCTTGGCTTCCAACTCATCAATCAATTGCGGCAATTTATCAAGTTCTTGTTGCTCTTTAAAACTTAATTTCTTTTTTTTAGCGGTGGTGACTGGCTTTTCCTGCTTGGATACGGCTTCTGTCTTTTTTACCACGATGGCGGGTTTGTTTTGTTTTTCCTGATCAACATGGCTCATCCAGTCCGTGTAACCACCGACAAATTCATCAACATCGCCTGAACCGTTAAGCACATAAACACTGGTGACTACGTTGTCTAAAAATGCCCGATCATGACTTACCAGTAATAAAGTGCCATCATAATTAACCAGTTTTTCTTCCAATAATTCCAGGGTTTCCAAATCCAGATCATTGGTGGGTTCATCCATGACGATAAGATTGGCGGGGCGAGTAAATAAACGCGCGAGCAACAGACGATTTTTTTCGCCGCCCGACAAGCTTTTTACCGGAGAACGTGCCCTTGCCGGTGCAAACAGAAAATCACCCAAGTAAGACATAACATGGCGTTTGTTGCCGGCTATTTCGACAAAGTCATTACCATCAGCCACGGTATCCGCAACGGTTAAGTTAGGGTCAAGCTGATCACGTAACTGGTCAAAATAAGCGATTTCAAGCTTTGTGCCCTGCTCTACCGTTCCGCTGTCAGGCACCAGTTGTTGTAGCAGTATTTTTAATAAAGTTGATTTACCGGCACCGTTGGCACCAATCAAGCCAATTTTATCGCCACGTTGAATCAGTGTTGAAAAATTCTTGATAATTTGCTTTTCGCCATAGCCAAAACAAATATCCTTAACTTCGATGACCCTTTTACCGGACGCATCGCCTTTTTCCAAAGCCAATCTGGCGGTGCCTTGCTGGAGGCGTCGTTGAGCGCGTTCACTACGCAATTTTTCCAACGCTCTAACACGTCCTTCATTACGTGTGCGTCGGGCTTTTACGCCCTGTCTGATCCAAACTTCTTCATCGGCCAGTTTCTTGTCAAATTCAGCATTTTGATTGGCTTCATCTTCAAGGGCGGCGGCTTTACGAGTTAGATAATCATCATAATTACCGGCCCACGACACTAAGTTACCACGATCCAAATCAACAATGCGGGTCGCCAGTTTTTGCAAAAATGACCGGTCATGGGTAACAAATAAAACGGCACCCTGAAAGTTAAGCATTTGCTCTTCCAGCCAGTTAATACTTTCAAAATCAAGATGGTTGGTAGGCTCATCCAGCAGCAATACTTCAGGCTCTATGACCAAGGCTCTTGCCAAGGCTACGCGGCGTTTCCAACCACCGGACAAGTCACTGATTTTTAATTCACCCGGCAAATCAAGTTTGTTTAAGGTGGTTTCAACGCGTTGTTGAAAGTGCCAGCCATTATGCGATTCAAGTTTATGCTGCAAATCGCCCATTTCGTTTAACGCTTTGTCGTCATCATAATCCATGGATAAAGTCAGCGCGTGATAACGGGTAAGCCATTCGCCCAACTCACCCAAACCACCGGCAACGGCATCATAAATAGTGGCGTCATCCGGTAAATCAGGTGATTGCTCCAGCCATGCCAGTCTTAATTCTGGTTGACGCCAAATGTCGCCGTGATCAGGCAAGACATTTCCGGCGATAATTTTCATTAAGGTTGATTTGCCTTCGCCATTTCGGCCTAACAAACCAACTCTTTCGCCAGCATCCAGCTGAAAGTCGGCATTTTTTAATAAAGCGTGGGTTCCATAAGCAATGGAGATGTTCGATAAACGTAATAAGGGCATTTTAGAATTTCTTTAGATGGTAAATAGAGGGAGTTACGGGGGTATTATATAGAATAACAACGTTATCTTTATGACAATATAATAAAAAACCGGTTATTTGTGTGTAAGTAAACCTTGCAGGTTGAGCGAGATCACTAAAATAAGCTAATCCCGCTCCTGTAAAGCCCGTTTTTAAGGTCTATGACCCGAAAAACCAAGGACAGACACGCGCAGCTGCCGTTATCGGCGTTAATCTGCCAACGCAGGATAATCGGTATAACCTTTTTCGTTGCCGCCATAAAACGTAGCAGCATCAGGTTCGTTTAAAGGCGCGTTTAGCTTAAAGCGTTCCACCA
>JBAXTQ010000114.1:0-11812 GCA_037130115.1 Methylococcaceae bacterium
TATTCATGTATCACCGCGTAGACACGAGAAAAATGCCTTAGCTTGATGCGTATGGGTTTGCAACCCCGTTACTCACGTTTTGAAAGATATTGAAGCCTTCAAACGTTTCAGTCGAGGTTGCAAGTCTCGACCGGCATGTTAGAATTATTTTTAATTAAGATACTGAGCAGCCCCATTTTTTGCAATAGTAGACAGCCCATATTTTCTATTTTAATATCCAGTCGATTCTCCTTGCCAAAGGAAGCTCCTTTTTCCCAAATAAAATAATCCGTTTGCCCTTCTGGCACGCCCATCTTGCCATAAACCTTAGGCATAATGGGTACATGATCGCCGTACCAGCACAACCAACTATTTCCCGGCAAAGTTTCCAGCCGATTGCGCAACATGCCGGCCATACGGTCTGCATTACTTAAATGCCGTAAATAAATGGTCAAATCATCACATTCATCAGGTGGCGGGTTCGAATACAGACGTTCCACATCACCTTCCTGCACCTTTTCCAAATGCAGCGGCCCATGATTTTCCATAGTAATGACGAACACAAAAATTGGTTGAGTTGAAGAAGCTTCCAGCAAGGTGCAAACCTTTTCAGCCAAGGCAACATCGCCAATATAAGGCCCCGTTTTTTTGATCCCGTTAAAGCTTTTAATATCGATAAATTCATCAAAACCGAGCAGAGGAAACACAGTGTCGCGGGCATAAAAACCGGCTTGATACGGATGTACGCATACCGTTCGGTAGCCGAGACGTTTCAAAAAACCTGCCAGTGTCGGAATGCCTTGCCTTGCCAGTTTACGATAAGGATTAAAGCGGTGAACACCCAGCAGTTTAGACGCCAGTCCGGAAAGAAAGGCAAATTCGGTACGCACGGTATTGGCACCCCAAGCGGACACCTCCACTTGCCCCTGGCAAACCGCTGAGGCTTTTAGGCTATCGAACTCCCGCAGTACCTCCTGCCGTATTCCGGAAAACAACTCCCTCGCATCGAAAAAAGACTCACTTTGAACGACTACCAGGTTGGGCAACGCTTCAGGAGCCAAGGGGGCAGGTTCCAGAAAGTCATAGAGTGAAGGCACACTCTGGTTATCGTATTCTTCCTCGCCATAGCGCCATAGACTGGCCATTAATCCCAGTTGTTGCAAATCTGTTTTTGGATCAAAAGTCACCTTCAGTTTCTGCCTCGCTCCCAACCCTAAAAGTGTGGCCCCAATAATCAGCAGGACAAACACCATTATAAAAAATTCTGCGGTTGACACCTGATGGGTCAAAGAAGGTTCCAAAGTCAACCCGGCATACAAAGCCACCCCGAACCCGATGGCGATAATTAACGCTCGACCCACCCCTAAAAATGGTAAATACAATCGAGGATATTTTAAGGCATCGGTAAAATACTCGAAATCCTGAAAAACAAATGGCTCGCGCAAGGAATAAAACTTGGCATTGCTGACCTGTACCACAACAAGCAGGAAGGCCAGCGCGATAATAGTCGCAAACCAGGGTCGCCGGAACACCGCAAGCTCAAAGGCAAACAACAACAACCAAAGCCCAATATGGATTAACAATGTAGCCGACTGACGTTTCCAAAACGCCAAGATCCTTGGCCGCAACAGGGACTCAACCAGAAATGACAGCCCCGCACCGGCCAATAATGGCAGCACTACCACCGACCAGCCCACATTACCCGCCATAATTCAACAGCCGCAAAATCCGCTCTGAAATGCCGGCGGGCAACACCGATAAAAACCATGTTCCCAGATTTAGCGGAAACGGAAAACTAATGCGCGGTTGATTACGCGCCAAGCCGTATTTAATTGTGCGAGCGGCTTTCTCGGCCGGCCACAAAAACGGCTTGGGGCCAGGCATGTCATGACACATCTGCGATTCCACATAACCCGGCATCACCACATTGACACGAATGCCCTCCGGCTCCAACCAGCCGCGCAGCGCCTCGCCATAAGCTTTTATTGCCGCTTTGCTGGCGCAATAGCCGGGAGTTATAGGCAAGCCAAAATAGGCTGCCAGTGAACTGATTAAGGCAATCTGACCGTCTCCTCGTGCACGCATCGAAGGCAGTACGGCATCGACTGTTGCCATTGCGGCGAGTACATTGACCTCAATTAAAGCCTGAACATCTTCCCAACGTTCGCCTGCACCCTGCGGGCCGATATTGGTATTTACACCGGCATTCACGATCACTAAATCAACTTTTTCCTGTTCGCAAATCATGCGTAACCATGCCGTGAGTTCTTTCAGGTTGCGAACATCCAGCGTGCGGGTTAACACCCGTGCGCCTTTTGCTTCGCAGATAACGGTCAACTCCGCCAGGCGCTTGGTATTACGGCCTTGTAGAATCAGGGTATTTCCAGGCTCTGCATAAACTTCAGCCAGAGCGCCGCCAATACCCCCGGTGGCGCCGGTAATTAACAGGGTTCGTGGTAAAGCCGCTTTTCTCATAATAACTGCTCCAAGGGTGAGCTCTCCGGTTCAAGCATGCGGCGACTGTTCTCCACCGCCAAGTCTATCCCCCTGCAAGTATAAAATCCTCCGTTGACCTGTGTGGTATGAATCACCGTATTACGAAAACGTCGAAATAACTCAGCATCCGGCAAGGGCCGCTCTCGCCAAAAGTCATCCAGCCCCCCCTGAAAAGTCAGACCGGGCAGGTTATAGATCGGGTCGCTTAACGCAATAGTGGGGCAGTTCAACCCTAACGAAAGCGAGCCCACCGTACTGTTAACCGTCACAGTACCCTGTGCATGCAGCAGCAGTAACTCCAAATTTCCGGTTTCCATATAATCGACACGGCCAGCCAATGCAAAGCGATCTGATAGCTCACTAATTAATTTTGGATAATTCACCAGTCCCATATCAAGCGGATGGTTCTTGATCACCAGTTTGGCTTCCACCGATGCATGCCGTGCAAAAGACTCCATGACAAACTCCATCACCCCTGCCATATCATCGAAGCGGGAATGTTCGAGAATCTGGGCATCACTGCCCAACTGTAGCGGCAAAAGAAAAAAAGGCGTGGAAGTTCGAACCAAACCATCCGCTAAAGCGTTATCTCGTGGCTTGTGAAAACGCAGTGTAGGTAGTCTGCGCGTATAGCCGAAGTATTCAACAGCCGCATTCACCGGCGCATGGGTACGATAGCGTGGAAAGAGCAACGGATTCCAGAATCCAGCTGTGTGATAGACTGCATCATGCGCCGCACGAATTTTAAAAGACGATTGGAACGGCTGTCCATCGCCATAATCCGGCAAACCTGCGCCAACATTCCGGAACCAGTCAGGATCACGAGGCAGCAAAGAGTGGCCATTGACACCTTCCCGCTCCAACGTCACCCAATAGGGGCGAAAATAGCCTTCTTCAAAAACATGAGTACGAACCCCGCAGACTTCCCCGTGATCCACAGCAGGACGGTGCACAGGCCGGCTGTCACCAAACAAAATCTGGTCGGTAATGCCATATTGCCGGTATTGGTTATCAAGATAATCCTGTAGCCCGGAAACCGGTCCGCGATAGCTCCAGGCAGACCGTGCCCCCCAATAGACCCGATCCCCTGCATTAAAATTAATCTTGAATACCCGGTGGCCATCGGCTTTGAGTTGATCTGCCAAGCGGGCAAAAAACGGGGAGCAAACCCCTTGCAGAAATAAAAAAGAACGCGTCCTACTCATCGCACCCCCACGACATGGCGCAATACCATCCTGAATAATTCCCGCCACCAAGGCGCAGCTCCACCCGTTTTGTCTCGCCAGGCCAGAAGTTCATTCAGCGCCTGCTCGGGCGTAATCAATGCGTCACTCATACGGCTCAGGTAAAAGGGGTACATAATCAGCGCCCCTGCCACCAATTCGTCAAGTAACAACTGTCGATTTCTACGCGAGATAGGGACAACATCCAGCGTGAGTCCCCAACCCGAATAAAAAGGTTGTCCATAACAGGTTACCGGTTTACCCCGCAACAAAGCCTCGAATCCGGCCAATGAGGTCAGTACATGAACTTCATCAACGACCATGAGCAATTTTCCCATATCCACATCCCTCACGATCTCGTCACACCAGCCCAATGCTTCAGCTTCGCCTGCTCCTTGGGCCCTTAATCCGGCAATCACATCCGGATGCGGCTTGTAAATGATATATGCATCCGGATTCGCTTGGCGAACCGCTTGCAACAATCCGATATTGGTATGAATCTTCGGTGCGCCATAGACCAAGGACGCGTCGCTCTCAACCTGACCGGGTACCAAAATGACCTTTTTCGCAACAGACGACCGTTGCCAATAGGAAATGCCGACGTTGTACTTGGTAAGTCCTTCGGCAACAATCCGTTCCCGCAAGCAGCCGGCACGCGCCAACATTGCGGGGGTAAATGCGGTATTAGCCAGCAAATCCTCAAGATCAGAAGGTCGGGTTGCATCGTAATAAATGCCGATCTTATCCACAACCCATGACATGGGGCGAATCAGATCGGCACCCAAGCCAACGGATCGCAAAAAGCCATCCTCCAGACGCAAAATCTTCACATCCGTTGCCAACTCAGCATCTACCGGCTTTAATCCCCAGACCGCCAATACCCCGCACGCTGGAACTTCGGCAGCGTTGGCTATGAAAACCACTTGCGCATCCGGAAAGCACTGACGTACCGCCGATCTTTTCCAGGCGGAAAAATCCAGCGCATAGAGTACCCGAGCATGGGGCAAATTAACGTGCGCCATCACTCAAACGCTCCATTAATGCTTCTACCTGTTCGAAATGTGCATTCCAGGTCGGCGCTACAAAGCCCGCCATCCTTTGGTACTGACTCAGTCGAACCTGGCTGTTCGGCTGTGCATATTCAATAATCAATTGCCCCCAACGCTTTCCATCCAGCGGATTGATATACTCGGGGATATCCCCGGCGATCTCCCGAAACACCGGCAAATCACTGGCAATCACCGGCACCCCAAGCGTCAACGCCTCCACCAAAGGCATGCCGTACCCTTCCGTAAATGATGGAAACAACAAAGCCTGAGCATGAAGTAACCAAGAGGTCAACTCGGTATCCGGGCAAGTAGAATGCTCAAAAACAAAACCTTTCAAAACTTCACAGCGTTCCAGTAAATCGACTACGTTCTCACATTCCCATCCACGTTGACCAATAATCACCAGACGCGGCGTAGCATCGCCAAAACGCTCAATTAATTGCCGCCACAACTGAAGTAACAGCCAATGGTTTTTGCGAGGTTCTATGGTTCCCAGCATAACGAAATAAGGCTTGCTCAAGGGGGAGCCGGCAACAGGGTCAGGAAATTGGGCTGGAGCAAGCAGTGCCACTACAGCCGGGGGCGTAGGTAAACCATTAGCTTGGGCATAAGTCGCCAACTCCTCCAGTGTCGCCGCAGAATTGGCAATCACTCCGTGTCCGGTGCCAAGCATCGTATTCATCCGGGCCCTATGCCGATCAGACTCACCAGGCCGACAATACTCAGGATGAGTGAGTGGAATCAGATCATGCACGAAAAAAAGCGGTTTAAGTCCCGAACGCTGCAAGCGATGGCCATAATCCATCTTTTCCAGACCGCTATGCCCGGTGTTTAACAGGAACCGGGGCTTAGAAAAACGCTGGCCCACACTTAGAGGAAAAGCCTTGGCAACCGCTCGCCGGATCAGATGATTGAACACCCCGTCCGGCGACAACAAAGCTTCAAAGATACGATCCGAATCCCTCCGGGACAGCTCTATCCATTGCCCGGCAAACCGCACCAAAGCGCTTGAGCGATCGCCAAAGTGCCGCACATATTCCAGGCTTACCCGGTCGACTCCAGTTGGCAGTCGCCCCTGCATCCTTCGATCCAGGAGGCGGGTGACATCGATCAACATCTTATGCATTAGCTATAAGTCTCGTAAACTGAGGTGGTGCGCTCAACCATCTCTTTAGTAACAAGAAAGAAAGTGAAGAGGCGGGGAATTTAGTTAAATAAGGATCCCAGTCGGGGTTTGCAACCCCGACTGAAACATTTGAAGGCTTCAATAGCTTTCAAAACGTGAGTAGAGGGGTTGCGAATCCCGTTACGCTTTGAAACCCTCAATAAATAAATTGTCACATATTCGCAGATTAAACCTATATCAGCTTTTGCAGTGAATATTTTTTTCAAGTTACCTTGCCTCTAAAACGTCCGTCTATTGTAGATCCCGGTGAAACTTCGATCTTGATGGGTATCATAATAAAGTGATGGTTCTCAAAATAAAGACAGACTGATACAGCATTTGCCAGAATCTCATAAAATTTGCACCCGGTGCGCCGGAGACATATAGCACATCATTGTTATCCATAGGAAAATTCTGTGCCACCAAGAAACCCTCCGGATCCTTCAGATTCATCTGGTAAATAACCGGCACCTTGCCTTCTGGTGTAACTTTCGGTGACGTTGCCCAATTCAGTGCCTTCCTGTCCTCAAAACGGAAGACAAACACCGCGCGTGAATCGGGTGCCCCGGCCGCTCCGTTATTAGCCAAGCCGCCGGCGCGTGCCAAGGCTTGAGCCAAAGAGATACCCTGTGCCTCAAAATTAATCTCTTGGTTCTTGTCCGTTGCCCCTAATACCGTGAAGCTCAATGGCTGGAACAAGGCAGTAATCACATCCCCCGGTTGCAGCATAATATTCTGCTTCGGGTCTCGGATAATGGTATCCAGTGCGAGTGCTTGAACCTGATTGCCCCTTGTCAGTTGAAGTGTTACTTTGTTCACCGGTTGGCGCACCCCGCCTGCCGCTGCCAGCGCATCCAGCAGCCTTTCGCCGCGTGCAGTCAACGGCATTCGTGCACTTGTTGCCACTTCGCCCACTACCGTGACATTGGCCGTGTTATTGTTAACCACTTGTATTAGAACCTGGGGCTGATTGGCCATATCTTTCAGACGCAATGCAATTTCCACCTCGATCTGCTGCGGCGTTCGCCCTGCCACCGGAATATGCCCGATAAAAGGCATGTTGATCATACCTTCGCGACTCACCATCTGCGCCGGAAACGTCGCCGCCTGTGTGGTGGATGGCCCCGCGCCTGGATCCGTGGACGTAGCGCCAAACAGCATCGCCGGTGGTGCCTCCCAAACTGATATCCCTATCACATCACCTGCGCCAATCACGTAGCCGGCCTGAACAGAGTCGCCAAAGGACTCGGAAAAAAGACTTTGCTTATGCTTGGCGGCCAGTTTATGGGCAACTGCGCCATCAATATCTACAAGCTGTATGCCGCTGAGGCGCGGGTCTTTTTGCGTCTCCTGCACTTCCGCCATACTAGGGCCGAAGGAGCCGAAAAAATCATTAAACCTGGCACAACCACTTATCGAAGTAGCCAAGGCTAATAAAAACAGCAACGGTTTGAGATTGCCAGTAAACCTGGACAGTCCGGTTGCGATAATAGAAACTCGTTTATTCATTTTTCCCCTTAGCTTTCAGATAATAAAAGTTCGCAAAATAACATAAGGCAACTCGCAATAAATAAGTCCCCCGGCTTTATAGTCTCCATACCCATTTTTCGTTACTTTGTGTAACACATTTTTATTAAACGAGAATATTTTATGAGCAGCATAAATTCCCAAGGCATGACTTACACTCTTCGAAATTAAAATTTGTAGGAGCGGGCCATGCCCGCGAAGGCATCGATATATCGCGGTCATTGTTCGCTCCTACAGGAATCGTTAAGGCAGCAGGGTGCCAGAGTCAGGCAGCGATTGGGGGCATTTATTGCGTCTTATCTAATGGCTTCGTATCAAGCCAGCGACGCTTCCCATTTTCGAAAATCGCCTCCAGATAATAATCGGACGTCTTGAATTCATTATAACGAACATGAACATGTGGCAAATTGCACTTCTCCGAATCGAAAACGGGAATACCGTAAAACATGCTTATGGTTGGCATAGAAAGCCTCAAACAAAAATAATACGAGGCATTATAACTGAAATCAATGATAAAAAATCAGTTGCTTTTGCTGTTTCGTTGCCAAAAAACACCTTTTGTTGTAAATCTTAGGAATGCGCATGAAATAACTTAAGGTAACTCGCAATAAATAACTCACCCTATCGTTCCCACGCTGGAGCATCGGAACTAGGCGGATACTGGGGGGTATTTTCTGCGTGCTGCCTTATATTTCAATAGTGTTGCGTTCAAATAGGAGAATTATTCGATGCCTGAAAGCTTGAAAGCAAGTTGCCTAATATCTGAAGAGTTTGCATCGAAATACTTGGGCACAAAAAAGTCAGCAGAACTAATGGTAATGACAGAATTGGTTTGTGCGTAATTATCCGGGATAGTTACTGTTATTTCAAAATACCCCTGTTTTTCTACTACCATAGAAAATCCAGTGCCCCAGCTTCCGTTAACTTCAATATGAAGTGGCTCTAAATCGGGTCGTTTGTTATCACAATGCAAGAGAACTTTTTTTCGCCCTGATCCATAAATACGAATTTCAAGGCATTGTGGTACCCAACCATCCAAATAAACAGATGCATATAGTCCAGGCAAAGCAAGATTAAAGCGTGCATCTCTGGACAGTAAGCCCTTTACTTGTGCCACATCATGCTCATCCAAAAACATCTCAACTTCGTTCAGAACAGACCAAATTTGAGTTTTCAGGTCTGATGAATCAAGACCAAATGGATAGCTTTCATAAAGTTCCTCCGCATAAGTTAGCACCCAATGTGGGTTGGCATGACCAAAATAGTTACCGAGAAGCTTGATGTTTTCCGTTGCCACCAGACGACGTTGACGAGTGGTAATACAATCTGCATGAATCCTTGAATAAGCCAAAACTTGATTGAGAAAGCCAATACGCCCTGGAAACTTTTTAAAAATACGCAACCACAATTCAAAATCAAACGCTGTTGACAGGCTTTCATCAAGCAAACCAACTGCATCAAATACTTCACGTCGTAAAAATACCGTAGGCTGGCAAATAAAACACCCATTCTGAAAAGCCGGGGTAGCAACAGAAGGTGGAAGTGTCGGATAGCGTCCCAGTGATTTTCCCGTTACATCTATATGCTCACCTTCCCCGTAGACCATCACTGCATCAGGATGGGTCGACAAATAAAGAAACGCGCTGCTTATAGCTCGCGGCGCATAAAGATCATCCGAATTAAGCCAGCCAATTATATTCCCTTTAGCCAACCCTAAAGCCTTATTGATTGCATTAGCAGGCCCCGAATCCTGTTCCGACACCCATCTCAGTTGGTCACCAAAAATACCAAACAAACCTTCCAAACACTGCAAGGTTCCATCGGTCGAACCACCATCAGCAATAACCAGTTCGAGTGGAGGATATTTTTGTTCAAGAACACTCCTGACTGCGGCTTCGATAAATTGACCCTGATTAAACGAGGGCATTACCACCGATACTTGGGGGGTAATATAATTCACAGTATGATAACTATTAAGAAGTAAGTGCGCCAAAGAGTCATAAAGTCAAACTTAAACAATTGCATAAAAATTACTCATTGCCGGTCGCGGGCAGGGTTTGTATCGGGAATTCCGTCTGTTTTGGGTGCAAGTTTTTACATTTTCATGTTCTGCACAAACTTGCAAGGGGCATCGGTTCGTATCGAATGAATTTTATCAGCTTTGATGAAACGCCTCAACTCAATTGCCTTCAAGCGCCGTTGCGGTTAGGTAACTTGCAATAAATAACCACACCCTATCGTTCCGCGCTCCAGCGTGGGAACGAGGCGTGTCTTGGGGGGAGATATTTTCTGCGTGCTGCCAAAGTTAAGCCTTGCGGGCTTGTCCTGGTTTACGTGGATAGCCTTTACAGACATTAATTTTTAAAGTTTTTATAGCCTTCCTCGCTTTCGCGCTGCACTTTTTCTCCTTCTTCAATCATTCGGTTACCTTCGTCAATTTTATTTCGACCATCACGAATTAAAATATTACCTCGATCAACCAGTTGCTTGCCTTTTTTCCATCGATCTCCAAAGTTTGCTATGTCTTGGCTTTCGCTCAGCATTTTTTCGCCGGAAAGCATGGGAGCTACTTTAGGTGCAGAATCAGAAGCGCAGCCGCCGAGCAGTAAAGCCAAGCAAGCGATAGTTAGATTCGGTCGGATAGTGAAATGATTTTGCATGATCAGCCGTTCTTATGTGTTGTGAGTTTATAAAGAGGTTAATTTTAAAGCGTTATGTTGGCTACAAGCAATTTCTTATTGTATATTTTTTTGATAAATAGAAACGCATATTCTGGCTTAACCTGAACACCCACTCTGATCCCGATACTGCTTACTTAAAAAGTTTCTTAACCAAAAACAATATGATACAAAATAATAAAGTGATGCATAAGAGTAAATAAAAACAACACCTCAGCCTTGTACTAGCCTAAAGCCTCAACCGAAGTTCTGTCTGTTATTAACCCTATCTTGATAGTAATCCTGTGGATATATTATAACTTGTTGATTAATAAGGATGATATGCTTAAGTAAGTAGTGTTTTTAGTCTGGCCCTATTGATTTGCTTTGTTGCGTAGGGCGGATAAGCGACAGCGTCATCCGCCAAACCACGCCCAACAACCATTATCAAACCAAAGTGCCTTTAATGCCTTTTGGTGTATGACGCTATCGCTTATGCACCCTACATTAATGTTTATGCGGGGTACACGGTAATGGTCGGCATAAAGAATCTCTGATAAGTCATATTGCAAAATTATAGCTCAGATCGGCGATAAACTATAAGTGGCTTTTGTTAGTGCACAATATATCAGAAATAACTTTACTATGACCCCCAGTTATTCCTACTCACGAACTCCATCTTTGAGTATAATCACCCAAAATCAATAAGGATGATATGACTAAACAGGATATTGAGCAGACAGTCGACACGGAAACCTTAAAAGATAATTATGACAGTCCTTGGAAAGAGGCGGTTGAGCATTATTTTCCTGAGGCTTATGCCGAGATTGATTGGATAAAGGAGTATTTATTCCTGGATCAAGAGTGAAAAAATGCAATACATTGCCAACGTCGAAAGAATAGGCATTGCCAAAGGGCGGGTAGAAGGTGAATCCAAACTGCTTAGAAAGCTACTTGAACACCGCTTTGGTGCCTTACCAACCTGGGCAATAGACAAGTTAAATAGTGCGCCAGAACAGGATTTAGAAACGTGGGGTGAGGCGGTTTTGATGGTACCCACCCTGGATGCTGTTTTCGATTAAAGTAAGACACACTAAATCCACAACAACCTTAATCTCATAAAGAACAAACCTTCCGTGTAACACTGTGTTATACGGCATTATTATCAGTTGTAAGGGCTATTCACCTAAGGCGGGACAGTTTAAAGGTAACTTGCAATAAATAATCCCCACGCTCCGGCGTCAATGTCGTTAAGTTAAGCGTAAGTTGTTTAAAAAACTGGAGTGCAATCGCTTCAGCTATTGCCTGTAAAAACAGCTAAAGCGGTTTTACTCCAGTTGTATGCTTAAGTTAAGGTTTTTTGTAGAATTGTGGGAGTGGCTTTAGCCACGATTATCGTGGCTAAAGCCACTCCCACTGCATACTGCATTCCACTAACTTAATGGCAGTGACGCCGGAGCGTGGAAACAATAGGGTGAGGGCTATTTATTGCGAGTTACCTAACTTGTTGATTTTCTTATATTGAGCGCTTTAAAAAGATCACGTTTTTGCATGCTTTTAACATACAACCTATTGATTATTAAGTTAATTAAAGATTAAAGCAGCAGTATTGGGGGGCAGACTCGATTGATTTGTGATTTTTAGCATAGCCAAAGACGGGCAACGCTTTTCCACTCCAGCCTATTAATAAATTTATCTTTTCAGTGTTATAATCGC
>JBAXTQ010000115.1:0-11801 GCA_037130115.1 Methylococcaceae bacterium
GTGTTTCGACAGCAATGGGAAATAAACGGTTTAAAACCGATCTCGCATCGGGTTCTTGATGATCCTCAGCAAACTGTTTTTGCCGAAGCACTGGATAAATTCAGCAAAAAAGTGTGGCGTAAAGGCCGTGCGCGTAAGGCGGCGCGTTATGATCTTGCCATGTTGATTAATCCGGAAGAACAACTGCCGCCAAGTAATCGGGGCGCTCTTAAAAAGTTTATAAAAATTGGCCGGGAACTGGGTATAGAAGTTGAACTGATATCCCAGCAACATTATGGGCGCTTACCCGAATTTGATGCGTTGTTTATCCGCGAAACCACCGGCATTGATCATCATACTTACCGCTTTGCAAAAAAAGCCGAAGCGCAAGGTTTGGTTGTTATTGATGACCCCACGTCCATGCTGCGCTGTGCCAACAAAGTGTATCTCGCTGATTTATTTCGGACGCATCACGTACCCTGCCCAAAAACCTGGCTGCTCCATAAGGGTAATGCCCTGCATCTGGATAGGGTAGAACGCGAAGCGGGCTTTCCGATGGTCATTAAAATTCCGGATGGCTCATTTTCCAGAGGCATTGTTAAAGTTAATAACCGGCACGAACTTAATAGTAAAGTTGAGGAGTTGTTTCAAAAATCCGCCCTGCTCTTGGCTCAGGAATTTCTTTATACTGAATTTGACTGGCGCATTGGTATTTTTAATAACCGGGCTTTATACGCCTGTCGTTATTATATGGTTAAAAACCATTGGCAAATATACCACCATCATGAAAGCCGAATTGATAGCGGCCATTTTGAAACCTTGCCTACCTTTGAAGTGCCCAGAGCCGTGTTGGAAGCCGCCTTAAAAGCGACACAACCCATAGGTAACGGTTTATACGGCGTTGATGTTAAAGAAAAAAACGGTAAAGGCTATGTGATAGAAGTCAATGACAACCCGAATATCGATAGCGGCATCGAAGACAAATATCTGGGTGATGAATTGTATCGGCTTATCATGGGTGAGTTTTTAAGGCGTATGGAAAATCGCAGCAAGGGCGTTTGATTATCATAGTCCACGAACAACACAAACACTACAAAGCGAGTAGCCGCGATGCAACAAAGTGGAATCGAGGAGGTGTGAAGCTCCGGTTATCCTCGATTCCAATGCGTTACATCGAGGCTACTTGCTTATGTTCAAATCGCGTCGTGGGCGACGCTCCCACAATCGCTATCAAGTTGTCTAAAAACCCCTTAACACTTCCGGTAAAAAAAACTCACTGACCAACATGTGCTGATGGGCAATGCCGTAAACCGTTCGTCTGCCCCATATCGGTTTCTTGATATTAACTTCATCAAGTGCTGGCTGCGTCCATAGCAACGGGTTAATTAAAGTAACATCCATCGCGATGCGTTCCAGCTTGGGATAAGAAAAAATAATTTCACCCAAGGGGCGATTACCTAACCGGGACAGATTGCTTTTAGCAGTTTTGACAGTGACTGCCGGAATGATGGTTCGTGCCAGAATCAATGGCTTGCCCCTGACATGAAGTAATACTTCGCGCGTTAAGCTGTATTGATGTTCCGGCAAATGAAGCAGACGACGCTCACTTAAAAACGGCGTTTTCCAGCGTTGCAGCAAGACTTTAACCGCAACACCGGAACCGTAATAGTCACGCAGTCGTTGGGTTAAGGAACCGGATTCATACATCCATGACTGGATATTGCCAGGGATTTTATGGCGCAAACCTTGGCGATTTTCTTGCCATACCGGTTCGCGGTTAAATAAAAAACTTTGGTTGGTCAAATTAAATTAAACCTCTGCATAATCGGTGGATGACCCCAACCAACGATCACACAACGGTTGGATGGCCTGGGGCACTTCGGTGAAAATTTTATCGCCGGTTTGTTGGATAGCATCCAGCAAATCAACATCTCTGGCTAAATCGGCAATTTTAAAATGGATAGCGCCGGTTTGGCGTGTACCCATCACCTCGCCGGGCCCGCGTAATTGCAAGTCTTTTTCGGCAATAACAAAGCCGTCATTACTGTCCCGTAAAATACCCAAACGCTGACGGGCGGTATCCGACAAGGGCGATTGATACATCAGCAAACAGTAACTATCGTCCTGCCCTCGCCCGACTCGTCCCCGTAATTGATGTAATTGGGACAGCCCCAGGCGTTCCGGATTTTCAATAATCATTAAGCCTGCATTAGGTACATCAACCCCCACTTCGATGACCGTCGTGGCAACCAGTAAATCAATCTCGTGTTTTTTAAATGCCTGCATGACGGCGTCTTTATCGGCGCTTTTCATGCGCCCGTGAATCAAGGCAACCCGCACTTCGGGCAAAGCCAATGTGAGCTGTTCGGCGGTTTTTTCAGCGGCTTCACACTCCAACACTTCTGACTCTTCTATCAAGGTACAGACCCAATAAACCTGTTTTTTTTTGCTGACCCAACTGTTAATCCGGTCGATCACTTCTACGCGGCGTTCGGCAGGAATGACGCTGGTTACAACAGGCTTTCTACCGGGCGGCAGTTCATCGATAATGGAAATATCCAGATCAGAATATTGCAACATGGCCAAGGTGCGGGGAATCGGCGTTGCCGTCATGACTAATTGATGCGGCCTGGTATTGCCCTGCTGACCTTTTTCTCTAAGCGCCATCCGTTGATGCACGCCGAAACGGTGTTGTTCATCAATAATAACCAAGCCCAAGCGATGAAAGTTTACACTCTCCTGAAATAACGCATGTGTGCCAATAATAATGCCCGCCGAACCCTCCGCCAAACTTTGTAAAATATCTTTGCGGGCGTTGCCTTTAACTTGCCCCGTCAGATAAACGACTTTAGCCTGAAAACCTTCAAACCACCCGCTAAAATTGCGTTTATGCTGTTCTGCCAATAACTCTGTCGGTGCCATAACGGCCACCTGATAACCCGCCATTAACGCCAATAAAGCGGCGTAAGCAGAAACAATGGTTTTACCTGACCCGACATCGCCCTGCACCAGTCGCATCATGGGATGTTGCAATCGGCAATCCGCTTCAATCTCGGCAATAACGCGTTGTTGCGCACCCGTTAACTTAAACGGCAGGGCGTTTAAAAACTGTGCGGTGATTGCTTTATCGCTGGAGCCTTCGAACACCGGCGCTTGCCACGCCTTGATTTTATTCCGGTTTTTTCGCAGACTTAAATGATGAGCCAACAGCTCTTCAAAAGCCAAACGTTTCAGCGCAGGCACGCTGCCATTTTGTAACGCCTCAATCGTGACCGATTCATCGGGCGCGTGTAAGGTTTGTATGGCTTCTGCCAAAGACGGATAGTGATAATTTTTTAAAATCGTCGCTGGAATCCAGTCAATTAATAGCTGGGGTTGATTATCACAAAGACTCAAAGCCTGTTTTACCGCTTTTCTTAAGGTAGCTTGGCTAAGACCTTCTGTTAACGGATAAACGGGGGTTAAGCGGGTTTCAGCAAGCTTGGCATCCGGATTTGAAATGATCTGATAATCAGGATGAACCATTTCCAGACCGCCAAAGCCATGACGCACCTCGGCAAAACAACTGATTAATGTCCCCGGTTTAAGCGTATTGTGCTGGTTGGCACTGAAATGAAAAAACTTTAAGGAGATAAAGCCGGTGTTATCGCTAATCCGGCAAATCAGGCTTTGTCGACCTCGGGGTAAAATATCAACAAACTCAACCGTGCCGCAAATAAGCACGGTCATACCGGCTCTTAAAGAGCCAATAGGATAAATTCGGGTTCTATCTTCATAACGCAACGGCAAGTGAAAAACAAGATCCTGAATAACACGGATACCCAGCCTTTCAAGACGGTTTGCCGTTTGGGAACCTATTCCTGATAATTTGGCAACCGGTTGGTTAAGGAGATTCACGCTGTCATCCCGCATAAATCCGGGTAAATTTTCCTCATCGCGGTATTAATTTGCAAGGTTCAAGAGGCCGGATATTCTTGGGGCTTTATAAACATAATCGCATCCATTTCCACTCCGACGTTTTTAGGTAAGGCAGCAACACCAATAACAGCGCGTGCGGGGTAAGGCTCTTCAAAATAATGTCCCATGATTTCATTAACCAACGGGAAACTTGATAAATCAGTTAAAAAAACATTCAATTTAACGATGTCCGCAAGCGTGCCCTCTGCGGCTTCTGCAACCGCTTTTAAATTGTCAAATACCTGGGTAATTTGATCGCTGATATCACCGTCAACAATCGTCATGGTTTCAGGCACTAAAGGAATCTGTCCCGAAAGATAAACCGTGTGATCGACTTTAACCGCTTGTGAATAAGTACCAATTGCCTTGGGTGCTTTATTGGTATGGATGATTTGTTTAGTCATTTTTTTAATCCTGATGAGTCGTTTTACCAGAAAACGAGGTATTAAAATACCCCTACAAAAGTTTACACCCTAATCATTGCATAATTCAATCCTGCAACGCTGTGTACAAAGCACGTGGAGACTATAAAGTGAAGGGTTATTTATTGCAAGTTGCCTAAAGGCCGGAATACAAACCTAGGTTTGTACTCCAAACTGTCAAGGTGTAGACACGGCCTTCCCTCTTACCCCTTTCACCTGCCCCTATAAACCCTCAATCAATACATCGGCAAATTCGCTGCATTTAACTTCCACGGCATTATCCATCAAGCGGGCAAAATCATAGGTGACCCGTTTACTGGCGATGGCGGCGTCCATGGCATTGATAATGGCATCAGCCGCCTCAGTCCACCCCATATAACGCAACATCATTTCACCCGACAGGATTAATGAACCCGGATTCACTTTATCCAGATCAGCGTATTTTGGCGCAGTGCCGTGCGTGGCTTCAAAAACAGCGGTTCCGGTTTTATAATTAATATTGCCACCCGGTGCAATACCAATCCCGCCAACTTGTGCTGCCAACGCATCGGATAAATAATCACCATTTAAATTCAGGGTGGCGATCACATCAAAATCTTCTGGGCGCGTTAACACTTGTTGCAAGGCGATATCGGCAATGGCATCTTTAATTAAAAGTCGGCCATTGGCCAGCGCGTCTGCCTGTTCTTTATTAGCGACGGTTTCACCGGACTGCGCACGGGTCTTTTCCCATTGTGCCCAGCTATAAGTTTGCCCGGCGTATTCACGTTCGGCAACGGCATAAGCCCAGTTACGAAAAGCACCTTCAGTATACTTCATAATATTACCCTTGTGGACAATAGTCAGGCTTTTGCGTTTATTGGTCAGGCAATAGTCAATGGCCGACCGAATAAGCCGTTCCGTGCCTTCTTGTGAAACCGGTTTGATGCCAATACCTGAAGTTTCCGGAAAACGGATTTTACTGAACTGCGCGGGGAAATTTTCCTGCAATAAACGCATAAACAACTTGTTGTCGTCACTACCCTGTTCAAACTCCAGACCGGCATAAATATCTTCCGTATTTTCCCTAAAAATAACCATATCAACGGCACCCGGATTTTTGACCGGTGAAGGCACGCCTTGAAACCATCTAACTGGACGCAGACACACATACATATCCAGCAGTTGCCGCAACGCCACATTTAAAGACCGGATACCGCCGCCAATAGGCGTAGTTAAAGGCCCTTTAATGGACACCAAATAATCCCGACAGGCATCAACCGTTTCATCAGGCAACCAAGTATTGAATAGCGCATGCGCTTTGCCACCGGCATACACTTCCAACCAGTGAATTTTTCTTTGTCCGCCATACGCTTTTAAAACCGCCGCATCCAAAACCCGAACCGTTGCACGCCAGATATCCGGCCCTGTTCCGTCCCCTTCTATAAAAGGAATAATAGGGTTATCAGGCACGATCAACTTACCGTTTTGCATCGTGATTGAACTGCCGTTGGGTGAAGGAATGAGATGGGTCATGGCTAACTCCTGATTTAATGGGATTGAACAGGTATCATAGCAAACGAACCGGCGCGGGTCTTTTTATTCATTTCCTGCGTTGTTAAAATAGCCAACAGAGTACGCACCGCTTACTCATCCATGGCTATAAAGTCAGGCAGGTCGGGTAAAGGCGCTGTTGTTCTCGGACATTTTTACGCTGACTTGAATTAAAGGAAACAGGTTGAAATTCAATTCAACGATTATAATGGTTCCAGCGTGTCGGCTTAAGGTTGATTCTGTTCACCTCACTTGTATGCCATTCCTAAACCGCAAAAACTATTGGAGCAACCATGCGTATTCTTATCGTTGAAGATGAAGTCACACTCTGTGAACAAATCCAGCAGTATCTGGCTGATAAAGGTTTTGCTGTGGACACGGCACATACCGGTAGCGATGGCTATTACATGGGCAAGGAATACCCGATTGATGCCGCGATTATTGATATTGGGCTTCCTGATTTTTCAGGCATTGAACTCATTAAACGCTTACGCAAAGATAAGGTAAGCATCCCCATTTTAATCCTGACCGCCAGAAGTCGCTGGCAGGAAAAAGTGGAAGGACTGGAAGCCGGGGCTGATGATTACTTGGTTAAACCCTTTCAATATGAAGAGTTGCTCGCCCGAATTAATGCCTTGATCAGACGCTCCGCAGGGCAAGCGCATCCGGTGTTAACCCATGATAATATTGAACTGGATACCGTAGCGCAGGAAGTTTCGGTGTCCGGCGTAAAGCTGGAGTTAACCGCTTACGAATACAAGGTACTGGAATATTTAATGTTTCGTAAGGGCGAATTGATTTCAAAATCCGTATTAACGGCACACATTTACGATGAAGACTTTGACCGTGACAGTAATGTTATCGAGGTTTTTATCGGTCGCTTAAGAAAGAAACTTGATCCTGACGGCACTCGCAAACCGATTGAAACTTTGCGGGGACGCGGCTACCGGATTTCTACCGGTCTTTCTTGAGCCTCCGACCACAATACGTTAAGTTAAGCATAGCACTGGAGTAAAACCGCTTTAGCTGTTGTGCATGCAATAGCTGAAGCGATTGCACTCCAGTTTTTTAAACAACTGGCGCTTAACTTAATGACACTGCCGATTTCTTATCTACAAGGCTTTAAATGCGCACTAAATCATTAAGCTTTCGCTTACTCATTGCAGAAGGTTTGGTACTGGCCGCCTTCTTTGCACTGGTTGCTATTGTTCTTGAACAAGGCTTTCGTGAAAGTGCCGAACAAGCACTGCGGGAAACCTTACAAGTTCAAGCATACTCACTGTTATCGGCGGCCAAACTGGATAATGCCGGCGAATTAGTCATGCCTGCCAATTTACATGATCCACGCCTGACAAGCCCCGGCTCCGGTCTTTACGGCTTTATTCAGCAAGCCAACAAGCCGGTTTGGCGCTCCCCTTCAGCCATTGGCCTGGAAGAGATAGTGCCGCCTGAATTAAGTGCCGGTGATTCGATATTTGTGCTTGATAAACATGGGCGTTATGTTCTGCATTATGCCGTCCTTTGGCAAAATGTGGAGGCTATCAACCGTGAATTTATCTTTACTGTCGCTGAGGATGCGCGGTTTGTCAGTAGCCAAGTTGAACAGCTTCAACAAACCTTACGGTTCTGGTTATTGATTATCGGGGTGGTTTTGGTTTTTATTCAATTTGCATTATTGCGTTGGAGTTTAAAACCGCTACGAAGCATCGTAAAAGATCTTGAAGCAATAGAACAAGGCAAAAAAACCCTTTTGGACGGTGACTATCCAACGGAACTGGAGGGTTTGGCGGGTAATCTTAATGCCTTTATAACCCATGAGCGGGCGCATTTGGAACGTTATCGCAACAATCTGGCTGATTTGGCGCACAGCTTAAAAACACCGCTTGCCATATTGCGCGGTTGTGTCGAATCTTTTAGTGACAACAAGGAAACGGTGCAGGAGCAGATTTCCAGAATGAATCAAATTGTTGAATATCAATTACAACGCGCGGCTGCAAAAGGCGAACATAAAACCAGCAAGACCGTTGATGTCTCGATTATTATTAATAAAATAATCACCTCGCTAAGCAAGGTTTATATTGATAAAGGCATCAATTTTGAGCTGACTATCCCTGAGCAATGCCTGGTTTATTGTGAAGAAGGCGATATGTATGAAATTGTCGGCAATTTGTTGGATAACGCCTGCAAATGGTGTGTTCGTTCCGTCAAGGTCAGCATTGCCCTTAATCAACGTAAAAGCCGCCGCAACTTTTTTTTGCTGCTTGAAATTGAAGATGACGGCCCGGGAATTCCCGTTGGCAAGTTTAATGACATCTTAAAAAGAGGGATTCGTGCGGATGAAAATATTCATGGGCATGGTATTGGCATGACCGTCGTTTATGAATTAATCGGTTTGTTGGGCGGCAAGTTGGAAGGGGGTAAAAGTGCGGCGCTAGGTGGCATGCGATGGAGTGTTTATTTACCGTGATACCTGGGCAAAGCTTGCGTGTAACCTGCCCTTTCCTCCCTGCCAACTTTAAAGCCAATGCGCATTATCTTAACTTATATCAGTGTTATTTTACTTTGGGCGACAACGCCGCTGGCTATCAAATGGAGTGGCCAAGGCCCCGGTTTTCTGTTTGGCGTTACCGCCCGTATGGCGATTGGTACGGTGTGCATATTATTGGTACTGGCACTCATGCGGCAACGCCTGGTTTGGCATCGCAAAGCGCTTTTAACCTATCTTGCGATAGCATTGCAAATCTATGGAGCCATGTTGGCCGTTTACTGGGCTGCGCAATTTATTCCCTCCGGCTGGATTTCGGTGATATTTGGTCTTACGCCACTGATGACGGCTTTATTAGCCGCTATTTTTTTAGGCGAACGGAGCCTTACGCTGGGCAAATTGCTCGCTTATGGCTTGGGTATTGGTGGCTTGATTGTTATGTTTGGTTCGGCATTGCAATTAGGCCATGATGCCGTTTTAGGCATTGGTGGCGTACTGGTTTCCGCATTTTTACAATCGCTCAGTGCGGTTTGGGTAAAACGCATCGCGGCAAAATTACCGGCGTTATCCCAAGTAACCGGCGGCCTGTTATTGGCTCTGCCGGCTTACCTGCTGACATGGTGGCTAGTCGATGGTCATTGGCCGGTTTTGTTGACACCCACCAGTCTGGCAGCGATTATCTATCTGGGCGTCATTGCCACCAGTCTGGGCTTTGTGCTTTATTACTATTTACTGACGCATCTGCCTGCTACACGGGTTGCCTTAATTACGCTGGTGTCGCCATTACTGGCCCTGATGTTGGGGCATGTCATGAACCATGAACCACTCACCCTAAAAGTGGTGACAGGCACGCTGCTTATACTCTCCGCACTGATTGTACATACCTTTTTTGAGCGTATTCCCGCGTTAAAAACAAGGTCAAAATAAGCCTTGGTTTTTTTAAAAAGCATAGAAAAACTGTTGGAGAAAAAATAATCGAAGTTTAATTAAAATGTTTTTTTGCCCTACTTACATTTTTAGTGCTACTATTTGACTGTAGTTCAAGTTTGAGTCGGTTTCTTTATGAAGCTGGAATCTGTAAAGCCAATTATAGTGGCGTTTTTTTTAAGTTAAGAGTGTGATATGTCTGATCAAGTTGTAGGTACCGTTAAGTGGTTCAATGATGAAAAAGGTTTTGGATTTATTGAACAAGAAGGTGGCAAAGACGTTTTTGTTCATCATAGTGCAATTAACGGCGCCGGCCGCAAAACCTTGCGCGAAGGCCAGAAAGTTACTATGGAAGTAACTCAAGGTCAAAAAGGCCCGCAAGCTGAGAATGTTACCCCCGCGTAACAAACTTATAAACTAAACCCAAAAGTCGACTGACTTTTGGGTTTAGTCCTTTATAGAGAGTGTTAAACCCGGTAAGCTGCTAAAAGTTGTTTAAGCGTGACCTATTAACCCGATTTGTAAAGCGTTTAAGGTTTTAATTTAATCACTGAAAACAAGTGAGACCCGTTTTGGAAACAAAACCGGAGCTTTTCGTGTGGGCGCTATTTTGTAAACGCGTGTTATTAACCGGTTCCAAAAAACTTACACAAGTGTTTTTGCTATGGCCTTTAAAATAACAAATTTGGCATTGGCAGCAATCGCTGTGTGCTTGCCAAATAATCGATTAAGATTAACGTGGTAATTTAAATGTCGATTACCAATGATCCATAACTCCCCATTCTGCCTTAATACTTTTCTTGACGCCATAAAAAGGCTGTTGGCAATCTGGTCACCCACGGTATTCAACTGGTGAAAAGGTGGATTACAAAGAATAAGATCTGCTGAAGCCGATTCAAAATCGGTCAACCCGTCACCGACCCGAAAAGTCGCTTTGCGTTCAGGCCCAAAAGCCCGATAAAAGTTTTCTTTAGCGGACGCAACCGCCATAAAAGACTCGTCCACAAAATGAATCGTGGCCTCCGGATTTTTCTCGGCCGCCATTAAACCCAGCAAGCCGTTACCGCAACCCAAATCTATAATGTCACAAGGGCCTTGCCGGGTGGGTAGATGCTGGAGAAAAAAGCGCGTGCCAATATCAAGACTATCGCGTGAAAATACATTGGCATGGTTACTAATTAAATAATCAGAACCTTCAAGTTGATAACAAACCGGATAAGGACTAACCGGAATAACTAATGCTGGATCCAATGTTGCAAAAACCAGTCGCGCTTTTTTTCTTGCCAGCGAGGTGGTGGTAGGCCCGACCAAACGCTCCAGCAACTTCCAAACCGAAGACGGCAGTGCTTTTATCATGCCCGCCACAATGACCTTGGTTGAAGGCTGCAAATGCGGATGTAAGTGTATCAATTGATCCTCAAGCAAAGCCAATGTTTTAGGCGCTTTAATCAGAACCCAATCAAACGGGCCTTCCAGTGGCTCAAGACTGGTGATTAATTTAACGCCGTGCTCAGGCAAACCATTGGCAACCAGGTTAAGCCGTGTCGCTTGTTGCGAAAGATAGGAATCTGATACCGCTTGAGGTCGAAAGGCACTCAGTGCAACCGCCAGCGCACCGAAGCTGTCATTAACCAATAAAATGCGGGGTTCCATCGCCGGTTTCAGATCGTCTGCAAGCATATCAAGCAAGTATTCATCAGCGGCATCCCAGGCACGCAACAGCTCTAAGGGACGTTTGGGGAGCCGGTTTAATTCAAACTCACCCTGAGTAACCGTCAACCGGCTCTCTGTTTTAATCGTCATTGAAAAATCCAACATCAAGGTTATTTTAGGCGCGTGACATATATTTTCCGCTGTCGGTATTGACCTTAATCAACTCGTCAGTCTCCAAATATTCAGGCACCTGAACCTCAACGCCGGTCGCCAAGCGGGCCGTTTTAGTCCGTCCGGAGGCGGTCGCGCCTTTAATGGCAGGGGCTGTTTCTATAATAGCCAACACCACCGAACTGGGTAATTCAATACCCAGTATGGCATCATCAATCAACAAGGCCACAATACCTTCCAGACCTTCACTTAAATAGTTGATTTGGTCGTCCAAGTCATCACGACCCAAGCTGTACTGGGTATAATCTTCCATATTCATAAAAATATAATTATCCCCATCAATATAAGAAAACTGCACCTTGGCTCTTACCAAATCACTGTCTTTAAAAAAATCATCACCTTTAAGGGACTCGTCTTGTTTTTGTCCGGTTTTAAGATTAGTAAAACGAATTTTATACAACGTCGATGCCCCCCGCGATGAAGGACTTTTTGCATCAACCTGCTTGACTACATGCGGTACGCCATTAATTTCGACGACCATCCCACGCTTTAAATCACTTGCCTTTGCCACACAACTCTCCTAAAAACCACACGTCAGCTGTCAAGGTTGACAGCAAATATTTACATTAAAAACAAGGGGGTCAAGCAATCAATACTCACAAACCCCGCAGCTT
>JBAXTQ010000116.1:0-11790 GCA_037130115.1 Methylococcaceae bacterium
ATTGTGCCTACGTTTACGTGAGGCTTACTACGTGAAAATTTTTCTTTGGCCATGAGTTAATACCTTTATATTATTCAATTTTATGAAGATTTATTAATGATCGCTTCTGCTATATGCGCAGGTGTTTCATTGTATTTTTCAAACTGCATACTGTATGTAGCTCGCCCCTGTGTTGCCGAACGCAAATCAGTTGCATAACCAAACATTTCCGACAACGGTACTTCGCAGCTAACTGTTTTACCTGACGGCATATCTTCCATACCCTGAATTATGCCACGACGCCTATTGATATCGCCAACAACATCGCCCATATATTCTTCCGGAGTAGATATCTCGACTTTCATTATTGGCTCCAATAGAACAGGATCCGCTTTTCTTGCACCCTCCCTGAAACACATAGAGCCGGCAATCTTAAAAGCCAGTTCGTTTGAATCTACATCATGATAAGAACCATCAAATATAGAAACTTTTACATCCAACATAGGATAACCAGCAAGAACACCACACTTTAGCTGCTCTTGCACGCCCTTATCAACTGCCGGTATATATTCCTTAGGAACAACCCCACCAACAATTTCGTTAACAAATTCATAACCTGCCCCAATTTCTTGCGGCTCAATTCGTAACCAGACGTGACCATACTGGCCTCGACCACCTGATTGCCTTATGAATTTGCCTTCCTGCTCTACTGACTTGCGAATTGTTTCCCTATACGCAACTTGTGGAGCGCCAACATTTGCTTCCACATTAAATTCCCTTTTCATTCGATCAACGATAATTTCCAAATGAAGCTCACCCATCCCGGATATTATCACCTGCCCCGACTCTTCATCAGTATGCACTCGAAAGGAGGGGTCTTCTTGGGCTAACTTACTTAATGCCAAGCCCATTTTATCCTGATCTGCTTTTGTCTTTGGCTCTACTGCAACTGAAATCACAGGATCAGGGAACTGCATGCGCTCAAGAACAATAATTGACTTAAGATCACACAAGGTGTCACCGGTCGTGACATCCTTCAACCCTATTGCCGCTGCTATATCCCCCGCACAGACAACTTTAACTTCTTCGCGGCTATTGGCATGCATCTGAACTATGCGACCAATACGTTCTTTTTTCATTTTAACCGAATTGTAGATGGTATCTCCACAACTCAAGACTCCAGAATAGACTCTGAAAAAAGTTAGCGTCCCAACAAAAGGGTCAGCTGCAATTTTAAAGGCTAAAGCAGAGAATGGCTCGTCATCAGCAGCAGATCTATGCCCTTCAGTCACCTCATCCTCAAGCAAACCTTTTATGGCTTCAACATCAGTCGGCGCAGGCATGTATTCAATAATTGCATCCAGCATTGCCTGAACACCTTTATTCTTAAAAGCAGACCCACAAAATGTTGGAACAACTTTATTGGCTATCGTTTGAGCACGAATGCCTTTTTTTATTTCTTCATTGGTCAAATACCCTTCCAGAAGGTATTTTTCCATCAACTCGTCATTGGCTTCAGCCGCCGCTTCGATCAGACTTTCTCTCCACTTTTCGCAGAGATCTTGCATATCAACAGGAATTTCTTTTTCTTCAAAAGTCATGCCTAAATTAGCATCATTCCAATAGAGAGCTTTCATCTTGATTAAATCAACAACACCGCAGAATTGATCTTCAGCACCTATCGGCAATTGCATTGGAACTGCGTGGCTACCCAAGCGCGTGTCAATCTGCTCTATTACTCGCAAGAAATCCGCACCAGAACGATCCATCTTGTTAACAAAAGCCAATCTTGGAACATGGTATTTGTTAGCTTGACGCCAAACAGTTTCAGATTGTGGCTCTACCCCACCCACCGCGCAAAAAACCGCACATGCACCATCAAGAACACGAAGTGAACGCTCCACTTCAATAGTAAAGTCAACATGCCCTGGCGTATCAATAATATTAATACGGTGCTGTGGAAATTGTTTTTCCATTCCACTCCAAAAACAGGTTGTAGCTGCCGAGGTTATTGTTATCCCCCGCTCCTGCTCTTGAGCCATCCAGTCCATGGTTGCCGCGCCGTCATGCACCTCACCTATTTTGTGAGACACACCTGTATAGTATAAAATGCGCTCAGTCGTTGTTGTCTTGCCAGCATCAATGTGAGCCATAATGCCGACATTACGATAACGATCGATTGGGGTTTTACGCACAATGACTATACAGCCTACAATTTATTTCGCTGACTACCAACGATAATGAGAGAAAGCTTTGTTCGCCTCAGCCATTCTATGCGTATCTTCCCGCTTCTTGGCTGCCGACCCTCTACTTTCAAAAGCATCCATCAACTCACCAGCCAACTTGGAAGACATGTTTCTTTCGTTTCTTTTGCGCGAAGCATCAATCAACCAACGCATAGCCAAAGCCATACGACGGGAAGGACGAACCTCAACGGGAACCTGATAGGTTGCTCCACCGACGCGACGAGACTTAACTTCAACCCGAGGCTGAACATTTTCAAGTGCTTTTGACAATACTTCTAACGGCTCACTATGACCTTTGCTTTCAATGACATCCAAAGCACCGTAAACGATACCTTCAGCAATGGATTTTTTGCCACTTTCCATGATCATATTCATGAACTTGGTTAGCATGATACTACCAAACCTTGGATCCGGAATGATTTCTCTTTTTGTAGCGACTCTTCTTCTAGACATTTCTCACCAACTCACTTTTAGCTTTTAGGTCGTTTAGTTCCGTATTTGGAGCGACCACACTTTCTATTGTTTACACCCGAGGCATCCAAACTGCCACGCACGACGTGGTATCTTACACCCGGCAAATCCTTAACACGACCACCCCTGATTAATACCACGGAATGCTCTTGTAAATTATGACCTTCACCACCAATGTAACTACTCACTTCAGCGCCGTTAGTCAACCTTACCCTTGCCACTTTACGCAGCGCCGAGTTAGGCTTTTTAGGAGTTGTGGTATAAACACGCGTACACACACCTCTACGTTGAGGACAAGCCTCCAATGCGGGAACATTGCTTTTTTCTACTTTTTTAGCGCGTGGCTTTCGAACTAATTGGTTGATCGTGGCCATAACTTTGTTTACTCCGATATACAATTTAACTGTCAGATAATAAATTAACCATTTTTGAAAACATTATTTATTAATGGTTAGCTTTTTTCGACCTGACCTAAGCACGTTGGCTTATGTGAGCAGAACATAATACTTGTTATTACTCACCAGGTCAAGTCCATTTTTTCTAAAATATATTTAGAACCTATTTAAACATTTAACGCTTGCTTAAGTGCTTCTTCTACATCGCCTGCATCAACTGCAACCGAGACATCACTCTCAACCGCCTGATGCTGGGCAAATCTGTTTTTTCTGTTTTCATGGTAAGCCAAACCCGTCCCGGCAGGAATTAATCGTCCCACAATAACGTTTTCTTTTAACCCTTGCAGCCCGTCACTTAACCCACGTACAGCTGCGTCAGTCAATACACGCGTTGTTTCTTGAAAAGAAGCCGCCGATATAAACGATTCAGTTGCCAATGATGCTTTGGTGATACCTAATAATATTGACTCATAACTGGCAGGAATTTTTCCCTCACTTTCCATTTTGTCATTTTCAACCCGCATTGCTGCACGTTCAACCTGCTCACCTTTTACGAAATCCGTATCACCAGAAGCCGTAATCTCAACTTTTCTAAGCATTTGGCGAATAATTGCCTCAATATGCTTATCATTGATTTTTACACCCTGTAAACGATAAACATCTTGAATTTCTTTGACCAGGTAGTTAGCCAACTCCTCAATGCCTCTCAATCTGAGAATATCATGAGGCGTTAATTCACCTTCAGCAATGGTCTCACCCTTTTCTACGTACTCACCTTCAAATACGGTGATATGACGCCATTTTGGTATCAGGGTTTCAATTTGCTCTCCAAGCGCATCAGTAATAATGACTCGCTGCTTGCCTTTGGTTTCTTTTCCAAATGAAATAGTGCCGCTGGTCTCTGCAAGAATCGCCGGGTCTTTTGTTTTACGTGCCTCGAATAAATCTGCAACACGCGGCAAACCACCGGTAATATCTCTGGTTTTACTGGATTCTTGTGGAATCCTGGCCAATACGTCACCTACCTTAACCTCACCACCATCTTTAATACCGGCAATAGCGCCTGCCGGCAAGAAATACTGTGCCGGAATTTCGGTACCTGGCAAATAGATTGTATTGCCTTCATTATCCGACAATTTAACCATAGGCCGTAATTCTTTACCTGCGGAACCACGTTGCTTTGGATCAGTAACTACCAGCGAACTTAAACCCGTTACTTCATCAGATTGTTTTTGTACCGTAACACCATCGATAAAATCTTTGAGCTCAACAATACCCTCTACTTCGGTAATAACAGGATGAGTAAATGGATCCCAAGTGACAATAATGTCTCCTGCATTAATCCTTGACCCTTCCTGAACCGAGAGTACTGCGCCATAAGGAATTTTATATCGTTCCCTTTCGCGACCATAATCATCTACCACACCCACTTCACCTGATCTTGAAACGGCAACCAGCTTACCTTCGCGGTTTATTACCGACTTCAGGTTGTTTAAGCGCACTGTGCCGGACGACTTGACCTGTACGTTACTTATTGCAACTGACCTGGAGGCAGCTCCACCGATGTGAAAGGTTCGCATGGTTAACTGTGTGCCTGGCTCGCCAATTGATTGCGCGGCAATAACGCCCACCGCCTCACCAATATTCACAAGATGACCTCTACCTAAATCACGACCGTAACAGGCAGCACAAACACCGTGTCTGTTCTCACACGTTATAATAGAACGAACTATAACCTGATCAATACCGTGCTCTTCCAGAATGGCAACCCAATGCTCATCCAACAAGGTTTTGGCCGGCACTATTATGTTCTCTCCTGCGGCATCCAGTATGTCATTAACGGCAACTCGACCCAATACGCGCTCAGATAACGGCTCGACCACATCACCACCCTCAATAATGGGCGTCATAATGAGTCCGTTTGAAGTGCCGCAGTCATTACCGGTAATAACCAGATCCTGCGCTACATCCACCAATCGTCGTGTCAAATAGCCTGAGTTAGCTGTTTTTAGTGCCGTATCCGCAAGCCCTTTACGTGCTCCATGAGTAGAGATAAAGTATTGTAATACATCAAGACCTTCTCGAAAGTTGGCAGTAATAGGCGTTTCAATAATAGAACCATCAGGTTTTGCCATCAAGCCGCGCATACCTGCTAACTGACGAATCTGTGCCGCCGATCCTCTGGCACCTGATTCAGCCATCATAAAAATTGAATTAAATGATTTTTGTTTTACTACATTACCGTTTGCATCAACAACTGATTCTTCACCCAGTCCATCCATCATGACTTTGGCAACTTGATCATTGGCATGAGACCAAATATCAACAACCTTGTTATAGCGCTCACCATCAGTAACCAAACCAGAGGCGTATTGACTTTGAATTTCGTTAACCTCCATATCGGCCGCTTTAATGATGTCGCTTTTTTTAGCAGGTATCGCCATATCTTCGATACCAAACGACACGCCGGAAATGGTTGCGTACCTGAATCCCAAATACATTAACTGGTCTGCCAACACGACCGTGTCTTTGTTGCCCAAGTAGCGATAACTATAGTTAATTAACCGTGATATATTCTTTTTTGTCATATCACAGTTCACCAGATCATAAGGCATACGATCAGGAACAACTTCCCAGATTAACGCACGACCTACAGTCGTTTCTACCCGGTGCGTCTTATCTTCAGTCTCGCCCAACTCATTGACTACTTTTTCGGTAATACGCAATTGAATTTTTGACTGCAACTCAACTGACTTCGCCATTAACGCTTTGTGAATCTCGCCAACGCTGACAAATATACTGCCATCGCCTTTGGCATTTATTTTTTCACGACTGATGTAGTAAAGACCTAATACCACGTCTTGGGATGGATTAATAACCGGCTCACCATTCGCAGGTGACAAAATATTATTGGTAGCCATCATCAATGTTCTGGCTTCTAACTGCGCTTCTATCGATAGAGGAATATGTACCGCCATCTGATCGCCGTCAAAATCCGCATTAAACGCGCTACAAACCAATGGATGCAGTTGAATCGCCTTACCTTCAATCAAGGTAGGCTCAAACGCCTGAATACCCAATCTGTGTAACGTAGGTGCACGATTTAATAAAATCGGGTGCTCGCGAATAACTTCTTCGAGTATATCCCAGACTTCAGGACCTTCTCTTTCAACCATTTTCTTTGCAGCTTTAATGGTTGTAGCAAGTCCACGAAACTGTAGTTTACTGAATATAAAAGGTTTAAATAGCTCCAGTGCCATTTTCTTCGGCAATCCGCATTGATGAAGTCTTAACGTAGGACCCACAACAATAACTGAACGACCCGAATAATCGACGCGCTTACCTAACAAATTTTGTCTAAAGCGTCCTTGCTTACCTTTAATCATGTCGGCAAGTGACTTCAGTGGTCGCCTGTTGGTTCCAGTAATCGCTCTTCCACGACGACCGTTATCCAGCAACGCATCAACTGATTCCTGTAACATGCGCTTTTCATTACGAACAATAATGTCAGGGGCATTTAAGTCCAACAATCGGTTCAACCGGTTGTTTCTGTTGATAACCCGGCGATATAAATCATTCAAATCAGAAGTCGCAAAACGGCCTCCATCTAAAGGCACCAATGGGCGCAACTCAGGTGGCAATACCGGAAGCACTTTTAAAATCATCCACTCGGGACGATTCTTTGAACTCATTAACGCATCCATGACCTTAAGACGCTTTGAGTACTTCTTGATCTTGGTTTCAGAATTAGTTGAATTTATTTCTTCACGCAGCGTTTCGACTTGTTCCTTTAAGTCAATCGCTTTAAGTAAATCATAGATTGCTTCTGCTCCCATTTTGGCAACAAAATCATCCCCATGCAACTCTACAGCATCAAGATACTCGTCATCAGTCAGCAACTGACCTTTTTCCAAAGGTGTCATACCTGGATCCAGGATGACAAAAGATTCAAAATACAAGACGCGTTCGATTTCGCGCAGCGTCATATCCAACAACAGCGCTATTCTTGAGGGTAAAGATTTTAAAAACCAAATATGTGCAACAGGGCTCGCTAAATCAATATGCCCCATTCTCTCGCGGCGAACTTTTGACAAAGTGACTTCTACGCCGCATTTTTCACAAATGACGCCACGATGCTTCAGTCGCTTATATTTACCACAAAGACATTCATAATCACTAACAGGGCCAAAAATTTTGGCGCAAAACAAACCATCACGCTCAGGTTTAAACGTGCGGTAGTTAATTGTTTCAGGTTTTTTTACCTCGCCATAAGACCAGGAACGGATCATGTCCGGTGAAGCTAAGCCAATACTGATCCCGTCGAAATCATCAGCACGACCTTGACGCTTTAAGAAATTCATTAAATCTTTCAAGAGCTTGTCCTCTTTAAGTAGTTTCTGGTGTAGTCCAGAACAGGCTTAGACGCGATGAGCGCGTCTCTACAGTACAAATATCGGCATTATCTAAATTAAGTGGCCATTCAATAGACCACTTAATCAGGTGCTATAAGCGGTTAAAATAAATCACGTAACGCATTATTAAAGCCCTTAAGTTCTCTATATAAAACGACAATAGAGATACTGCATTACAGCATCTCTATTCGGGATTTTATTCCCGCTGTAATTCTATATTAACTGCCAACGACCGGATTTCTTTTATTAAAACATTAAACGATTCAGGCATACCCGCTTCCATTTTATGATCACCGTCGACGATGTTTTTATACATACGCGTTCTACCAGTGACGTCATCCGACTTAACAGTGAGCATCTCTTGCAAGGTATAGGCTGCGCCATAAGCTTCCAAAGCCCAGACTTCCATTTCACCAAAACGCTGACCTCCGAACTGTGCTTTTCCGCCTAATGGTTGCTGAGTAACAAGACTGTAAGGACCTGTTGAACGCGCATGCATTTTATCATCAACCAAATGATTCAACTTCAACATGTACATATAACCAACAGTGACTTCCCGTTCGAATGGTTCACCTGTCAAACCATCATAAAGTGTAATTTGACCATGCTCAGGCAAATCAGCCAATTTTAACATAGTCCGAATTTCATCTTCGCTAGCGCCATCAAATACAGGTGTCGCCATAGGTACGCCAGCCACCAGATTAGCTGCCATTTCAAGAATCTCTTTATCTGAAAATGAATCCAGATCTTCTTTACGACCACTACAGTTGTAGATTTTATCGAGGTATTCTCTAATAGCGGTAACTTTAGCTTGCTCTGCATCATATTTGGCTTCAAGCATCTTACCTATCTTGATACCCAAGCCTTTTGCAGCCCAGCCTAAATGAGTCTCAAGAACCTGTCCGACATTCATTCGCGAAGGTACACCCAGTGGATTTAAAACAATATCCACGGGGTTGCCATCTGCCGTATACGGCATATCTTCGATTGGTCTGATCATGGAAATAACACCCTTGTTTCCATGACGACCCGCCATTTTATCACCAGGCTGTATACGTCGTTTCACCGCCAAATAAACCTTGACCATTTTCAGCACGCCTGGTGCCAAATCATCGCCCATGGTTATTTTTTTGCGTTTAACTTCAAACTTTTCATCAAAATCTTTTCTTTGCTGCTCAATTTGGGCAACAACAGTTTCCAGCTGAAGATTAATATCTTCATCTTTCATTTTTATTTTTAACCACTCTGAATGTCTTAAACCATTCAGATAATCTTGCGTTACTTCCGTACCTGCCTTGTGTCCACTTGGGCCTGATTGGGCTATTTTGCCAATCAGCATTCTGGCAACACGAGCGAAAATATCTTCTTCGAGAATTTTAAGCTGATCATCGAGGTCTTTTCTGTAACGCTTGATTTCTTCCTGCTCAATATCAAGAGCACGCTTGTCTTTCTTTACACCATCACGGGTAAACACCTGAACATCAATAACTGTACCCTCAATGCTACCAGGGACACGTAATGATGTATCTTTTACATCGGCGGCTTTTTCACCAAAAATTGCACGTAGCAGTTTTTCTTCCGGGGTTAGCTGGGTCTCGCCTTTTGGTGTGACTTTACCTACCAGAATATCACCACCCTTAACTTCTGCGCCAACGTATACAATTCCGGACGCATCAAGTTTGGACAAGGCTTCTTCGCTGACATTGGGAATATCGGCCGTAATTTCTTCCGGACTATGCTTGGTATCTCGTGCGACACAAGTTTTCTCTTCGATGTGAATCGTAGTAAAACGGTCTTCTTTAACAACGCGCTCGGATACTAAAATAGAATCCTCAAAGTTATAGCCATTCCAGGGCATAAACGCGACCAACATATTTTGACCCAAGGCCAACTCGCCCATATCGGTAGAAGGACCGTCAGCCATAATATCGCCGGCATTAACTATGTCGCCAGGCTTCACCAAAGGCTTTTGATTAATACAAGTATTTTGGTTTGATCGTGTATATTTAGTCAGGTTATAAATATCAACACCTGGCGCACCTGTTTCAGTCTCAGTGTCATTGACGCGCACTACGATTCTTGCCGCATCGACTGCTTCAATACTACCACCACGGGCAGCGACGACAGTAACGCCAGAATCTTTAGCAACGATTCTTTCCATACCCGTACCTACCAACGGCTTTTCAGCCCTTAATGTAGGAACAGCCTGGCGTTGCATGTTTGAACCCATCAAGGCACGGTTGGCGTCATCATGTTCCAGGAACGGAATTATGGATGCGGCGACCGATACAATTTGTTTTGATGACACATCCATATACTGCACGGTGTCAGACATTGCCAAAGCAAATTCATCTTTATGTCGGCACGACACCAAACCTTCTACCAGCTTGCCGCTTTCATCAACAGCAACACTGGCTTGCGCAATAACAAACTCGCCTTCTTCAATCGCAGAAAGATAGTCAACCTCATCGGTTACAATTCCATTGATGACTTTTCTATAAGGCGTTTCTAAAAAGCCATAGCCATTAGTGCGTGCATAGACTGATAATGAGTTAATCAAACCAATATTTGGCCCTTCAGGCGTTTCAATTGGGCATACACGACCATAATGAGTTGCATGTACGTCACGCACTTCAAAACCGGCACGCTCTCTTGCCAAACCACCGGGTCCTAAGGCAGAGACGCGGCGCTTATGAGTTACCTGAGATAATGGATTATTTTGATCCATAAACTGGGATAATTGACTTGAACCAAAAAACTCTTTAACTGCGGCCGAAACCGGCTTCGCATTAATAATTTCTTGCGGCATCAAGCCTTCTGAATCGGCAAGCGTCAGACGCTCCTTAACAGCCCGCTCAACCCTGACCAAACCAACACGAAATTGGTTTTCAATCATTTCGCCAACAGAACGTACCCGTCTATTACCCAAATGATCAATGTCGTCAACAGTTCCATTGCCGTTACGAATCGCTATTAATTCTTTGAGGACATCAATAATGTCATCTTTAGTCAATGTGCCGGAACCGGTGGTTTCTTCTCGTCCTAATCGACGATTAAATTTCATTCTACCAACAGTTGATAAATCATATCTATCGTCGGTAAAAAACAAATTTTGAAACAAATTTTCGGCTGATTCTTTGGTAGGCGGCTCGCCAGGGCGCATCATACGATAAATTTCAACCAGTGCCTCCAAGGCATTGGCGGTCGTATCTATCCTCATGGCGTTACTTATATACGGCCCGTTATCCAGGTCGTTTACAAACAACGTATTAATTTCAGTAATACCGCTATCTATGCAGCGTTCAATCAAAGCAGGTGTCAGTTCTTCGTTGACATTAGCAATAAGCTCGCCGGTTGATTGATCGATCAGGTTATGACCCAGAATCTTGCCGGTAAGATATTCTCTTGGAACCTCAACTTCAGCCAAACCGGCTTTATTCATTTCGCGAATATGCTTGGCAGTGATTCTACGTCCTTCTTCTACCAATATCTGATCGTTGTGCTTAATATCAAATGCTGCAATTTCACCGCGCATCCTTTCTGGCACGATATGAAACAGGCATTTATCTGCACTAAGCGTAAATTTGTTGGTTTCAAAGAAAATGTTAATCATTTCTTCGTTACTATAGCCCAACCCTCTGAGTAAAATGGTTGCGGGTATTTTTCTACGACGGTCTATACGCACATAAACGCAGTCTTTATGGTCAAATTCAAAATCCAGCCATGAGCCGCGATAAGGAATTACCCGTGCATTAAATAATAATTTACCGGACGAATGAGTCTTACCTTTGTCATGGTCAAAAAATACACCGGGTGAACGATGTAATTGAGACACGATAACTCGCTCAGTGCCGTTGATAACAAAAGTTCCGTTATCAGTCATCAAGGGCAATTCGCCCATGTAGACTTCTTGCTCGCGAATGTCTTTTACAACCTTGGCATTAGCAGCGGCTTCTTTGTCATAAATAACCAGACGCACTAATACCCGCAAAGGAGCGGCATAAGTTGCTCCTCTTTGTTGACACTCTCTTACGTCAAAAGTGGGCTCACCTAATCTATACTTTACATATTCCAGCACCGCATAGCCAGAATGGCTGTCAATAGGAAAAACACTGGAAAATGCTGCATGCAAGCCTGTGTCTATGCGCTTTTCAGGCGAAACGCCAGATTGCAGAAAGCCGGCATAAGAATTAATCTGAGTTGCCAAGAGATAAGGGACTTCAAGTACTTCAGTACTTTTCCCAAAGTTATTTCGAATACGCTTTTTTTCGGTAAAAGAGTAGGACA
>JBAXTQ010000117.1:0-11785 GCA_037130115.1 Methylococcaceae bacterium
GTGACGCGGGAGCGTCACTTGCGGCATTCCCACGCCGGAGCGTGGGAACGATAGGGTGCGGATTATTTATTGCGCGTTACCTAAGTTGGTAGCCTATTGGCTTTATCCGAACGGGTTTTATTGCGTGGTTCGCCGCTTTTCATCAAAGGAAGAGAAGCGGCGAATCGTTGCCAGCGTTGTGCAGCCAGACACCTTTGGTAATGCTGAAATGCTGGGCTTGGAGAATCATTTGAATGTGTATCACGAGAACAAACATGGATTACCAGAAACGCTTGCGCGTGGCTTGGCTATCTATCTCAACACCACGGGCGTAGATGAAAACTTTCGCCGTTCGAGTGGTCATACTCAAGTCAATGCAACCGACCTTAAAATGATGAAGTATCCCAGTCGAAAGGCGCTTATGGTGCTTGGCGAATGGGCAAGACGTTGCAGCGAACCTACCCAAAAAATGATTGATGAACAACTGGATAACTTGTTAACGAAGCCTCTTAAAATAAGAATATGGAAAACAAAATAATTTCACGAATTACTACCAAAAATTACCGAAACCTGGTTAATGAAGATGGCATTGTCTTAAATAATCTTAATATTTTGATTGGTTCAAATGGTTCGGGTAAAAGCAATTTAGTCGGCATTCTGGAGTTTTTAAAAAACTGCTTAATACCCAGTTCTGATTTAGATAGCCGAGGGATTACCGCATTTCAAAATGCGCTGTCCAAGCTGGGATATAATATTTTGGACGCCAGTATTAAAAGACCGGCTAAAGTAAATTTGGAATTTGATTTTCCTAATTTACATACACAAAGTGAAATTAAATTATTTTTAGCTCTTTACGTAGATAAAGTTGTATCTATTAATGATGAGAGTTTGGAGCATACCAAACCAACTAAAGGTTCAAATAGAGCTTTTATTTATTATAAAAGCCATGATCAACAAGTTGGCAGTGGAATGGTCTCTATAAATAATAAAAACAAGCCTGGATCGCATTTTGAAAGACAGTCGCAAGTTCCTACTAATGAATTATCGTTATTAGCTATTCCAAAGTTATTAACGGAACAAGGGACTTTTTCTCCTGAACAAGTTCCGTTGTACAAGATTTATAGTGATTTGAGTGACACAGTAAAAAAATGGCAATTCTACAATGCTAATGAAATGGATTTGGCTAAAATTCGTGGTGCGAGTCCTAAAGTGGGATCAAGTGATATGGTTCTTGCCAAATCAGGAGAAAATTTACCAACCGTTTTAGATAATATAACCAATCACATTAAATATGGTATTGATTTTGATGAGCGGATCAATAATGCAATGAAAGAAATATTGCCGATGACAAGGCGTATTAAAACTTCCAGAGAAGGTATGTCACTGACAGTGCAATGGTACTTTGAAGATATGGAAGTGCCTTTTTATTTAGATGATATGTCAGACGGCACAGTGCGTATGCTGTGCTGGGCAACCATTTTACATTCACCCATACTGCCTACGTTATTAGTTATTGATGAGCCTGAATTAAGTTTGCATATTGCCTGGATGGGGATTTTAGCGAACTGGATAAAACAAGCCTCGCAAAAAACACAGATTATTATCTCAACGCATAGCCCGGATTTATTAGACTATTTTACTGATTGTTCAGCGGATGTGATTTGTTTTGAAAAGACCTTACCGAAGGGACATTTTAAAGCAAAAAAATTACCCGAAGCTATCATTAAAAACAAAATTGCTGAAGGCTGGCAGTTGGGTGATTTATATCGAACCGGTGATGATATTATCGGGGGTTGGCCTTGGTAATTTGGTTGTTTGCCGGTGGCGGAGAATCTGAATTAGGCGAACGGGAAGGTAATATAAAAGGTATCGTTTGTTTTTTTGAAAAACATTTTCCTGATTTCAACTTTGAAAGAATTACGCCGGTTAGAAACAAACGAACGCCAGATAGAGTCAAGTCCAACCCGGCCGTAGACGCATTGGGCAAAACGGGTGAGGCTTTTGCTAAACAAATTAAAACCAAATTGGACGATAAAATTAAATATAGTCGTCCACCCGATGCGATATTAATCGTGGATGATTTGGATTGTTGTTGTAATGCTGAAAGGAAATCGTTATTTAATGATACCGTTAATCAGGCAGGAAATGGAGCATTTAAAGAAGTTAGACGAATTATCGGTTTTGCTGCACCTGAACTGGAAGCTTGGATAATTGCTGATTGGGATAATACCATCGCCAAACATATCGACTTTAGACAAAACCAGAGAGCTATGCGGGAGTGGTTGAAAAATAATAAAGTATTTTTTGATACACCAGAAACATTCAGCTTTTATGACGAATGCAAACATTCTTGCCACGATAAAATTTCAGAATTCTTGATTGAATCTTCACGTCAAGAAAATCAAACTGTTTATTCAAAAGCGAGACATACGCCTTTTTTACTTTATGAATCTTTAAAGCCTGATATTGTGGCTGGAAAATGTCCCGTTTTCAGGGATTTTTTTACACAACTACAAAATTTAAAAAAATTTGTAATGGAGTCAGATAGGTCGGGCAACGACCATAATCGTTGACCGACAATTATGCCGAAATGTCGGAAGACAAAGAGACGCCACGGTTTAAAGAACTAATTCTTTTGACCGGAAAATTCCTGTTTTTGGTAGGTATCAAGTCTGATTTTGTGGCTACCCACTTTAGACGGGACAAGCAAAAAGACTTAACCGTCAATACAGTTAACTTAATGATAAAGCATTAAAAGAGACCGTTCGCTGAGCGGAGTCGAAGCGAGTTGTCCGCTTCGACTCCGCTCAGCGAACGGTTTAACCTTAAATTGTCCCGACTTAAATTGGTAGCCAATCTTGTTAAAGCAGATAATGTAAAAATATTATTTCCAAATACAACGCTGAGTCAGCTAGGTCAATCAACAGTTTCATTACAATTATATAAGCGAAAAAATCGGAATCTCATTATGCTGTTGCACAAATTGATTTTAACTAATTTACTCTCGTTCGAGAAAACAATACTCGATCTGAAGCCACTCAATATCTTGATTGGACATAATGGCAGCGGTAAATCCAATTTAATTGAAGCCATTAGTTTAATTCAATCGGCACCCGGCAGTATTGCCGCGCCAATTCGTGAAGGTGGCGGTATCCGCGACTGGATATGGCAAGGGGCTGGCACTCATAGTCATGCCGGGGTTGAAGCATTTGTTTCACCGCTTGATGCCAACATGCCCAATATTCATTATGGTATTGAATTCTCGGCGGTTAATCAGCGTTTTGAAATTAGCGATGAATGTATTGAAAATGAAAAATCTATCGGACTAGCCAAAGAGCCCTGCCGTTTTTTTTATTTTCGCAGCGGCACTCCTTATATCAATTTCCGTCAAGATAATATAAGTGATGCAGGAAAAGAACGACAGTTACGTCGGGAAGATATTGATTCTGAAAAATCTATTTTGGCACAACGACGAGACCCGGATCATTATCCGGAATTAACTTATTTGGCTGATGTTTTTACCAAGATACGGATTTATCGTGATTGGTCGTTTGGTCGTTACACAGCGCCACGCTTGCCGCAAAAAGTGGATTTACCAACAGACTTCTTGCAGGAAAATTGTCAAAACTTGGGATTGATTCTTAACAAATTACGCAATATACCTGAAGTTAAAGACGCAATCTTGGATGCTTTAAATGCGCTTTATCCGACTATTACGGATTTTGGTGTCAGCATAGAAGGCGGCAGTGTTCAGGTTTTTCTGCATGAAGGCCGTTTTTCCATGCCTGCCACGCGGCTTTCGGATGGTACGTTACGCTATTTATGTTTACTCGCCATTCTTTGTCATCCCCAGCCGCCGCCATTGATATGTATTGAAGAACCGGAATTGGGACTTCATCCTGATGCTTTGGGTAAGCTTGCAGAGTTAATGAAAGTAGCTTCGAGTCGAACACAGTTGATTGTCACTACGCATTCTGATTTATTGGTTGATGCTTTTACTGATATACCGGATGCTGTCGTTACGTTTGAAAAAGAAGGTGAAGCATCAAGTGTTAAGCGTTTGGATACGGCGGAACTGGAAGAGTGGCTGAATAAATATACACTGGGAGCGATGCGGCAAAGTGGGCATATTGGTGGGAATCGATGGTAAAAAGAGATTTCAAGATTTTCGTTGAGGGTGGCGCAAAAGGCGCACTGAATAGTCGTTGTCGGGAAGGTTTTAGTCAGTTTTTTGAAAAATCCGGGCTGAAAGGCAAGATGCCAAAAGTGGTTGCTTGCGGTAGTCGTCAACATGCTTATGATGACTTTTGTGTTGCGTTTAGCAAGGCCAAGCCGGGCGATGTTTTCTTGCTGTTGGTGGATAGCGAAGCACCCATTAACGTTGAGGAAGATCAGGTATGGAATCATGTACTTTTACGAGAAGGTGATAAGTGGCCTAAGCCTCCAAATGCTAAACCCGTCCATTTGCATTTTATGGTGGAATGCATGGAAGCTTGGTTTATGGCAGACAAAACGTGTTTGGAAACTTATTTCGGGCAAGGATTTGAAGCAGCCCAATTACCGGCTCGGAATGATATTGAGAAAATTGCCAAAATTGATCTGTATAAAGGCTTGGCAAATGCCACTAAAAACTGTAAAACCAAAGCGGCTTATGGCAAGGGCGCTCATTCATTCGATATTCTTGGGAAAATTGATCCAGCCAAAGTTATTGCCGCCTCGCCTTATGCCAAACGTCTGATAGACCAGCTTCTCATTAATGTTTAGGCATTGGCTGGAATGGCTTCATATACTTACAACCCGGAATTTTTTGTAGTGGTATGCGATACATCCCCTTACTATTCAACTACTATCAATCAGGTAAAAAATGTTAAAAAAATCTTATTCAGCCATCATTTTAATAGCTGTTTTATTTAGTACACCCGTTTATGCCGATGGGCATAAGGTGGCGATTGCCAGTGCGCATCCGCTGGCAACGGCGGCGGGCTTTGAGATTCTGGATAAAGGCGGTAATGTGTTTGATGCTGCGGTGGCGGTTAGTGCGGCATTGGCGGTTGTTGAGCCTACAGGTTCAGGCTTGGGGGGCGGTGGTTATTGGTTGCTGCACAGGGAAAAAGACGGTTTTGAAACCCTGATTGATGGTCGTGAAAAAGCGCCCTTGGCAGCGCATGAAGCCATGTATCTGGATAAAGACGGCCAGGTGATTCCAAAATTATCCCTTGATGGCGCGTTGGCTGCGGCTATTCCCGGTATGCCTGCGGGCTTGGTGCATTTGTCGGAAAAATACGGAAAGTTGCCACTGGCGGAAAGTTTGGCACCGGCAATCCGCTATGCCCAGACCGGTTACGCCATTGGCGATCGTTATTTAAAAATGCTCAAAGTCAGAGTCGAGTTAATCAAGCAATACCCGGCGACAGCCGATATATTTCTGGATAATGGCAAACTGCCCCAACCTTATTCCATACTCAGACAACCGGATTTGGCTCACACTTTAACGCAGTTGGCTGACTCAGGTCGCGATGGATTTTATAGTGGATGTATGGCCGATAAACTGGTTAAGGGCGTCAATAAGGCGGGTGGTATCTGGACAAAAGAAGATCTTGAGTCTTACCAAATTGCCGAGCGTAAACCGGTGACCGGTCACTATAAAGGCATAAAAATCACCAGTGCTGCGCCGTCATCCTCCGGCGGTATTGTGTTGATTGAAGCCTTAAATATTTTATCGGGTTACGATTTGCAAAAAACGGATGAGATTACCCGCAAACATTTGATAACGGAAGCCATGCGCCGCGCTTATCATGATCGCACCTTGTATTTAGGTGATGCCGACTTTATTGATATTCCCGTTAAACGCTTGTTAAATGAAGACTATGCCGCCGGCTTGCGTAGCAGTCTTCGACCCGATAAAGCCTTGCCGAGCGAGATGCTGTCTGGCGAGAGTGAGCAACAACCCGAAGGCACCAATACTACCCATTTTTCCATTATTGACGAAGAAGGTAATCGGGTGGCCGCAACGCTCAGTATTAATTTTCCTTTTGGATCAGGCTTTGTAGTGGCAGGAACCGGTGTTGTTTTAAATGATGAAATGGATGATTTTTCCAGCCTTCCAGGCACCATGAACGGTTATGGTTTGGTGGGCGGTGTTGCCAATGCCATCGCACCCGGCAAACGGATGTTGTCCAGCATGACACCGACTTTTCTTGAAACCGACAACCAAGTTGCTGTGCTGGGTACGCCGGGTGGTAGTCGCATTATTTCAATGGTGCTGTTGGCGGCACTGGATTTTTCCAAAGGCAACGGGCCGGAATCGTGGGTGCAAGTGCCACGTTTCCATCATCAATTTATGCCGGATGTGATTGAATATGAAAAAGGTGCCTTGTCTGATGCGGAGATTACCGGTCTTGCCGCAAAGGGTCATCAACTGAAAGTCGCGCGTTATGCTTATGGTGATATGCAGGCGGTGCTATTGAATAAAGCCACTAAGTTACTGTCTGCTGCCAGTGATAAACGCGGCGAGGGCAGGGCGATTGTTGGGCATTAATGAAGTAGAGCTATGGCATGGCAAAGTGATTGCCGAGGATGCGGATTATCAAGCTTACTGGCGCGTCCTTGATGAGGCCGAGCAAACGCAAGCCCAAAAATTTAAAAATGAGTTGTTGCACAAACGTTATGTAGAAATACATGGCCGTTTAAGAAATCGGTTGGCTCATCTGCTTAATCAGTCTCCGGAAAAGATAAGCATAAAAAAAGCCGCTCAGGGCAAACCTTATCTTGCCGATTATCCTGAGTTGGCCTTTAATTTGTCACATTCGGCAGACAGGGTGCTGATTGCCATGAGCTGGAACTGTCAGTTGGGTGTTGATATTGAACTATGTAAACCAAGAATTAACGTGTCCGGTCTGGTTAATAAATGTTTTTCTGAAGAAGAAATAGCCTATTGGAATCAACTGCCTGAAATCCAAAAAAATCACGAATTTTACCGTTACTGGACACGTAAAGAAGCCTTTGTAAAAGCCACCGGACACGGTATTACTTTAGGATTAAATCAGTGTGTTATTAATCCTGAAAACCCTACAGAGTTTTTAAGGGTTCCTGCGTTGTGTGGTGACGCTTCAGCGTGGCATGTTCTGGATATTGAGTTGGGGGAGGGCGTTTGTGGCGCAATAGTGGCGGATAAAAAACTTTCGACTACCCTCTTAAGATGGGATAGATAACTTCCCGGGAACGCCGAGCCCCAGCTCGGCAGGGGATAGTCAGGCTGATTACTGTCTATTGGTGAATACGCCGAGCTGGGGCTCAGCGTTCCCGGAATCAATAGGTCAGTTTTATTTATCTGTTCCGGTTTAAATGGGCAGCCAAACTTTCTGTTATCAGACTGATGGATTTTTTAGAGTAAATAAGGCTACTCAGCGGATTGTTAATAGTGCAGAATACAGGAACATAAAACCCCTTCAAGGGTTATTCAAACACGTCAAACTGGAGTTTTTTCATTGAAAAATAAATTAATCAAGCTGTTCGCGGGGTTGTGCGCCCTCATTTTTAGTGGTTGCGCCAGCCAAAACAATCCACCTGTCAAACCGGTAGCGCAGGTGAATTTAAATCAATTTATGGGCGCTTGGTATGTGATTGCGTGTATTCCCACGATGATTGAAACCGAGGCTTATAATGCCGTTGAATCCTACCAGCTTGAAAAAGATGGCCGCATCAATACCACGTTCACCTTTAGAAAAGGGGGCTTTGATGGCCCTGAAAAGCGTTATAATCCCACCGGTTTTGTTGTTGAAAATACTAATAATGCCGTCTGGGGGATGCAATTTATCTGGCCTTTCAAAGCAGAATATATCATTGCGTATCTGGACAAAGATTACAGTACCACCATTATTGCCAGAAATGCCAGGGACTATGTCTGGATTATGGCTCGCACACCGGTGATTAGTGATAGCGAATACCTCGAATTAACAAAAAAAGTGACAAGCTTGGGTTATGAAGCAACCAAGCTGTACAAAGTGCCGCAACAAGTCAGGTAACTCGTAATAAATAACTCCCACCCTATCGTTCCCGCGCTCCGGCGTGGGAATGTCGACAGTGACGCTCCCGCGTCACGCAACGCTGGAGCGTGGAAACTAGGCGTATTCTGGGGGCTGCGTGCTGCCTCATTAAATAATAAAGTGTTGTCAAATCGATTATTAATTTTCCTGTTTTTTGTGACATTATTCAGGATTTTTTAGGAAGCAGATAGAGAGCTCTTTGTTTGTGTCCTATGTTCTGACGGTTTATAATCCCTCAAAAAAGATAATGAATTTGACTGATTTGTGGGCAACAGACAAAAATCATTTTTTTAAAAGACGATATTCTATTGTTTAATTCTTTAGGAGTAGCATGATGACAGTACGTAAAACCTCAGACCGTTATGGATCTTTATCCATTGGACTTCATTGGATAATGCTGTTATTGCTGATAGCTGTATATGCGTGTATTGAGTTGCGGGTATTTTTTCCTAAAGGCAGCGATCTTCGTAGCGCACTTAAGACTTGGCACTTTATGCTGGGTTTATCGGTTTTTATTTTAGCCTCATTACGCTTGACTGCACGCCTTACCAACCCCGTTGATCTTATTGAGTTAGCCATGCCATGGTGGAGCAAGTTTTTATCCAAACTCATGCAGATAACACTCTATGTCTTTATGATAGGCATGCCGCTGGCAGGCTGGTTACTTCTCAGTGCCGAAGGTAAACCGATTCCATTTTTTGGCTTGCAACTGCCTGCATTGATTGGCGAGAGTAAAGATCTGGCGGAGTTGATTAAAGAGATTCATGCCACCATTGGCACTATCGGTTATTTTCTTATAGGCTTGCATGCCGCAGCCGCATTGTTTCATCACTACGTGTTAAAGGACAATACGCTTTTGAGAATACTGCCAAAACGGGATTAATTTCGGATCGGCTGACGATACGTAAATTTACACGCAAACGCTTGCGGTATTCTTGCACGGTGTTGTATAAAAAGTCACCGATTGGTGTATGTTAGAGTCAGATTGTTTTTCGCTTTAAAAATCGCCTGTGGCGACTCTGTCCTGGATTGATTTACATTAATAAATTTGGCTACCCACTTAAGCCGGGACAGATAACTTTCCGGGAACGCTGAGCCCCAGCTCGGCACGGAATAGTCAAACCGATTACTGACTACGCCGAGCTGGGGCTCAGCGCTCCCGGCATCACTGCCGGAATAACGGGCTTTTTGGCACTTGGCGAATCAATTTGTTGCTCAGTGTCCCGTATTAGTTGGTAGCCCACATTGCTTCATTGTTGCTTTAAGTCGAAACGGTCAAGGTTCATAACTTTGGCCCATGCATTCACGAAGTCCTGTACAAACTTCTCCTGAGCATCGTCAGAGGCATAGACTTCGGCTACGGCGCGTAACTCTGAGTTTGATCCAAAAATCAGATCCACCGGCGTTGCCGTCCATTTGAGCGTGTCGGTTTGACGATCACGTCCTTCATAAACGCTATCGGACGAAGATGCCTTGGACCACTTGGTGGACATATCAAGCAGGTTAACAAAGAAATCATTGCTCAAGGTTCCGGGTCGGTTAGTGAGTACGCCGAGCTTGGTGTGGCCTTCATTGGCGTCTAATGCCCGCATGCCGCCGACAAGAGCCGTCATCTCGGGTACGCTAAGTGTTAACAGGCTGGCACGCTCGATTAGTAATTCTGCGGGAGATCTTTGGTTGCCTTGGCCGAAGTAGTTTCGAAAGCCGTCAGCAGTCGGTTCAAGAACCGCAAAGGAGTTCACATCGGTCTGCTCCTGCGAGGCATCCGTGCGTCCGGGCGAGAAAGGAACTTTCACAGTGTACCCGGCCTTTTTGGCCGCGTCCTCAACGGCGGCATTGCCGCCAAGCACGATAACGTCTGCCAGTGAGACCTTCTTCCCGTCAGAATGCCCGCTATTGAATGTATTCTGAATACTCCCCAAAGTTTTCAGCACTTTTTCGAGCTCTGCCGGGTCGTTGACAGCCCAATTATTTTCTGGTGCAAGACGGATACGAGCGCCGTTTGCCCCGCCCCGTTTATCCGTGCCACGGAAAGAAGCCGCCGAAGCCCAAGCTGTCCTGACCAGTTCAGAATCCGACAATCCCGATGCGAGGATAGTGTCCTTGAGCTTGGAAATATCCGCTTCGTCAATCACTGTATAATCGACTGCAGGAACAGGATCTTGCCATATTAACTGCTCTTTAGGAACCTCGGTTCCCAGATAACGGGCATACGGGCCCATATCTCTGTGGGTCAGCTTGAACCATGCCTTTGCGAAAGCAAGCTTGAATTCATCCGGATTGTCATGAAAGCGCTTGGCGATTTTGCTGTAGGCCGGATCGAACTTCAGCGCCAAATCGGTGGTAAACATCATAAGAGGATGTTTTTTAGTCGGATCATGTGCATCTGGAACGATTTTCGTGGCAGCCGCACCTTTGGGCTGCCATTGAATCGCGCCGGCAGGGCTCTTTGTTTGGACCCAGTCGAAGGCGAACAAGTTATCAAGATACTGCGTAGTAAAGGCAATAGGGGCGGCAGACCATGCACCTTCCAGACCGCTGCTAATGGTGTCGGCACCTTTGCCGGTACCACATTTATTTACCCAGCCCAGCCCTTGTTTTTCAATGGCTTCACCGGCGGGTGCGGGGCCAACACATTTGGCAGGAGAAGCCGCGCCATGCGCCTTACCAAACGTGTGTCCACCGGCGATAAGCGCAACAGTTTCTTCGTCATTCATTGCCATGCGACCAAAGGCCTCACGAATGTCTTTCGCAGCTGCCAGAGGATCGGGATTGCCGTTCGGGCCTTCGGGATTGACGTAGATCAGGCCCATTTGAGTTGCGCCTACTTGCTTATCAAGCTTACTGTTCTTGTCGCGATTGCTGGACATAAACTTGGTGCCTGCGCCCCAATAGATTAAATTGGGCTCCCAATTATCTGTACGCCCGCCGCCGAAGCCGAAGGTTTTAAAACCCATGGATTCAAGCGCGACATTACCTGTAAAGACCATCAGGTCGCCCCAAGAAAGCTTTTCGCCATACTTCTTTTTAATCGGCCATAGCAAGCGGCGTGCCTTATCTAGGTTCACATTATCCGGCCAGCTGTTAAGGGGTTCAAAACGCTGTTCCGCTCCACTCGCGCCGCCACGTCCGTCAGTGATGCGATAGGTGCCTGCACCGTGCCAGGCCATACGAATGAAGAACGGCCCGTAATTTCCATAGTCGGCCGGCCACCAATCCTGCGATGTTGTCAAAACCGCCTGAATATCCTTTCTCACAGCGTTAAGATCAAGACTTTGGAATTCTTTGGCATAGTTGAAGTCTTTGCCCAGAGGGTTTGACTCGGCGGCGTGCTGACGAAGCGGTGACAGATCCAGTTGATCCGGCCACCAGAATTGATTGGGTCGTGGTGTGCCTTCAGCAAAAACAGGCATAACCGGCACTGTCATCGACAATACAGTGGATAGAACTACTGCTACATTTGTTGCTTTTTTGAACATCGGGGCATCCTCGTTGTTGGGAGTAATATTGGGCGCTGCTTGTACGCACTTGTTGAGAGTCTATCTCATAGTCGCCAATAAATAAAATATGCATTGGGTAATGTGCGTAATACTCGATCTTCAAGTTTTTAATTCTTGATTCTGGCAAGATAGCTATAACAAGCAATAAGTGTAGGTCGGAATAAGGCCACCCAAGCGGAGCGCGTGGTGGTGTTTCCGGCAAATCCTCGTACAGAGTGCCGGAAACGCTTATTCTCGCTTGCGCTCGAAAAGCCTTATTCC
>JBAXTQ010000118.1:0-11730 GCA_037130115.1 Methylococcaceae bacterium
TCCTTCGTGTCTTCGTGGTGATTATTTAACTTTCTTACATTTTTAGATTAACAAACACGTCACGCTTGAGATGACAATTTAAAGCATAACACCACGAAGACACGATGTTTTTACTTGGTTTTTTCTTCGTGTCCTTCGTGTCTTCGTGGTGATTATTTAACTTTCTTACATTTTTAGATTAACAAAAAACGGAAACCTTATGAAAACCGAAGACAAAATTCACCACCAACTGGCAACCAACCCCATCATACTTTATATGAAAGGCATACCGACTAATCCGCAATGTGGATTTTCAGCCAAAACAGTAAGCATTCTAAACGCGACCAACATTCCTTATGCTTATGTAAACGTGCTGGAAGCGCCCTTTATTCGGGAAAAGTTACCGAGCATTTCACATTGGCCGACTTATCCGCAGCTGTTTGTTAACGGTGAACTGGTCGGTGGTTGCGACATTATCGAAGAACTATCAAACAACGGCAGTTTGCTGTCCCTATTAACAACGGCTGTACCCAAAAAAGCAGAAGCCGGAAAAGAGACCTTATCCATCCGCGAAATTGAACAACTGGTGCAACAAGGTATGCCTGATGCAATAGTGCTAGTCGACGGTGAAGGCTGTGATTTATTGATTAGTGTTGTCAGTGAACAATTTATTGATTTGGCTTTGGTTAAAAAACAGCAATTGGTTATGGCAACGTTAAAAGAGCCATTGGCTTCAGGAAAACTTCATGCCGTCAGTGTAAAAGCTTATACCCCGGATGAATGGCAGGCGTTACAGACCAACAAAGAAACCGGATTGCTGCAAATAAAACTTTAAACCTTAAGAGCAATCACCACGAAGACACGAAGAACACGAAGATTTAAAAAATAAAAAGCTGTTGATGATGCACGCTTCCAGTCAGGAATGCGCATGAAATAACTTGGACATCCTGCTCCCTCTCGCACCGGGAGAGGGCTGGGGTGAGGGGATATAAGTGGTCAAGTTATTTCATACCGATTCCTTAACCGATCAATTTCTTCGTGTTCTTCGTGGTGATGATATGCTTGAAAAGCTAACAACCGATTAACCCGCCCTGAAATTAAAACGTCAGGCGTTTATTTTATTATGCGAGGAAGTCATGGCCAAAGTAGGTGTTTTTTTTGGGACTGATACCGGTAATACCCGACGTATTGCCAAAGATATTACTACGATATTGGGTCCGGCGATTGCCGCTAAACCGGTGAATATACGCAATGCCAGCGTGACCGATTTGCTGGCGTATGACACCCTGATTTTAGGCACACCGACTTATGGCGAAGGGTTATTACCCGGACTGTCCACCGGCAACGCCACGGAAAGTTGGGAGGAATTTTTACCGACACTGGCAGGACAGGATTTTAACGGTAAAAAAGTCGCTATTTATGGGTTGGGTAATCAAAAAAGCTATCCTGCCGAATTCGTTGATGCGGTCTTTTATTTATACGAACAGTTTAAACAATGTGGTGCCACCATCATTGGTGAATGGGCTACCGAGGGTTATAAATTCCAGTCCTCCAAAGCTGTTATTGATGGTCACTTTGTCGGTTTGGCCTTGGACCAGGAAAATCAAAAAGACCTGACACCGGACAGACTGGATACCTGGTTAAAAATGCTGGTAAAGGCTTGGGATTAGATTTCGTAGGTTGGGTTAGGCGGTAGCCGTAACCCAACAGATCGAAACTGCCAATGATTAAAACAGGATAAATATGGCAATCGACAACAAAAAACCGGCCTGCACGCGTGATGAACTACAACAAGCACGTTTTTTAATTCGTCATGTTGATTATAAAAAACAGCCTGTTTCGGTCATTATTTTCGCTTTTGAAGAATCGACTTACGCCTACATCAATCATTGTATGCACATGCACCGACCCTTAAATTGCGAGCAGGATGCCATTTTTGACGAAACCGGAAAATTTCTGCGCTGTTCCATGCACGGCTTTATCTTTGATCCCAAAACAGGTGAATGCCAAAGTCCGGTTTGTTTTGGGCAACGCTTACAGGCACTGCGTCTGGAAGAAGTTGATGGCACATTTTATTTTGCCGAAAAACATCTAACCCTTAGCGATTAAAGGTGTGCTCATGATGGAAGAATTAGCGGTCGTGGTAAAAATAGACAACCATCAAGTCTGGGTCGAAAGTGGACAATCCAGTGGCTGCGGCGGCTGTCAACAAAAAGCATCCTGCACAACCAATGCCATCGGCAGCGTTCTTAAAAAAAAGTCAGTGCCGGTAGATTGCGACATTCAACTAAAAACCGGTGATGAAGTCGTGGTGGCCATTGATGAAAACCTGTTGTTACGCGCGTCTTTACTCTTATATCTAATGCCCTTAATCGCCCTGTTTACAGGTGCCGGCATTGCCGATTGGATGCTGCCGGATAACGGCCAATACGCAGACTTGTGGATTGCGGGCAGCGCGTTACTGGGTTTTTTACTGTCACTGTGGTTAATCAACAAAGCCCAACGTCTGTTGATACTCAACTATTACGCACGACCTGTCGTCATCAGAAAAGTTTGACTCTTGATACCCACATGAATGTTTGGGCCATTAAAAAAGCACTGCCGCTTAAGGTGCTGTTATTGGAACTGGTACATCGTTACGGTGAAAACAGACTGGCACTCAATAATCAGGAGTCTCACTACCAAGCCATCGAACTATCCACGCTTAATGACCCAAGCCTTTCCGCCTATATTTACACCTTTGGCCAACATGCAGAACGCTATGGCATAGACCTGAGATACCCCATTACTGCCCATAATATTGTCGGTGAAAATGAAAACCTGACCCTGGATCAAGTTATAGATATTATCGCCATACATCTTTTTTCTTAAATATTCAGTCCCTCTTTGAAAAAAGGGGGTTAAGGGAGATTTTGTTAGATAAATCCTGATTCCGGGAACGCTGAGCCCCAGCTCGGCGGAGTCACTACCGTACCGTAATCGGCCTGATTATCCCGTGCCGAGCTGGGGCTCGGCGCTCCCGGAAAGACACGGGTGCCGGTTTGTACTCGTTCCCAAGCTCCAGCCAGGCAGGGTGCGCATCACGCACCATTTACCATGGAAAAGGCTTTAGGTGCGCGATGCGCACCCTACCTGGCTACGGATTATCAACCATCATCATGAGTAAACCTGACCCGTTCCTCGGCTGAACGACCCAAGGCTTTGGCAAACCACGGCGGCGGTGCGTCAAATACCTTTTGAAACTCTTTTAACTGCTCGACGGCTTCGGTTACCTCCGGAATCTTGATCGGGTAAATATCGGCGCGTATGACTTTTGCCGCTGCCGGGCCGCCAATAGATTGCACAAACATCACATGACAATCTTTAATCAAATTGGCACGAAACAGGTTTCTGTCATCACTGCTGTCGGCTTCAATGGTTGAGCGTATATCGACCAGTTTGTAAGCATCCTGCGCTAACTGATAAACCAAAAAACGTATGCAGGAACCAAAATGCCCGTTAATCAACGCGCCACTGTTTGAACCAATGGCGACACGAATTGAATCCGGCATCTCGCCGTCTTTATAGGGTAATATTTCCGGCAGGTCTTCATCCTCGGCCTCGTCACCCCACAGATAACGCACCGCCAATTTGATGTTGGCAAGACCGATGCCAATATCTTCGCCATCTTCTTCACCATCCAGACTGCCCAAGCCGGTTTTAAGATTAGTAACAGTGACGGATTTTAGTTTTTCATCATCCAAGGGTGAGCCTACCCGCTCATGTAATATTTCCAGCAACCTCGGTATGTCGATGCCGGGTAAAATGCGTGAGGCCAAGGCAATGCGTAAAGCGAGTTCGCGGGGTAATGCTTCCATTTTAATCTCCTGATTTAACGGACTTTGATAAGAGTTTAAGTATTTTCCGGGTAGACGCCAAATCCAGCGCCGTAAAATCGTCGTGCGTTTTAAGAGCTTGATCAGCGCCAGCCGCCAATAATTGCTCAACCACAGGCCCCTGTTTCAGGCTTCATTCAGGGCTTCCTGATGTTTATCTTTCCAACCGGAATAACCGCCTTCCAGGCTGTAAACATCGGTAAAGCCAAAATCAAAGAAAAATTCGGCAAGATGCTCGCTGGCATGGCCGTAATAACAATAAATTAACAAACTGCGCTGCTTGTCGCCGCGTTTAATTAAAGACTCTTTTAAACCTTCGTGAACATGCAGGGCATCTTCTAAATGTCCGATGCGATAATCTTTCAAATCCCGACAGTCCAGGATCATCGGTTTAGCTTCTTTAATCAATTTTTCAGAATCGGTAATGGAAATGATTTTGTATTTCATCGTATTATTAATGACTTTAGAAAGTCATCCCTCAAAAATCGGAAGTTGTTATAAAGCTGACAAAAAAACAGCTTTTGTTGTTTGGTGTTTGTTTTTTAGTCATTTTGAATACTCGCTTAGGGTATAAAGCCGGCATACTGAATTAACAAGCAAATTATTTGCCAACCTCTTGAATCACCTCTATTTTCAGAGTCTACAAGGTTGCCAGGCAAAAAAAAGGCGTCCTAGCCGAGAAAGTAGGACGCCAAAAGTATCAAACCTAAGAGAGAGCAACACAAAGCAAAAGTATGTACACATAAAATATAGCATTATCAATGCCAAACATTAATACCACTATTTTTCAATCACTTATTAAATTTCACTTTTTAGATACCTGACCTTTGCCCAAACAATGGGCATCAACGCATGATGAGTATCCTAACTTTGTGCATTTTCCAACAGTTTTTCCAAGTTCATTCCCCGAAATCTTAAATGGCACCGACCGACGCTTGTTTAACCACCACGATGGTGTTGTCTTCAGCTTCTGCATAGGCAAGCAACGGTGTTTTTGGGTTATAGGTTTTGGCGGCCGCATAAGCGATAGCGACTTTATCTTCCGCAGATTGCCCTTTTAGCTCGCTTTTTTCGATATACAATTCTTCAAGCAATTCATTCCATACCAGTCCTTGTTTGAAAGGAAGTAATTTATACGTCACACCTTCCAGCTCAACCTGCAAGCCTTTACCGATATTTTCAACATAAATCAGCGCGATACAGTCTGGCGCTATATCGTCTTTATATTTTTCAACAAAAACAGGCAATAAATCCAGTGTCGGCAACAGACCGTTAATAAATTTAATTTTGTCGTTTTCAACAATCAACGCTGAATGAATAAACAACGCCTCAGGAGGTTTACGATCCGTTGTTGAGCCCTCGCGTAGAGTGCCTTCTTTTAAAACCAGATCACCACGATAAGCGTAAACACCCGCATCGCTGGTTTGACCATTAACCAAAGTGACAGTCAGTAAGCCTTTAGCTTGATAAGTTTCTAGTAACATTGTTTGTTTCTCCAGATGAGTTTAAGTAAAAATTGTAAATCAGTTTATTACACGACGTTCTTTTGAGATGATTCTGTCCATCAACGCTAAATGTGCAGAGGCGTCAAACAGAATCGGTTGTTCGCTAAAAAATTCGCCGGCCGCGTCAATGGGATCCTGCATAATGGCGATGACAAAACGCTCGGCAAGTGGCTCCTGATTTAACCGCCCATTGCCCTGCATCCATTTTATTTTGCCGTTTGTTAACGTCTACGCCGTTCTACGGTTAACGGGTCAACCGTGATTTGCCGATAAATTTCCACGCGATCGCCCTCTTTAACCGGGGTATTTAAGGCGGCAATTTTACCGAAGATGCCGACCTTTTGGTTGGCCAGATTTATTTCAGGATAGAGTTTCAATAAACCGGACAAATTGATGGTTTCCTCTATCGTGCTGCTATCGGGCACTTCCAGGCGCATCCATAATTGTCTATCGACTTCTGCATAACAAACACCGACGTTCATAACAATCCCTCATCGTTCATTCAGTTAGTGGTTCGCTTAATACAGCGTGTTGTACTTTTCTCAGCGCGAGTTTTTGGTCTATCAAGCGCTTACCGACAATCAAAAAAGCCAGCATAATAAAGCCGCCTGGTGGCAGCGCCATTAACAAAAATCCTTTGTAATTTGGAATAACCGTCACTTCCAAAAACTTAAATGACTCACCCAGCAACAAGGAAGCATTGGCAAACAGCGTGCCCGCAGAACTTATTTCCCTGGCCGCTCCAAGGGCAACAAGAACCAGGGTAAATCCCAAACCCATCATAAAGCCATCCCATAAGGCCTGTTTTACCGGTTGTTTGGAGGCAAAAGATTCGGCGCGACCTAACAGTGCGCAATTGGTCACAATCAAGGCAATAAACAAACCCAAAACTTTGTAGAGTTCATGCGCCCAAGCATTCATTAAAATATCAACTAAAGTAACCAGTGCGGCGATAAGCAAGACGAAAATCGGGATACGGATTTCATTGGGGATTAAATGCCGCGTTAAGGAAATAAGGCCATTGGATGCTGTGATAACCACCAGTGTCGCAATACCCATTCCCAAGCCGTTGGTCGCGGTTCCTGTGACTGCCAACAAGGGACACAGCGCGAGGTTTTGACCGAAGACGATATTATTATTCCAAATACCGTCAATAGCGATTTTACGATAAGTTTCTGATAGTAACATGTCGATTTCCTTAGGGATTAATGAGTTGTGCTTGATGGGCTTTGAACAATTGCAAGCTGCGATAAGTCGCTTGTACCGACTTGCGCGGCGTGATGGTTGCGCCGGCAAATTGATCGAAGACACCGCCATCTTTTTTAACCGCCCATTGTGCCGGTGTTAAATTGTCCAGGGAACGACCCACAAAGTTTAATATCCAGGTTGATTTAGCGACTTCAATTTTATCGCCCAAACCGGGAGTTTCTTTGTGGCTCAACACGCGCACACCTAAAATATTACCGTCCCGATCGATGCCGATAATCATGTTTATCGCCCCTGAATAACCATCCGGGGCAATAAATTTAAAACAAACAGCCGTCACTTTGCCGGACTTTTTAGCCAGATAAACCGTGGTCTCATTAGCGCCGATATTATAATCAGCAGAAGGAATGGTTAACGTGTCTTGCAGCAGGTCATTATCATAAAGCGTAACAGGAACCACTTCTTGCAGCGATTTTTTTAAATCTTCATCAAGGCGCTGTTGAATGGTGCCTTGCGTACTGCAATTGGTAACACCCAGCAAGATACTGGCAAGCAAGGCAAAGCCCGCTAAAATCCCCGTTTGAAATTCCAGCTTGGGTCTAAGGCGTGCCAGATTGGACGGTTCCAGCCAGTTTTTTACAAACTCCCTGTAAATGGCCATTTTATCTTGCAAGCGTTGGAGTATAACCGGGTCAATTTTCATGAGTTTCGCTCTGGCTTAATCATTGTAAATCCTTGTGAAAGCAGCTTTAAGTACCTGAGTATTAATTCTTTGGGATTTTAAAATCCCCCCTAACCCCCCTTTTTCAAAGGGGGGAATCTGCTCCTTCCTTTTTCAAAGAGGGAATCTGCTCCCTCCTTTAGCAAAGGAGGTTTGGGGAGGATTTTAAGACATTGAAACATCTGTTAATTTATACCCATGAAGCCTTTATGCTTTTAGATTTGGGCTGCAAACCCGAACCGGCCGAGTCAAGATTTTGGAATTTCAAGGGGCTTGCCTTTGCGATCACGACCGTAAATTCTGGGGCGTATGTAATAATCTATCAGCGGTGTCGCTGAATTCATCAGCAACATGGCAAACCCGGCTCCTTCGGGATAAGCGCCCCAAGTACGAATCACGAAGATCAACAGTCCGCATCCGGCACCAAACACCAACTGCCCGGTTTTCGTGTTGGGCGAGGTCACATAATCAGTCGCTATAAAAAATGCCGTTAACATCAGCGATCCCGAGCTTAAATGCAAAAACGGGCTGACATAATGTTGATCGTCCAGGGTATGAAAAAAACCGGCCAACACGGTTACGGTCAGTAACAACGAGATCGGAATATACCATTTAATGACACCTTGCCTGATTAGCCAAACACCGCCCAAGCCCAGTAACAGCGTTGAGGTTTCGCCCAAGCTGCCGCGAGTCCAGCCGATAAAATTTAAAAACCCGGAGTAGTCTTTTAAGATGTCGACCAACACCCGGTTTTGCGAGAATTCAGTTTTGACAAACCCCAAGGTGGTGGCACCTGTGGTAGCATCCAAATTTTCCAAGCCGATAAAAGTGATGTGCCAACTTTCAATAAGCCCCGGTGAATGTGAAAAGAACAACGGCGACACATTGGCCCAAGTGGTCATTTCGATAGGAAAAGAAATCAACAAAGCAACTCGGGCCAACATGGCCGGATTAAACAGGTTTTGTCCCAGACCGCCATAAACCTGTTTACCTAAAATAATCGCTATTCCCGAACCCACCACCCCAATCCACCACGGTGCCCAAGGCGGTAAGGTCATAGCCAACAACCAACCAGTCAAGACAGCGGAGCCATCCATAAGCACCGGCTTGGCAAGCTTGCCACCCAGTCGCAAACAAAAGGCTTCAAAAAAAACCGCTGATAACACGGTAATAATAAACAGGTTTAACGCCGGCCAGCCAAAACAAAACAATCCATAAACAGTCGCCGGTGATATCGCCAACATGACTTGCCACATAATAAGACTGACACTGGCCTTAACGCCAACATGCGCACCGCTGTTAGGTTTCATGTTTGCCATCATACCAGTGTCTCCTGTTGGGCTTTTAGCCGTTCGCGCTCGGCTTTTGCCGCTATCCGGATCAGTTCTTCTTCTCGTTGTTGCCGGGCGATGCGCTCCATTCGGGCATTGCGGTCATCAATCAAGCGTTTGGTCTGTTCGGATTTGTGCTGGGCTTGTTGTCTGGCGACAACCTCACCCGAGGCATATTTAAAATACTGTACCAACGGAATATTGGAAGGACAGATATAAGAACAGCAACCACAACTGATACAGTCTTTTAAACCTAAATCAACCGCCACATCCAATTGATTGATGCGTATATTGTTCGCCATATCCAGAGGTCGTAATCCCGCCGGGCAAACGCTGATACAACTTGCGCAACGGATACACGGCTGTTCATCGGTGTTTTTCAATTCGTCTTGCGTTAATGCCAGAACGCCGCTGGTCGCCTTAACGGTTGGCAAGCCGGCATGCGGCAAAGCATCGCCCATCATTGGCCCGCCCATAATGACGCGTGCGGTTTGCTCCATATTTACCTGACAAAAATCAAACAGTTCAGAGATTAAAGTCCCCAGCGGCACTTCCACGTTCATCGGTTTGGCAACCGCACCACCCGATACCGTAATCACACGACTCACCAAAGGTTGCCCATACCGAAGCGCTTTATGGACGGCATGAGCGGTGCCGACATTATGAATGGTCACACCGATTTCTGAGGAGCGACAACCCACAGGAACTTCCTTGCCCGTTACATAGCGAATCAATTGTCGATCCCAACCCATCGGGTAACGGGTAGGAATTTGCAGCACTTTAATCAGTGGATAAGGCTGTGCAGCGGCTTGCATGGCAAGATAAGCTTGCGGCTTGTTGTCTTCAATCGCCACGACTGCGCTTTCTGTCACCATACCATGCAGCATCAAACGCACGCCGTCGATAATTTGTTCCGCGCGTTCCTGCATCAAACGGTCGTCACAACTTAAATAAGGTTCACATTCCGCGCCATTAATGATCAGCGTATCTATCTGATTTTCACGCCCCATATTAAGCTTAACCGCCGTCGGAAAAGTGGCGCCACCCAAACCGACAATGCCCGCAGCCCCCACGCGCAAACTAATATCTTCAGGCGTTAGCTGAAACGGGTCGTCAACCGGGTGCGTTTCCAGCCATTCATCCTTGCCGTCGGTTTCCAGCACAATCATGCGAATCGGCAAGGCGGAGGGATGCGGAGCGGGATAATCATTAACATCAAGAATCACTCCCGAACTGGGGGCGTGCACGGGGGCGGAAATCAGGCCTTGGCTGTAGGCCAACAATTGGCCCTTAAGCACATTGTCACCGACTCTAATCAGCGGTTCGGCAGGCTTACCGACATGTTGTTGCAGGGGGATATACAGTTTTTTGGGTAAAGGAAACTGATAGACAATGTTTTGTGTTGCCGTTTGGGCTTTGTTTTGTTCGGCATGAACGCCACCCCGAATGCGCGGTTTTGAAAAAAAATCCAGAAACAGCTTAAAAACGTCGCTCTCATTTTCCGGCTTTGTTATCGTCTCAAGCGGGCGAAAAAACGGCGTGACCAGCAGGCCTTTTAAGCCTTTCACAATACCGTTATGGACAGGCGCAACAGCGTTTAAACAGATTTTTAACATACGGCGTTACTCGCTACGGGTGAAGCAGGTTTAGTCCAACGCCAGTTTCGCAAGGTGACTTCAACAGGGTGCATTTGCAAACATTCTGTCGGACACACGTCCACGCATTTTTTACAGCCTATGCAGGCATCGGCCACCACGGCATGAATTTGTTTGGGAGCCCCAACAATGGCATCGGTAGGGCAAACTTTAAAACAACGGGTGCAACCGGTACAGGTGGCTTCACTGACCCTGGCGACCAATAATTCAGGTTCTTTAACAGCACTTAAATCCAGATCCAAGCCCAACAATGCCGCGATTTGTTCTGCCAATGCGCTGCCACCGGGCGGGCACATGGTAGGCGCGGCCTTACCATCGGCCAGTGCTTCGGCGGCAGGCCGGCAACCAGGAAAACCGCATTGACCGCATTGTGAACCGGGCAATAAAGATTCCAGTTCGTCAACAATCGGACTGCTTTCGACTTTTAAATACTTGGCCGCTACACCCAGTAAAAAGCCTAACAGCAGCCCTAACAAAGTTAAACTGATAATCGCAGATAAAACATACATGGCTGCTTTCCTGTCACGTTTTAGTATTAAGACCGGCAAAACCCATAAATGCCAGCGATAAAATACCGGCAGTAATAAACGCAATCGGTGTCCCGGCAAATAACACAGGCACAGCCATCAAGGCCAAGCGCTCGCGCAAACCTGCAAACAGCACCATCACTAGCGTAAAACCCAAGGCAGAACCAAAACCAAAAATCATGCTCTGCATAAAGCCGTAGTGTTCCTGCACATTCAATAACGCGACACCCAAAACAGCGCAATTGGTGGTAATTAATGGCAGGAAAATACCCAGTATTTGATACAGTACCGGACTGGTTTTATGAACCACCATTTCGGTAAACTGCACCACCGCAGCAATCACCAAAATAAAGGCGAGTATGCGCAAAAACTGGATATTAAAAGGCGCGAGTACAAAATGCTCCAGTATCCAACTGGTCATGGCTGCCAAGGTCAACACAAACGTTGTTGCCAGACCCATGCTTAAAGCAGAATCCAGTTTTTTGGATACGCCCATAAACGGGCATAATCCCAAAAATTTCACCAGAACCACGTTATTCACCAGAGCTGTGCCTAATAAAAGCAAAAGATATTCACTCATTTTTTTTCCACGCTGTGGGGTTGCTGTTTACAAGCCTTTGTAATTCCTTACAGCATCAATTATGCCAATTAAATAATTACGCAGTAACAGCCGGTTTAACGGTCAAGAGTAGCAAGATGGGGGCTACAAAACTGTTGCAAGTAATACATACCCGCACCGATAAAAATAATTATGTCGTAATTCTTACAAAAATAATTACTCTATTACTCGGTGTTTAAGTTTTTATTCATTGGTTTTAAAAAATGATGCGGGTGAGTCTATCAAATAATAGCTGAGACCAGATAGCTGCCCTAATGACGAACTATAGTCGCGACGTGGGCGTCGCTCCCACCGTGGGAGCGACGCCCACGT
>JBAXTQ010000119.1:0-11629 GCA_037130115.1 Methylococcaceae bacterium
CACGCAACGCTGGAGCGTTGCCGGATGAATTCCCACGCTGGAGCGTGGGAACTAGACTGATTATGAGGGTTATTTTCTGCGTGCTACCTAACCCGACACAGACACTTCGATTTGTCGGGTTACGCTGTCGCTAACCCGACGCGACTATCAAGGAAATCCGTAGGGGCAGAAAATTTTCTGCCCGATGTAATGCTGCGTGTTATCAGGGCAGAAAATTTTCTGCCCCTACGGTAGTTGGGAGCGTGTGCAACTCGTGGAGACACTTCTGAGCCATGATTTAATTTTATTTCCGTTATTTTCATTATTTTCATGCGGCTTATGGATGCCGGAGGCATACTATAAAAAAATCATAAACAATAAATTCGTTACAATAATTATAATAAATATTAATTATATTTTATCTATGATATTCTAATCATGGTTATTAAGAAAACCATAAGAAACGGGACTAATTTTAAACCGGTAAAGACTACCCACTTTAGACGGGACAAGCAAAAAGGCTTAACCGTCAATACGGTTAGCATTAAAAGAGACCGTTCGCTGAGCGGAGTCGAAGCGAGTGAACTATTTAACCTTAATCTGTCGAACTTTAAGTAGATAGACATTTTATTAATACATCCATCATTAAAAGGCAAAGATCATGAACATCAAATTGAATATGAATAAACAACAAGGCTTTACGCTGATAGAACTGGTCATGGTCATCGTGATTCTGGGTATTTTAGCCGCCACCGCGTTACCCAAATTTGCTGATATGCAAAATCAAGCACGTATTGCAACGTTACAAGGTGCACTAGGTTCTGTCAATGCGGCCATAGCAATTACCCACTCTCAAGCTTTAGCGATGAACCAAACAGGGTCTAAAACCGTTGTAAGCCCAGCCGTTGCTCCACAAATTACACTCGAAGATGGCACAGTAGTGTTACTGGATTATGGCTATCCAATAGATATTATTCCAACCATTAAACTAACAGACTCAGATTTTATTACTACTACTGCCAATACTATATTCCTTTCAGGTTCACCTGGTCTTGAGACCTGTAAGATTACTTATACAGCCGCTACATCTGCATCGGCTGCTGCATTTGCCACGCCAGCAATCACTCAATGTAAATAAATGTTAATCATTTAATCAACCCGATAAGCCATTATATCTAACATTATGGCTTATCTGACCCGTCAAAAAGGCTTTACGCTGATTGAATTGGTTATGACGTTAGTGTTGCTGGGGATACTCTCGGCAACCGTTCTGCCAAAATTCTTTGCTGTTTCCAGCTATCAAAAACAATTATTTTTCGATGACACGCTGAGCGCCGTGCGCTACGCACAAAAACTGGCTGTCGCCACCGGCTGCAATGTCCAGGTGTTGGTCGCTAATAATCGCTATACCTTAAGCCGCCCGGCTAATCGTAGCCTCTGCACCACCCTCACTGATTTTTCTTTGCCTGTTCGCCACCCCGGCACTGGCGAGGCTGCTTATACGCACGCTGAAAATGGCGTAACGTTAACCGCAAGCCCCTCAACTTTTTATTTTAATGCCTTGGGACTAGCTTCCGCCAATGTGACATTAACGGTTGCCGGTGATAAAATCATTACCGTTGTTGCGGCCACTGGTTTTGTTTATGAAACACCCTAAGGCACTGATTGCCCCGCATCAGCAAACCGGTATCACGCTCGTTGAGCTGATCATCTCCATCGTTATTATCAGTATTGCCCTCACCGGTATTTTTTCAGTGATCAACTTAACGGTCAGTCACAGCGCCGATCCTGTCGTTGAATACCAGGCCATAGCCATTGCCGAATCTTATCTGGAAGAGATTTTGTTACAGGCATATTCTAGTCCCAACACGGCTGCCGAGCGTGCCAGTTATGACAATGTCGATAACTATAACAACTTAAACAATACCGGAGTATATGATCAACAGGGTACACCGGTAACTACGCTATCTACTTACCATGTGTCGGTGTCAGTAGCTGTACCCGTTGACGTTTCTGGTGTGTTTGCAAAAGTCATTACTGTCACCGTGACCGAGCCTCGATTATCAGCTCCGCTTATCTTGATCGGTTATAAGTTTGACTACTAAAATGACCCAATATAAAGCCCACGGCTTTACCCTGATTGAATTGGTTGTGGTGATTGTTATCATCGGTATTTTGGTGGCCTTAAGCACCCAACTGATTACTCTGCCGGTAAAAAGTTATCTTGATCTGCAACGCCGCGCGACCTTGGTTGATACGGCTGATATTGCCTTACGGCATATCCAGCGGGATATTCGTCAGGCGCTACCGAACAGCCTGCGTATAACCGGTGATGGCCGTGTCATTGAGTTACTGCATACGATTGATGGCGGGCGTTATCGAAAAGAATCAGCGACCCTGAGCACGCCCTTACCGACTACTGGTTGCGGAAGTTTAGCCGAAGATGTATTGAACATCCCTCTTAGCGACGCTTGCTTTGAAGTCATGGGTACGTTAAGCGAGTTTAATCCAACCGAGCTGCCTATTGCTAATAAGCCCAAGTATTTGGTCATTTTTAATACCGGCGATAGCACCGGCAATGCTTATGCAGACAACATCAATAAAGCCAAACTCGCCCAGTCAACCAACCCCAAAATCATTAAATTTAATGCTTTTGCATTTCCTCTTGCCTCACCCAACCAGCATTTTTTTATTGTTGATACCCCCATTACCTACGCCTGTATCAACAACCAATTATTGCGTTATGACTTTTATACCATTACCGCAACCCAGCCCAACCCTTACAACTCGGCACCCACGGGCCCGCCCGCCTGGCCAGGCACTGAGTTCGGTCAAGGTCAGGTGCAAGCCGATAAAATCGCAAGCTGTCATTTTACTTATACTACCGGCACTGCCACGCGCTCCGGCTTGGTGACATTGGAAATTACCCTAACGGATGCAGCGGGCGAGTCGGTTCAACTGCTGCATCAGGTTCATGTGGATAATCTGCCATGAGCGCATTATCTAATAGCCATAACAACAAACAACATGGCTTTACCCTGGTCATGGCTATTTTTATTTTAGTGGTGCTCGCTTTATTGGGCAGTTATATGGTGAGACTGAGTGGCGTAGAACACGCGACCACCAGCGATGCCCTGCAAAGCGCCAGAGCTTACCAGGCCGCAAAAGCCGGTATAAATTGGGCGGCCGCCACCATCAGCAAAGATACCGACATTAGTCATGTAGGCTGTAAAGCTGTCAATACAAAAGCCGTGTTAGCACTTGCTGCCCTGCCCGGATTTACGGTTACGGTTACGTGTATTCCATCGGGATCTTATCTGGAAGGTAGCAATAACGTTTACGTTTATTCTATAAGCGCACGCAGTGAATTTGGAGCTTACAGCGGTGCCGATTACATATCAAGGGAAATTGAGGCATCCCTCTTTAATAAAGTATCCACCCTCACCCCGCCATAATTAAGCCGTTAAGTTAAGTGCAAGTTGTTTAAAAAATGGGAGTGCAATCGCTTCAGCTATTGCCTGTAAAAACAGCTAAAGCGGTTTTACTCCATTTGCAGGTGCGCGATGCGCACCCAGTCGTAGGCCGGAATAAGACTTTTCGAGCGCAAGCGAGAATAAGCGTTTCCGGCACCTGTTCGAGAGTGCCGGAAACGCCACCACGCGCTACGCTTGGGTGGTCTTATTCCTGTCTACGCCTTTGAAAAAGTGGTGCGCGATGCACACCCTACGCAGCTTTTCCCCACGATGAGGGACATTTTTTTGTAAGGGGCAGGCTTTACACCTGCCCTTTAATGCCACGATGCTACGCCTTTGAAAAAGTGGTAGGGTGCGCGATGCGCACCCTACTGGAGGTCAGGCTTTGCCTGACAGTCAGGCAAAGCCTGACCTCCACTTAATGCTTATTCATCGCACTTGATAAGTCCCACATGGGTAAGAAAATACCCAGCGCCAGCACCAATACCATCATGCCAATGACGACAATTAAAATAGGTTCAATCACACTGGCCAGGTTCTTTAAGGCGGCATCCACTTCCATTTCGTAAAAATCAGCCACTTCCAACAGCATCTCACTGATGTTTCCGGTTTCTTCTCCCACCTCAATCATTTGCACGACCAGTGGCGTAAACAGTCCGGTACTTTTAGCCATACGACTAATGGTGTCGCCTCTTTCGATGCCGATGCGCATTTGATCCAGCTTGGACGTAATATAGCTATTGCCGATGGCGGCGGAAACAACCGCGAGACCTTGTGTCAGTGGCACACCGGTACTGAGGGTCATGGCAAATGACCGGGAAAAGCGTTCCATCGTCGAGCGCTCAACCAAGCTACCGACACCGGGCAGGTGCAACATTAACCAGTCCCAATGCAAACGGCCCTTTACCGTGTTGATGTATTTGATAATGAAGCCCGTTAAAATCAATGCCCCTATCAGTAAATACGACCAATAATTAACCGTGAAACTGGAGATCGACATCAATAATTTGGTTTGCCAGGGTAGTTCTGCGTGCAGACTGTCAAAGGTGCCTTTGAAGGCTGGAATCACATAGATATTAATGACCACCATGGCAATACTGATAGCGATAAGTACCATGCTTGGGTAGCGCAGTGCCGACTTAATGCTGCTTTGGGTTTTTTTTTCCCGTTCCAGATAGTTGGCTATTTGTAAAAATGCCACCTCCAGGCCACCACTCACCTCACCAACATGAATAATACTGACAAACAACGAATTAAACACTTTTCTATGTTGCATCATCGCCTGGCTTAATGACGAACCGCCTTCAAGACGGTTGGCAATATCATTGAGTGCAGTGGCGAGGGCAATATTACTTGTTGATTCGGACAGGCAGCGTATCGCTCTAAACAGCGAAACCCCGGCCTTGGACATGCTGTACATTTGCCGACTAAAGATAAGCAAATCGTCAAGATTAAGGTTGTTTAGCGCTTGCCATTGGTTAAATTGCTCAATAATATCGGTGCCGACAACCACTTGGGTAATAGTCACCGGTATCAGGCCCTGCCTTCTGATAATATCGGCGACGGTCTGGGCGTTTTCGGCTTTAATCACCTTAATAACATGTTGACCGGTGTCACTGCGTGCGCTGTATTTAAAATTCGCCATGTTATTCGCCGCTGCCGGTTACACGTAAAACCTCATTGACCGTGGTAATGCCTTGTACTGCATATTCCGCCGCGCAGGTTGAGAGTGGAATAAATCCGGGCGTTTGCAAAGCGGCCGAGGCAAAACCAAGGGCATCGTTACGACGCAAGGCATTCAGTGTTTCAGTTTGCAGATCCAGCAACTCATAAATACCAATTCGCCCCCTATAGCCGGTATGGTTACACTGCTGGCAACCACGCCCTTGCTTAAAGCCGACCTGCGCATAACTTTTTTTCTGGCTGGCTTCCAACCAGATTAACTGTCGAGGTTCAAGCACTATCGGTTCAATGCAATATTGACAAATTCGACGCACCAGACGCTGAGCAATAATAACTTGTAAGGCACTAGCCAAAATATAACCTTCAATACCCATATCCAATAAGCGCGTAGTGGTTTCAATGGCACCTTTGGTATGCAACGTAGACAGTACCAAATGGCCGGTTATTGAAGCTCTGATGGCAATTTGCGCCGTTTCTGTGTCGCGGATTTCCCCCACCAGAATAACGTCAGGATCTTGACGCAATGCGGAACGCAAGACGCTGGCAAAAGTCAGACCGATCTTTTCGTTAATCTGCACTTGATTGATTCGGGGCAAACTGTACTCGACCGGATCTTCGGCGGTGATAATTTTGGTTTCCGGCTTGTTAATTTCGCTCAACGCGGCATAAAGCGTGGTGGTTTTACCGCTACCGGTAGGCCCTGTCACCAGAATCAAGCCCTGCGGGTTGTTGATATAGCGTCTAAATCGGCCAAGAATATCTGCCGGTATACCCAAATTATCAAGATCCAGCAACCCTTGTGAATGATCAAGCAAGCGCATAACCACTGACTCGCCATGTTGTATGGGTAACGTGGACATTCTGACATCCAGCGTACGTCCTTGTACGCGGATATTAAAGCGGCCATCTTGGGGTATCCGCTTTTCGGAGATATTAAGTCCGGCTATCAGTTTTAAGCGAATCACCAAGGCCGAAGCGATATTGACTTCATCTAGTACGTGCTCAATTAACACGCCATCGACCCGCTGCCTGATACGCAATACCTTTTCATCCGGTTCAATGTGTATGTCGGACGCCTTCGCTTGTATGGCGTCTTCAAATAAAGACTGTAATAACTTAACAACCGGTGCGTCAGCGATTTCATCAGAGATCAGCAGGGCATCAATATTGAGGTAATTTTCTGATAACTCGGCTCCCAATTTTTCTGCCAGGACATCAATTTCACTGGTGCGCCGATAGGATTGATCAATGGCCGTCAATAATTCCGATTTTATGACGACCGCGACTCGAATGGGTTTTTTAAGCACCCGCGATAATTCATCTTGCGCCATTAAGTCGGTAGGATCTGCCATGGCCAGCAGTGCATCATTGGCATTATTTTCCAGCAATAAAACCCGAAAGCGGCGTGCCAGTCTTTCCGGCAACATCTTTACGATTTCAGGAATTCTTGGGTATCGTGCAATATCCAGAAACGGAATATTTAATTGCCAAGCCAGAAAATCAATAAAATCTGTTTCTTTAATATAGTTAAGATCCATCAGTATAGACCCCAATCTTTTACCGGTCTTTTTTTGTTCGGCCAACGCGAATAGTTGCTGCTCATCGGTTATCAGCCCTCGCTCAACCATCCAGGTACCAATAAGAATTTTTTTCCTGCTATCAATTACTGTAGCCATAGCGTTTTTACTCCCAGCGTGGCTGTGTATCCAGCGCCTTAAGGCGCTGCTGACTGGTGTTAATATCATTTTTCCAGTCAGCTTCATTACTGATTAAGGTGGCTTTAAGCAAGATAACCAATTCCGTTTTTGTGCTTTCGCCTTTGTCAACTCTAAACAGGTTGCCCAGATAAGGGATTCGGGAAAAGCCAAAAACACCTTCCTTATTTTCTGTCTTACGGTCTTGCATTAAACCACCCAAGACAACGATTTGGCCATTTCTGGCCTTAACGATGCTGTCGGTCTCCCTGATAACGTTTCGCGCAGTGGGTACCGAGGAAGAGAAAGAGGTCAGTGTTCCACTAATATCATATTTTATATCATTCGTTGTAACATCAGTAATAGCAGGATGTATATGTAAGCTAATATCCCCGCTATCGTTTATTTGCGGTGTAACATCCAACGCGATACCGGAAAAATACGGTGTTAGAATAGGCGTAGGCTGAACCGTAGCGCTACTAAGCCCCCCCGACACAATACCGGGAGAAATTCCGGTAACAAAGGTTGTATCTTCCCCCACTTTGATAATGGCTTGCTGATTATTTAAGGTCGAAATACGCGGACTGGACAATACGTTGGTTTTACCTTGAGACTCAAGCAGGTTGACAACGGCGGTAAAATCGCCGGCCACAAAACTGCCGGTATTGGCAGTCAGCGTATAGACTCCGCTAGTTGCAAAAGCTTGCAGTCCTTCCCTGACAATACTGCTCCATTGCACACCATCTTGATGTTTGTCATCCAGTGTTACTTCCAGTATTTTAGCCTCAAGTATAACTTGTCGACTGATCTGATTTTGGGTAGTGGTTAAAAAGCTGTCAATTTCACGTAATTGCATCGATTTTGCTCGCGCAATGACAACACCCGATTGTCGATTAATGACCACAGTTGCGTCTTTATCGACGGCAATCAGGGCATGCAAGGCCTCATCAAGCTCTTTCCAAAAATCGGTTTCTGTCGTGGTCGTGATTGAGCTGCCCGAGGTTCGCGAAGCCACCCCACCCGCACTCGTATTAGACTGATTATTGCCACCCGATTGATTACCCGGCAAACCACCAACGCCTAAAGAAGACGACATTGACGATGAACCGCCGGCACCTGAAGTTGAGCTTCCTGTCTGCCCGGAGGTCACGTAAGTGCTGGACTTACCCTGACGTAATAAATCCAGGCGATCAATTTTGAAGGTTCTTGTTTGTAAAGTTGCCGGGTAGATCACATAACCAATTTCAGTTTTTTTATAATCATAGCCATAGACTTTTTGTACGGCATCCAACACTAACGGCACATTAACATTTTTTAATTCCAGTGAGATTAAACCGGTAACCTCAGGATGCACCAGCATATTTTCATTAGAATCAACTGCCAGGCTCATAAAAAACTCGCGGGCATCAATTTGATGCACCGATACATTAAGCGAATGCTCGGCTTTGTATCGGGCCGCCGACTGCGGGTAATTAGCTTCCGGCTTGGCAAAACTCTCTGTCGTTAAGGGGGTGGCGGGAATCGGTGCGGATTTTTCAGCCGAAATGACAGGCGTTGGTGTAGGTTTCTGTACAGACGAACAGGACAGCAGCAATAACGGCAGTGCGATAGTCATAAAAAAAGTGGGCGGGGACATCTTTACCATTTATGGATTCCTGTGAGGACTTTGAACTAATTGCAAAATTTTGATAGTACCATTTTGATTGATGGTCACTTCGTTTTCACGTATTTTAATAATGCTGATAGCTCCGGCAATGGTCTGGCCTTGTTTGGCCTTAACACCGTTGATAATTACCCAGCGTGAGGTTTTGGTAATCCAGATGCCGGACAATCGACAGGTCTCTTCGACCTTGCCAGCCTTAAGCTCTGAACTGGCCGGATAGGTCGGCCGGGTGGGATCGCGTAATTCGGCTGCACAAGGTAATGAAAAGAGCATAAGCCACAACAGGCTGGCCAAGAATTTAAACACCCAACCAGTCCCGATCAAAACTAAAGGTGACGAAGTGAATGCTGATTTCAGCCAGCGGATATTCTTTAACCTTATAATCAATACTCTCCCAGTCAATAACCCAAGGCAGTGCTTCCAGCGCTTTAAGGTAAGTAACGGTATCCGGGTAATTACCTTTAAAGAGGATAGCCAGTTCATGTTTGTAAATAGAGCGATTACTCTGCTTTAACTCCAACAAGGGTGTTGGGGTCAGTGTTTCGAGCTTACTCACAGTCAGTTGCTTATTGTCTTTAAGAACATCGATTAAGACTTTTGCCATTAATGAGGCCGGTACAAAATTTTTGTTACCGAATAACAGAATCTGTTCTTGTTGCTGAGCGTATTGGGCTATCAACTCAGTCAGTTTTTTTTGGTTTTCAGCATTAGGGTCAGTTTTTTCGGTGCTCTCACCAGTCGCTGTCGCTTGCTTCCGGGGCGTTTTTTGTGCGTTAAGAACAGCCCATTGTTGCTTGACACTATTTTGTCTTTGTAAAATAGACTGATAAAAAAAGTAATCCCAACCACTCCCTACGGCTGCCAGTAATGCCGCAATAACAATAATTTTCTCACGCAGACCGAGGTTTGAAGACTGTTCCTGAAGTTTATTGAACATTTGCATTTACGGCTAAGGGTTGCTTGGAACTTCTCAGTGTAAAGTCCGTCTGTTCCGGTTTATTGGGAGAGGGTTGCATGATAAATTTATCGAAAGATTGCCCTTTAAAAGTAGGGTCTTGTAATAATTTATCCAATATTTGCGGCACTTTTTCCGGCTTAAAGGTGCTCCCTTCAAGACTTACGTTACGACTTTTTCCGGCGATATGAATAGCGGTTATCCAGACATCGGGAACGAATTGATCAGCGAGTGCCTGAAAATAGCTTGAAAACTTGGGCACTACAAGGCTCTGGCTATCCGTCAGTAACGCCATGATTTGCGTGACTTCATTAATGCTGTCTTGCAATTGTTTTATTTCTGCAAGCAACGCTACGTTGAGCACAGGCTCAGGCGCAGTGCTTGGGGGGGGGAGAATGTGTTCGTTTTTTAACATAAGTTGTGCGCTCTGTAGCTCCTTTTCGGCCTTACTGATATCCCATAGCAAATAGGCACTAAAACCCATCCATACCAAAAGCACTGCACCCGCGCAGCTTAAGTATAATTTTATGACCGCATTTTTTTGCTGTTGCTTGAGGATGTCGGCATATAAATTAATTTGTTGTATCACAAGGCTCTCTCTGCGTGACGCAACGCGGTGCCTATAACGGCTGAACACTTGGACTGGGTAACGTCATCCAGTGAAAGATCACTACTAACAAGCGCTGAAATATCGATGACTTTAGCAGTAATGCCCAGGTTATTATTAAGCATGGTTAATAACGCCTGCGTATTTCTCGCCAACGGAACAACGGCCAATCCTGAAGCCGGGATAATCCCATAATAGCTTTCAACGTAATCCAGTGAACGTTGTATCTCCAAAGCCAGATTGCCTTCTTCAACTTTGCTGTGACTATAAGCAGAGCTATTTTCCGAACCCAGTTCCAGCTCGAGGTAGCCTATATGAAAATTACGGGAAAGATAAATAGTCCCTTCTTTTTGTATCAGCAGGGCTCCCGAAAACTCATCGAGTATAAACAGGGCAACACCGTTTTTATTTTCCGGAAGTAATTGTGCCAAATTGCGCAAAGCAGTCTCCTGAATCTCAATCACTTTAAGCTGTAAACCAGCGCGTGTGGATTTGTCCGCCAATTTCTCAATAAATACCTTGGGACAAGCAAACACCTCCAACATTTCATTACCGCTTGCCTGTATTGATACCGGCATGGAATAATAATCTACAAAGGCATCATCGATGGGGAAGTCAAAAAGGTCATAGATTTTCCAGTGTATGGCTTGGGCTATTTCATTTTCGGCAACCGGCGGTGCTTCAATATTAATGCGACTATAATTGTTGGCAGTCAGGACTACATGGCAGTCGTAATCGTTAAGATGATGCCGGGAGACAAGATCACCCAGTATCCGGAGATGATCGCTAATATCCAGCACGGGGATAAATTCGCAATGTTTTAGTATGAATTTTTTATTCTCGACAAAATCGGAAATGGCTATCGCGATACCATCAGGTCGATAACTGATACCGACAATGCCTTTGGCTTGTGATTTTTTTTTCCATAACTTTTGCAACCGCAGCATGTCGCTTATCATAATCCAGTCAGTTCTTTTTGAAATTATAGATTGGGAGCGTCAGAAATCAAGTTGAGCAACTTTAATTTTAAACTCCCTAATCGCCTTTGCCAAAGGGGGGGATAAGCTGGCTAATAATTATCTTGTTTTATAGAGTGGCTTAGAAGTAAAGCAACATAAAGCTCCCTCTCCCTCCGGGAGAGAGCTGGGATGAGGGTGGTCGAATGTCGCTTTACCTCTACATGGCTCTATATGCGCGTTCCTTACCTATTAGCGTTGTTTGTGGCATCCTTCATCCCCCGGTTTACACTTTTTACAATACCGTCCCGTAGGTCGAGTTAGCGACAGCGTAACCCGACAAATCGAAGTGTCTGTGCCGGGTTACGGCTAACGCCTAACTTGGTAAGTATTCACCTCCCCCTTTGAAAAAGGGGGACTGAATATTTACAGATTATTAGCATTTTTTTGTGATAAAAAAAGTGTCAACTACTTTTGGGCTACTATGAAGGATGCTGTTGTATTTATGTAACCATTGGTCACATCATTAGCTGACCATGAAGCTCTCCCATGGATGGGGAGCGCCCCCCCAGCCGGATTGTGTAACGAAGTGGAGCAGTAGGCGCGAGGGCATCTTTTA
>JBAXTQ010000012.1:0-41429 GCA_037130115.1 Methylococcaceae bacterium
GGCCTACGCTTAATGCTTGTTATCGCTGAATTCCCCGAAATCAAGAATTAAAAACTGAAGATTGAGTATAACTAATTAATTTACAACAAGTTTATCGGCTATCAACTTAAGCCGGGACAAGCCGCAAGGCTTAACTTTAAACTGTCCCGCCTTACGTGGGTAGCCAGTTTATCAGTAGGTAATGCACAATGAATACCTGCTTCAAAACACAAGGTATTACTTTTACGGGTAAAGAATAATTATAATTTATCGCCTGGTCAGTTTTGCCAGTAGAAATATTCGACATTGAAAAACCATGTTGCGCCTATAATACGCGGGTTAAACACTTACCTTTGATCAAACCATGAAAAAAATCCTGCTTTCACTATTGGCTATCTTCCTGATCATTGAGGAATGGCTTTGGGATCTGCTAACGGCGTTTGGGCGCACATTATTTCAATGGTTGAATCTGGAACCATTTGAACAATGGCTTAAGAATACAGATCCGATCATGGCGCTGGTGGCGTTTAGTATTCCGATAATGATGGTTGCCCCAATTAATATCCTGGCCTTCGTATTGCTTGCGAAGGGTTTGATTCTGCAAGGCGTCTTGATGGAATTGTTGGCAAAATTACTGGGTACTTTACTGGTAGCCCGAGTGTTTGCGCTGACCAAGCCGCAGCTATTAACCTTTGCCTTCTTGAATGTTATTTACACCACGATTACTCGTTGGCTACATTGGGCGCATGATAAAGTCACAGAAACCAGCGTCTATCGCTGGATGAAGCAATTGAGAGTCTGAGGATAATACTGGTATTTTTTTCAGTTCATGCAAAGGACATGTCATTTTGAGAACAAAATCAATTAAACCTTTAGGCTACCGCATCAGTTGGTTGGCCTCTTTGTTTGCGTCTAATTCCGGTTATAAATCATTGTCTTTAGCAGACGACGGCATTGTTCTTGCGGGCGGTGAATCTGCTCAAACCAGGGTTCCTTATCTGACAATCAGCCTGGGCATAACGGTAGAGCAGGGCTATTTTTGGGATGTCTTGGTTATTCCTCTGGAAAGTGGAGACAGTTTACGTTTTAGCGGCGTGGCCAAAAAGCAATCGAAGCCGTTGCAAATAGCGCTGGCCCAACACTGCCACACGGCTATTAAAACCTTTTATCAACGCAGTGTGCCTGATTTGCAGCAAGCCTATCAGCAGGCCGGTATTTTATTCTCGGGACAACGTTATATTCGTGAGGCTGTTGCACGGCAATGGTTTACAAATTACCAGCATTTAGCAAACGGGATAAATCGCCAGGATATTCATCTTTTTTTACCGCCTGAAACACGGCAATATCTGAAAACGCTCCAGCCGCTGTTAACCCAAGGGCATGGCTACATCGACAAACGCAATAAAGCCTATGTACGGCAACAATTGGCAACCTTTCAGTTGTTTTTTGATCAGGTAGAAAGTAATCCGCTAACGGCCAATCAGCGTAAAGCGTGCATTATCGATGAGCAACATAATTTAGTATTGGCCGGTGCCGGTACAGGCAAGACCAGCACCATGATTGGTCGAGCCGGTTATTTAATAAAAGCGGGGCTTGCCCCGCCGGAAAAAATCCTGATGCTGGCATTTGCGCGTAAGGCGGCAGAGGAGATGGATGGGCGTATTCAGACCCAACTGGGAATTAATAACCTGACGGCGAAAACGTTTCATAGTCTTGGAAAACACATCATCACTCAGGTGGAAGGTGTGGTGCCAGCCATCAATAAAATGGCGGAAGACGAACGTTTGCGGACTCATTTTGTTGATGAACAAATCCAGCGCTTATTAGAGGACGAGCTTTATAAATCACGCTTGGTCACCTATTTTTTACGCTTCAGTTATCCCTATAAAAGTGCTTTCAAATTTAAAAGTCTGGGTGAATACAACAACTACATTTTGGAAAACGAGCTGCGCACGTTACAAGCCGAGTTGGTAAAAAGCTATGAAGAATGCGAGATTGCCAATTGCTTGTTTCGTCAGGGCATTGTTTATGAATATGAAGCCAATTATCAGGTAAATACTGCGGGGCCGGATTATCGCGCTTACCAGCCGGATTTTTATTTGCCTGAATACGGTATTTATATTGAACATTTTGCCGTCAATGAAAACAATAAAACGCCACCGTTTATCGACAAGAAAAGCTATCTGGCCGGTATGGAATGGAAGCGGGCATTGCATTTAAAGCATAAAACACACTTGATTGAGACCTATAGCTATCTAAAGCACCAAGGTATTTTGACGAAATCCTTGGAGGATAAGCTGCTTCAAGCGGGCGTAAAGTTTAAGCCCTTAGCCAACAATGAACTGCTGAAAAAATTAAATCAATTGGGACGGGTTTCTGAATTTAGTCTGTTGTTGGCTCAAGTCCTGACATTGTTTAAAGCGGCCTGCCTGAATTTAAAAAGTCTGGTGTCACTCGCCAAACAACATGAAGACCATGAACGTATGCAGGCCGCCGCGTTTTTGTTTGAGCCGATCTATGAAGTATATCAACAGCATTTGCGCGATACCAACACTATTGATTTTGAGGATATGATCGGCAGGGCGATTGAGTATGTGGAAAACGGGCGTTACCAATCACCGTACCGTTATTTATTGGTCGATGAGTTTCAGGATATTTCTGCCAGTAGAGCCAGGCTCATCAAGGCATTATTAGCGCAAAATTCAGAGTGCAGCCTGTTTTGCGTGGGCGATGACTGGCAGTCTATTTATCGTTTTACCGGTAGCGATGTCAATATCACCAAAGACTTTGAGGCACATTTTGGTTGTACCGCGACCAGCATACTGGATAAAACTTTTCGTTTTAATAACAAAATCGGCGGTGTCGCATCGCGCTTTGTCATGCAAAATTCAACGCAAATCGCCAAGAAGATCCAAAGTCATACCCTCGTCGAACACGCGGCGGTTTCGTTAATTAGAACCCCACAGGATCAGGTCGGGTTGAATGCTGCGTTATCAGCCATTAATGTTAAAACCGGTGTCAGTGCCAGCGTGCTTATTTTGGCCAGGTTCAATTTTAGAAAACCGGATTTATCCATCTTGACGCGGCAATACCCAAAATTAAAACTGCAATTTATGAGTGTGCATGCGTCCAAAGGCAAAGAAGCCGATTACGTGATTATATTGGGACTTGAAAAAGGCAAACAGGGTTTTCCCTCGGAAAAAACGACGCATCCGTTAGTGAATCTCTTGTTGCCTAAAGCGGAAGCCTTTGCTCATGCTGAAGAACGGCGCTTGTTTTATGTGGCCTTGACCCGAGCCAAACAGCATGTGTATCTGGTCAGCGATGCCAATAAAGCCTCGGATTTTGTCAGAGAGCTGATTGATAAAAAGTATGAAGTTCTTTGTGACGAATTTACCGGTGATAAATTTCAGGAGAAACTGGCTGATGTTGTCTGTAGTCAGTGTAAAACCGGCTACATGTTACCCAAGGATAGCCAATACGGCAGCTTTCTTGGGTGTAGCCAATACCCGCTATGCAACCATACCCAGGCAGCCTGTCAATGGTGTGGCAATGGTTTGAAGGAGAAAGGCCGGTTTCGGGTTTGTGAAAATAAACGTTGCTATTATGTTGAGCCGGTTTGTCCCAAATGCAATGGAAAAATGATCTCAAGAAACGGGCCTTCCGGACAGTTTTGGGGCTGCTCACATTACCGTAAAAATGCCGGGTTCTCTTGCTCACATACCGAGAAGTTTATTGATTTAAAAGTCGCTAATCGTAAAAACTTGACTAATGACAAGGTCATTGCTTGATTTTGACAGCACTTGACGACTATTCATTAATGACTAGGCATAACAAGCTACCAACCACGCAATTCTCTAAAAACGGGGTATTGTGCAAAGTTTTTAACCGGTTTTCCGAAAGCTGTGGATTTTTCTTTGTGGTGAATTATTTTTAATGGCTTTGTTATAATTTAAGTCGCCACATAGATTAAAATCAGTCCACTTGATTTATTAAACGTTCGCAGCTGTGGTTGTGAACAACATGACTCACTCAATAATATTATAAAATGACTCAGAAAAAACGCTTGATTATTGCCATGACCGGTGCAACCGGTGCCGTTTATGGCGTAAGGATGTTACAAATTTTACAGGAACAGGACGAATGGGAAACGCATCTTGTTATTTCTGATGCGGGGGTGGTTAATTTAAAGCACGAAATGGATATGAAGCGGGCCGAACTGTTTAAGCTGGCCGATGTGACCCATGGTATTGATGATATTGCCGCCAGTATTTCCAGTGGCGGTTTTAAAACTGAAGGAATGATTATTGCACCGTGTTCAATGAAAACGCTGGCAGCGGTGGCGCATGGCTTTGGTGATAATTTGATTTCACGATCCGCTGATGTCGTTTTAAAAGAGCGTAGGCGTTTGGTGATTATGCCGCGTGAAACGCCGTTAAATTTGGTGCATATCAGAAATATGGGCGTTGTAACGGAAATGGGCGGCATTATGTTTCCACCGATGCCGGCTTTTTACAGCAAAACCGATTCATTAACGGCAATGGTGAACGAAACGGTCGGTCGGGTACTGGATATGTTCGGCGTTAATGTCGAAGGCTTGTATACGCCTTGGGAAGGCTTGTAGCGGGTTGTTAAACCATTTCACCACGAAGAGCACGAAGTTTTTACCTTTGTTTTTCTTCGTGCTCTTCGTGTTTTCGTGGTGAATTTTAATCAAACGCCTAAGACAAAAGCTTTGAGTTTTTACTGTTACGAAACAGTAACGGTTTTTCATTGGCGGATAACGCGCTTTTTGCCGCTGAATCTATCGCTTGCTGAATAACGCCATGATCAGGTGATTTACTGCATACCGGGTCAGCGTTATACATGTCGCCAGTCAGCAAGTAGGCTTGGCAATGGCAGCCGCCAAAATCCTTGTCTTTTTCATCGCAACTGCGACAAGGCTCTTTCATCCAGTCATCGCCCCTAAAGAAATTAAAGGCTTTTGACTCATTCCAGATTTCTTCAATGCTGTAGTCTTTAACGTTGGGGCAATTAAGCCCTGGTAGTTCACGCGCAGAATGACAGGGCAGGGCAACGCCATCCGGTGCGACCGTTAAAAAGGTAGTGCCCCAGCCGTTCATACAGGCTTTGGGTCGATCTTCATAAAAATCCGGTACGACATAATAAATTTTCATTTTACCCGTAACGGTTTCTTTAAATGCCTGAGCGATAGCTTCGGCTTTTTCAAACTGTGCTTGGGTAGGCAGCAATAAATCACGATTGGCATGTGCCCAGCCGTAATATTGGGTGTTGGCGAGTTCCAGATAATCAGCGCCCAACTCTTCTGCCATTGCCAGAATTTCCGGCATTTGGTGTATGTTTTCGCGGTGGATAACCACGCATAACACCATCGGGTAGCCGTGTTTTTTGACCAGATGCGCCACTTGTTTTTTGTGTTCAAAGGAAGCGGTACCCGCAATATGGTCATTTAGTTCCTGGCTACTGGCCTGAATGCTAACCTGAATATGATCCAGTCCCGCTTCTTTAAGCTGGATGATTTTTTCTTCGGTCAGTCCGTAGCCTGACGTAATCAGGTTGGAATAATAACCCAGGTCTCTGGCGTGCTTAACCAGTTCGGTTAAATCTTTGCGGGTGAGCGGTTCGCCTCCCGAAAAGCCTAACTGTACAGCACCCATTTTGCGGGCTTGGGTCAGTACGCGTTTCCAGTCTTCGGTGTCTAATTCAGTTTGATATTTTGCATAATCAATCGGGTTAGAGCAATAAGGGCACTGTAACGGGCAAGCATAAGTAAGCTCGGCCAATAACCAGCGAGGCGGTGTAATGCCTGCCCTGAGCGTAGATGTAGAGCCTGCCTCGAGCATAGTCGAAGAGTTTTCCCCGAGCGTAGTCGAAGAGCCTGCCCTGAGCGTAGTCGAAGGGTTAGTTTTGATTAATCCAGCCATTTTGTAAAGCGACCTCCAGGAAAGCGGTAATGTCGTTGGTAAGACCCGACGTGGAAAATTTTTGCTCCAGATCACTGACAATTTGGGCAAGATTGCGTGTGCCGTCACAGAGCTTCAGAATTTCAGCGGAACTTTCATTGAGTTCCACCATGCCTTCCGGGTAAAGAATGACGTTTTTTTGTTGCGCTTCTTCCCATTGCAGACGGTGGGTACGGGAAAATTGAATGGTTTGGTCTGGATTGATGGTCATTGGTCGTATTTTGTTTTGAGTGGTGTAGGGGAAGGCAAACAGTTTTGTCATTTGCCCGCCAATGGCCTTATTTTTCAGTATTATAATACGGCGGCATATTGTTAATATAAGCCATGTACATGGCATCTGCCATAGTCCACAACACATCCAGCTTAAATTTTAAAATCTGCACCATACGGTCTTGTTGTTCACGGGTTTTGTACCAGTCCAGCGTAATCGCCAAGCCGTGCTCCACATCACGCCGTGCTTCGGTCAGACGTTTACGGAAATAGTTGTAACCTTCTATATCAACCCACGGGTAATGTTCAGGCCAGTTGTCCAAGCGTTGCTGGTGGATTTTGGGCGCAAACAATTCAGTCAAGGAAGAGCTTGCCGCCTCATGCCATTCGGCTCTGCGGGCAAAATTAACATAAGCATCAACGGCAAAACGAACGCCGGGCAGCACATGTTTTAGTGAGGTAATGTCTTCCCGGGTTAAGCCGACGGCTATGCCCAACTGTATCCATGCTTCAATGCCCCCGGGATCGCCGGGTTGACCATCATGATCCAAAATGCGTTGTATCCACTTGGCGCGGGTTTCACGGTCAGGGCAATTAGCCAAAATGTTGGCATCTTTGATTGGGATGCTGACCTGGTAGTAAAAACGGTTGGCAACCCAGCCTTGTAATTGTTCTTTAGTGAGTTGTCCCGCATTCATCAGGGTATGGTAAGGATGATGAATGTGGTAATACTTTTCCATACCGCGCAGGGCGGCTTCAAATTCTGTTTTTGTCCATGCGGTATTATCGTTATTGTTCATGGTTTGTCCTTGGTAAAAAGGAGAGTAAAAACTGTTTTTTACTCTCGCTAACACTATAAATCGATTTCCAGTCCGTCGTAAGCGACTTCAATGCCGGCGGCATCAAGGATTTTACGTTGCTCGGAATCGTCGTCTAAAATGGGGTTGGTGTTATTGATGTGTATCAATATTTTGCGGGCTTTGGCCACACCGCTTAACACTTCTATCATGCCGCCTGCACCCGATTGAGGCAAATGACCGATGTCGCGGGCTTTTTTATGACTGATGTTTTGTGTACACATTTCGTCATCCGTCCAGAAAGTGCCGTCTACCAACAGACAATCAACGGCTTGCATGGCGGCCATGACGTGGGGTTCTATTTCGCCCAGGCCGGGTGAATAAAATACTTTTTTGCCGGTAGAAATTTGCTCAATAATGACGCCGATATTATCGCCTTCATGCGGATCATGACGATGTGGCGAATAAGGCGGCGCTTTGCTTTTTAAGGCTTGGGTATAAAAACGTAAATCAGCAATGGCGGGAATAGTAAAACTGCTGCCATCAACAGGCACCGGATGATGATTGACGGTGCAATAGTGTTCCAGCATGGTAAATAAGGGAAAACCTGTGGTCAAGTCCTGCTTGACCATATCCGTGCAGTAAACATCCAGTGGCTTGCCTTCCCGCAGCATTAACATGCCCGTGGTGTGGTCAATTTGGCTATCGATAAGCAGGATGGCTTTAATGCCCGTATCGCGAATACCTTCTTTAGGCTGAATAGCGGGGAAGGCTTCCAGTTGTGCGCGAATATCCGGGGACGTATTAAACAGCAACCAGTTTTTGTTGTCTGTACTCACGGCAATGGAGGATTGGGTACGGGCTTTGCCGTTCATTGTTTGGTGGCGTAAACGGTGACAATTATGGCAGTTGCAGTTCCATTGCGGGAAGCCGCCACCGGCACCTGAGCCAAGAATTCTAATTTTCATAATGAAAGCCTAAAAAGAAAGTCTCGAATGATACGGGAATAACGATTTTCAGGCAAAAAAAAGGGGTTCTAAGTGAACCCCTTCTTTAATCTGCGCTAACTAATCCCGACAATTAAGTCAGGATAATTTGCTTAGCGATTGTAGATGTACATTGTTACTTCAAAACCGAAACGCAGGTCTGTATAGCTTGGTGTTTCCCATTTCATCGTGAACCTCCAGTAGATTATTAAAATAGTTGCTAGCTTGATCAAGTAAGCCAGCTAAAAGTATACGATGAACTTTTTTTTTACGCAACATTTGACCGCACTTAACAGGGGATGTTTTTCTTTTTAAAAAAGCGTATTATTAAAATTCACCAAAAAAAATAATAATATTTACATAAAATTTATAGAGGAGGAGTCATGGGTGGTGTTATTGAACTATTTTTGATTATGTTGGTTGTAGCGACTGCGGCGTTTGTACCGTTAGCCTATTTTATTTATAATTATACCCGGAAAAACGGTCAGCCATTTGGCGAAACCGAGCCACATGGCGATAGCCCGTCTTTGGTAAATAATTTAGCTGAAACGGCTATTCATTTTGTTAAGAGTAAGCTCGCCAAAAAATAAACAAGGTTTGTTAATCAGGTTTCCGGATGACGGGGTTCATCCGGAAACAAAGACTTTGTAAGTCAGGTTATGCAGGTTGCCAAGCTGACTTACAACTCTCCACAAGTTGGGCATTTGGGGTTTTTCTTTAGCTTCATGGTGTTCCATTCCATCGTTAAGCCATCCAGCAGCAATAACCGGCCGGTTAAGGTTTCACCGATAGCGATAATCAACTTCATCGCTTCCAAAGCCTGAATGCTGCCAATTATCCCGGTAATAGGCGCTATAACACCATTGGTCGCACAGTTTTGTAGCTCTTCGCCGTCACTGTTATACAGGCAGTTATAGCAGGGACTGTTATTTTTGCCGGGAGTAAATACCGAAACCTGTCCTTCAAAGCGTATTGCCGCCCCGGAAACCAAGGGGGTTTGATGTTTAACACAGGCTTTATTAATGGCAAATCGTGTCGAGAAGTTGTCGCTACAATCCAGCACCACATCGGCGGCCTTTACTTCCCTATCAAGTTGCTCTCCAGCCAGTCTTTGTTTGACTGCTTTTACCTTGACGTCCGGATTTAATTTATTCAGTGTTTGACGGGTTGAAATTACTTTATCAGTCCCAATATCCGGTGTGTGGTGAGCAATCTGTCGTTGTAAATTGGATAATTCTACTTCGTCGTCATCATAAATAGTAATGCTGCCGACACCGGCTGCGGCAAGATACATGGCCGCTGGTGAACCTAAACCACCGGCACCGACTATTAACAAGTTGGCGGCAAGAAGTTTTTGTTGTCCCTCAATATCGCAAAGGGGCAGCATTATTTGACGGCTATAGCGGAGTAGTTGGTTGTCATTCATAAGTTATATTAAGTCGATATGGTAAGGGCAGATAATGCCAAAGAACTTGACAGACTGCAAAAGCTCATTATCATTAGCACTCATTACTAGCGAGTGCTAATAACAGTTACCCTTTTATTTTTAACGTTAGGAGATATAAATGAATATACGTCCGTTACACGATAGAGTGATAGTCAAACGCCTTGAAGAAGAAACGACCACTGCCGGCGGTATTGTATTACCGGGTTCTGCTGCTGAAAAGCCAAGCCAAGGTATAGTGTTGGCCGTAGGTAATGGCAAACAACTGGATAATGGTACAGTGCGTGCACTGGAAGTTAAAGTTGGCGACAAAGTATTGTTTGGTAAATATTCAGGTAACGAAGTTAAAGTTGACGGTGAAGACCTCATCGTTATGCGTGAAGAAGACATCATGGGCATTTTAGGTTAAACCTAAACCCTTTAATAATCATAATCACACACACAAGTTAGGAACAAAAAATGGCAGCAAAAGACGTATTATTTGGTGATGACGCACGTGTCCGTATGGCCCGTGGCGTTAACATTTTAGCAAACGCAGTAAAAGTAACGTTAGGCCCTAAAGGCCGTAATGCGATTTTGGACAAAAGCTTCGGCGCTCCAACCATTACTAAAGACGGTGTATCTGTTGCGAAAGAAATCGAATTAAAAGACAAATTCGAAAACATGGGCGCACAAATGGTTAAAGAAGTGGCTTCACATACTTCTGATGTCGCCGGTGATGGTACCACTACTGCAACAGTATTGGCACAATCTATCGTTAACGAAGGTTTAAAAGCAGTTGCCGCCGGCATGAATCCAATGGATTTGAAACGCGGTATTGACTTGGCGGTTACTAAAGCCGTTGAAGCCATTGTTGCTTCTGCTGCACCTTGTACCGACAGCAAAGCGATTGCTCAAGTTGGCGCAATTTCAGCCAACTCTGATGAAGCGGTTGGCCAAATCATTGCAGATGCAATGGCAAAAGTCGGCAAAGAAGGCGTTATTACGGTTGAAGAGGGTTCAGGTTTAGAAAACTCACTGGACGTAGTTGAAGGTATGCAGTTTGACCGTGGCTATTTGTCACCTTACTTTATCAACAAACAAGATAGCATGAGCGTCGAATTAGACGATCCCATGATTCTTATTTACGACAAAAAAATCTCCAATATTCGCGACATGTTGCCAATTCTGGAAGCCGTTGCTAAATCTGGCCGTCCTTTATTGATCGTTGCAGAAGATGTTGAAGGCGAAGCCTTGGCAACTCTGGTTGTTAACACAATTCGTGGTATCGTTAAAGTTGCAGCCGTTAAAGCGCCTGGTTTTGGTGATCGTCGTAAAGCCATGTTGGAAGACATTGCGGTATTGACCGGTGGTGTCGTTATTTCTGAGGAAGTTGGCTTAAGTCTTGAAAAAGCAGAGTTGGATCAACTGGGTACTGCGAAAAAAGTCCAAATTACTAAAGAAAACACCACTATCATTGATGGTGCAGGTTCTGAAGAGCAAATCAAAAGCCGTGTTGCACAAATTCGTGCACAAGCTGACGATGCAACTTCTGACTACGACAAAGAAAAACTGCAAGAGCGTTTGGCTAAATTAGCTGGCGGTGTTGCTGTGATCAAAGTTGGCGCTGCCACTGAAATTGAAATGAAAGAAAAGAAAGCCCGCGTTGAAGATGCTCTGCATTCAACTCGTGCAGCGGTTGAAGAAGGCGTAGTAGCTGGTGGTGGTACTGCACTGGTTCGCGCGTTATCAGCATTGGTTGGTTTGGAAGGTATTAATCACGACCAAACTGTCGGCGTTAATATCTTGCGTCGTGCAATGGAAGAGCCTTTACGTCAAATCGTAGCTAACGCAGGCGACGAGCCTTCAGTAGTATTCAATGAAGTGCTAAAAGGCACTGGTAGCTTCGGTTACAATGCAGCAACCGGCGAATACGGCGACATGATCGAAATGGGTATTCTTGATCCTGCCAAAGTAACACGTACTGCACTGCAAAACGCAGCCTCTGTTGCCGGCTTAATGCTGACTACAGAAGTGATGATTGCTGATGCACCTAGCGATGACAAAGGTCATGGCATGCCTGATATGGGCGGCATGGGCGGTATGGGTGGAATGGGCGGCATGATGTAATCATGCTGTCTTAAAGCTTTGTTGCTTTAAGCTTCTGCTTTAAAAAAGCCCCGGTTGTTTTTAGCAATCGGGGCTTTTTTTATTATTATCAACTGATAGTTGTCTTAATGTACGCAACGAATAATTGCCCAAATAAAACTACCATGAAAAAAGATTTGTTAAGTTTTTTGAGTAACTCATTTACATCGCAAATAAATGGTTTCATTGTTCCAGGCTATTGGACTGCTTTAGCAGCCTATTGTCGTGAAAAGAACATTAGCTTTGAACAATTAGATATAAGCGACAATCGTAAAAGCTATGCTGTCGCCATTGCTTTAGAAAAGGCACTGGGTCAAACCGATAATTATCCTTACGAAAGAAAAAATTCAGGTGCTAATTATAGGGAACTTGTTCTTCTAAACAGTGTTGATGATACGGATAAAGCGACCAGTACAATTAACAATTGTATTCGACATTTATTTAGTACAATTGAGTTGACCTCTTTTGTACAAGATTTATGTGATGTTGTTGGTGACTTGCATGATAACGTATGGTCACATGGTAAAAGCACTGGTTTTTCCATGGCTCAAAAGTGGCCAGATTATGATACAAAACAAGACTGTTTTGAATTCGCCTTAGCAGATTGTGGTCTTGGCTTCTTGAGAGAGCTTAAAAGAGTTGGGCTAGATATACAAGATGATAAATCTGCTATCGAATGGTGTATCATAAAAGGCAACTCATCAAAAATAAAAAAGCAAAATAAAAATACTGAATGGTCTCAACGATTACCTATTGATGCAACTGGCAATCCGATGCCTGATGTTGGGCAAATTATTGAAAGCGAAAATCAACACCAAGGATTTGGGCTTGCCAAACTGTTAAATTTAGTGAACACTTACCAAGGTCAACTTTGGTTAGCAAGTGGTGAAAACACGCTTGTTGTTGAGCCAAACGGTAATAAGTTTTTCAAAACCAATATTCTAAAATGGCAAGGCGTAGCATTAGCTTGTCGATTTAATATAGAAACAGTTAAAAACTGCCATAAAAATAATAACGATGAGGCAACTAACGCTATATTGGAGTTATTAAACTTCTGAGTGTTTTAAATAGGAGATAATCATGAACAATCAAACTTTAGCGGCTTTTCATTTTGATGAAAGTGATTTAGCAGCGCGGACATCGGCACGTTATCGGCGTATTGAAGTGGAGCAAGCGATTGCATCAAATAAAACTGTTGTAATTGATTTAGCTAATGTTTTATCTGTATCGGAATCGTATGCGGATGAATTATTTGCGGTGCTAGTTAAGAAATATGGGCTTGAGTGGTTTTCAAGTAATATCAAATTACAACACGCTTCCAAACCAGTTCTACTTTCAATTGCTACTACTATTCGTAACCGTTTAGAAAATCAAGATGCTAACAACATCAAAGCATCTATTGATAAAATTATGGCTACAAAGAAATCAGAACATCATAAATCCAGTCATTATGGATATGTTTAACCTACTGTGTACAGCGTGTGTTGGGTTGCACTTTTCGCAAACCAACACACTGCTATCGATCTACATTATCTGACATAACACCCGCAACCCTCTGCGCAATTACCACTGCTCATGCCTCACATATCTTGTTCCCCCGCGAACCCGTAAGGCGCATAAATCGTAGGGTGGATTCGCGTTAGCAATCCATCAAAATGAAAACAATTGCAACATTTAAGATGACAAACAACCTCCCCGTCTTATATAGCTTCAGGCGTTGCCCTTATGCAATCAGAGCCAGAATGGCGATTATTTATGCGGGCATTCCTGTAGAAATTCGGGAGGTGGAATTAAAAAACAAGCCGGAACATCTGTTGGCTATATCGCCTAAAGGCACGGTGCCGGTATTGCAGCTTGCTAATGGTGTGGTGATTGAAGAAAGTCTGGATATTATGCGCTGGGCATTAGCGCAGCACGATCCTGAGCACTGGTTGCGCGTTGGCGTTGAAGCGGGCAGGTTAATCCAATGGAATGACGGGGATTTTAAACAGTATCTGGATCGCTATAAATATGCAGACCGATATCCGGATTTCTCTCAGGCGTATTATCGGCAACAGGCGGAAGTGTTTTTAACAGAACTTGAAACCCGGTTAACGGGCTTCAGGTATTTGTGCGGAAATGAATTTTCGTTGGCCGATGTGGCTATTTTTCCGTTTATTCGTCAGTTTGCCGGTGTGGATAGTGACTGGTTTCGGGAGGCGGCTTATCCGGCTTTAAATAAATGGCTGGAAGCGATAGTGGCAATGGCGTTATTTGGAAGGGTAATGACTAAATAAGAGCGTTAAGTCGTGACCTGGCAATGTTTAAAAAATCAGATGTAGGCCGGAATAAGGCTTTTCAAGCGTAAGCGAGTTGAGCGTTTCCGGCATGCTGAACGAGGGTGCCGGAAACGCCACCGCTACGCTTGGGTGGTCTTATTCCGGCCTACGTCTAATGCTTGTTATCGCTGAATTGCCCGAAATCAAGCATTAAAAACTTGAAGATTGAGTTTAAGCTATCTCGACTTAAATACGCGTCACAATGTTTAAAAAATCAGCACCAAGGGTGCAGGCGAAAAATTCGCCTGGGCACTCTTCGCGTTATTCCTATTTTTCAAGACCAATAAAATCCCAGATTTTATGAGAGATTGTTGAGTTTTCGTGTTCTTGCACGGGTGGGCCATTGGGATAGTTTAAATCGTAAACCCGGGTCACATCTTTAGCAAGATCAGCCATGTTGAGGTTTGTATAAGCTTCCTGTAAAACCAGCAAGGCATAAGGAACCGCCGTGGTGCGCTGATATTTATCAATAACCGTTGATGCCCGGTCGGCGGCTGCAACATAAGCTCTACGTTTCATGTAATAGCGTGCAACATGAACTTCATACATGGCCAGATTGTTTTTAAGTGCAATCATTCGTGATCGTGCATCGGGTACATATTTGCTGTACGGGAAGCGTTGTATCAGTTCTTCAAAGTTTTTTAAGGCATCGCGGGCGGTTCCGGTATCGCGTTGCGAGGTATCTGTCGGTAGAAATCGATCAATAAAACCTATCCCGCGATTATAATTAACCAGGCCTTTTAAATAATAAGCGTAATCGACGCCGGGACTGCGAGGGTTCATTTTAATGAAGCGATCAGCGGCAGCGATTGCCGAGTCCGGATCATTATTTTTAAAATAAGCGTAAGCGATATCCAGTTCTGTTTGAGCGGAATCTTCTCCAAAAGGATAACGAGATTCAAGCGCTTCGTAAAGCTTGATAGCTTTTTCATAACTGCCCGCATCCACGGCTGTTTTAGCCTCGGTGCGAAATTTTTCTGCTGTCCAGTCAGCATATTCTTTTTCATCCGATGAACTGGAGTCGCTGGAAAAGAGTTCTTTGAGTGTTCCACAGCCTTGAAGAGAAAGGCTTAAAAAGCAAATAAATGAAAATTTAATTAAAATTAATCGCATAGTACTAACGACACGTTGTAATATTAGAGGTTTTCTCGCAGGATAAACGGCGAAACTAGAATTGGCTATGTATCCGGTGAGTATAACTTAACAATGGGTTATTCAGAAGAACTTGTTATGACAAGATTAACAGCAGAAGTGCCTTACGAAATGGCGGGTATGCGTTTGGACCAAGTGCTTGCAGAAGTGTTTGCGGATTATTCGCGCAGTAAACTGCAAACTTGGGTTAAATCCGGGCGAGTCCATGTCAACGGCTTATTACTAAAGCCAAAAGACAAACTTGAGGGTGGCGAAGAGATAACGCTGGATGCCGAGGCGGAAGTGGTTATTACGTCTGAAGCGGAGCCAATTCCTTTGGATATTGTCTTTGAAGATGACAGTCTTTTAATTGTCAATAAGCCGGCAGGCTTGGTGGTGCATCCCGCCGTAGGTAACTGGCACGGCACTTTGCTAAATGCCTTGCTAAACCATAATTCAACGCTGGAAACGCTGCCCAGAGCCGGTATTGTGCACCGAATTGATAAAGAAACCAGCGGCTTGCTGATGATTGCAAAAACGCTGCAAGCGCATAACAGCCTAACCCAACAGTTGCAGGAACGGGCAATTACCCGGGAATATTTAGCGATTACCCGAGGCCGGATGACAGCGGGTGGAACGGTAGATGAACCTATTGCCAGACATCCTACTGACCGTAAACGTTATGCGGTTAAAGAATCCGGTAAATTTGCGGTCACCCATTATCGTGTAGAGAAGCGCTTTACAAGGCATACTCTGGTTCAGGTTAAGCTGGAAACCGGGCGTACCCATCAAATACGCGTACACATGGCGCATATTCGCTATCCGTTGTTGGGTGATCAGGTTTATGGCGGACGTTTTCAATTGCCGGCTGATTGCAGCGAGCAACTGGAAAAAGAATTGCGCAGCTTTAAACGGCAGGCGTTACATGCGGCAAAATTGGGCTTGCAACATCCGGTGACGGATGAATATTGTGAATGGGTGCAGCCTTTGCCTGATGACATGACGCGATTATTGGCAGCTTTATCCGATAATGACCGGGATTAAACACTGGCTGGTTCCCGACTGGCCGGCACCCGCCAACATTCATGCAGCCACCACCTTGCGAACGGGTGGTGTGAGTCTGGGTACTTTTTCAAGTCTTAATCCGGCCACTCATGTCAGCGATGATAATGAGCGGGTCAGGCAAAATCGGCAAATTATAGGGGCAATGCTGGATTTACCGGCTGAACCCGTATGGTTGGAGCAAATACACAGTAATCGTGCCGTTAAGGCGGTTAAAACTGCTTTGTTGGAACAGGCAGACGCCAGTTATACCAATGAATCCGGTGTTGTCTGTGCCGTGATGACGGCGGATTGTTTGCCGTTACTGGTTTGTTCTGCGGATGGCGCACAGATAGCGGCCATTCATGCGGGTTGGCGAGGCTTGTTGGCAGGTGTTATCACTAATACGATTGTCGCGATGCAGCATCAGGATTTACTGGTATGGTTGGGGCCTGCAATCGGGCCTGACTGTTTTGAAATAGGGCCTGAAGTGCGTGAGGCTTTTCTTGAAAAATCGGTAACATTCAATGATGCCTTTAAACAGCAAAGTAACGGCAAGTGGTTGGCAGATATTTACCAATTGGCCCGGATTGAATTGGCCGCGTTAGGCATCGTTAATGTTTATGGCGGCACACACTGTACTTTTACCGAGCATGAACGTTTTTATTCTTATCGAAGGGAGTCACAAACAGGGCGCATGGCGACATTAATTTGGAGAGAATAACGTAGTGAATTTATTGGTATTAATTATCATCTTTACCGCTGTTGGCGGTGTATTAAGCGTGATGGCCGCCGCCGTTTTTTTATTATTGCGGGATCATCACCGCAAGGCCATATTACCGCACGGAATTAGTTTTGCAATTGGCGCGTTATTGGCGGTTGCCTTTTGGGGGTTGATTCCCGAGGCTTTTGAAAAAGTGAAGCCGGAGCAGTTCCAGTCATTATCGGCAACGATTTTAGCCGGTATACTCGGTTTTTTTGTGCTGGAAAAGTTGTTGATCTGGCGTCATTGCCATTATGGCAGTTGTGAGGCTCATGGTGATGATGCGCACAGCGGCGACTCTGCGCACAGTCACGGACATAGTCACAGTAGTGCCAAGTCGGCGGGCGCGTTGATTATTCTGGGCGATAGCATCCATAATTTTGTTGATGGTGTTTTAATTGCCGCTGCGTTTTTAACCGATGTTCAATTGGGTATCGTTACCAGTTTAGCGGTGGCCGCGCACGAAATTCCCCAAGAAGTAGGTGATTTTGCCATTTTGTTGGATAGTGGCTATTCACGGGGTAAAGCGCTTTTTTACAATGTACTGGCCAGTTTGACGACTGTGTTGGGTGGGGTGCTGGCTTACTTTAGCCTGGAAGATTTGCATGACAGCTTGCCATATTTTCTGGCTTTGGCCGCTTCAAGCTTTATTTATATTGCCGTTGCGGATTTGATACCTTCATTGCATACCAAAACCGACATGAAAACCTCACTGCAACAAATTGTCTTGATTGCTGCCGGAGTGTTTTTAATCTGTTCATTGCACGACATTGCCCATAATATGAGTGGTTAGGTTTGAGGTGAAAGGTACAAGGTGCAAGGTGCAAGGTACAAGGTACAAGGTACAAGGTACAAGGTTAAGGGCTAAATGGACATCTTTTTGAGCCTTTCACCTTTAACCTTTACCTTTCACCTTTAACCTTTACCTTTCACCCTTAACCCTTAACCCTTAACCCTTAACCCTTAACCCTTAACCCTTAACCTTTCACCTTTCACCTTTCACCTTTCACCTTTCACCTTTCACCTTGAACCTTTTACCTGCTTTTAAGCTTTTAAGTTGTCACATCAGGCTCTGTTCTGCCGGTTCTTTTTTTAACTTCACAAAACTGTTCGGCGAGGATAATTAATTCGCTGAGTGCTTCTTGAGCATCCTGATCATGTTTGGTTACATCTGCTTCAAAGCGCTCAATATAGATTCTTAAAGTTGCGCCGACAGTACCGGTTCCTGATAAGCGAAAAACAATCCGCGAGCCGTTCTCAAAGCCAACGCGCATACCCTGATTTTTACTGATGCTGCCGTCTATCGGATCTTCATAACTAAATTCATCCGCATAGCTAACCACGTATTCACCAAAACTTTGACCAGGCAAGGTGGTTAATTGCTCGCGTAAATGCTCAACAATACCGTTGGCAATGGGGCTTTCGATTGCTTCATAATCGTGGCGGCAATAAATGTCCCGGCCGAATTTTTGCCAGTGTTCATGAACAATATCAGCAACAGACTGACGTTTTACGGCAATTAAATTTAACCAGAACAGTATCGCCCATAAACCGTCTTTTTCACGGACATGATCGGAACCTGTACCAAAACTTTCTTCACCACAAATGGTTATTTTTCCGGCATCCAGTAAATTGCCAAAAAATTTCCAGCCAGTGGGGGTTTCGTAGCAGGGTATGTTATATTTGGCTGCAACGCGGTCAACCGCTTGACTGGTCGGCATGGAGCGGGCAACACCACTGATGCCTTTAGTGTATGCCGGAATTAAATGGGCATTAGCCGCCATAATGGCCAAACTGTCACTGGGTGTTACAAAAATGTTGCTGCCGGTAATCATGTTGCGATCACCGTCACCATCAGAAGCAGCGCCAAAAGTCGGTGCATCGGCACTGAACATGCGCTCGGCAAGTTCGTGTGCATGCGCCAGATTGGGATCAGGGTGATGACCGCCAAAATCTTCCAGTGGTTCTGCATTAATCACTGATTCGGGTGAAGCACCCAGTATGTCTACCAGTATGCTTTTTGCATAAGGGCCGGTTATGGCGCTCATGGCATCAAACAGCAGGGTGATATAACCAGAGCTGATGCTTTCTTTAAGCAGGTTAAAATCGAAAATAGATTGCATGAGTTCGGCATAATCAGCAACCGGATCAACAATGGTTATTTTTAGCTCATCGATTTGTTGAGAGCCGATGCTATCCAGATCCACATCTTGGATGTTAGTGGTTTTATAGTTGTCGATAACTTGACTGCGTTGAAAAAATGCGTCAGTGTATTTTTCCGGGGCAGGGCCACCATTGCCGACATTGTATTTGATGCCAAAATCTTCATCAGGGCCGCCGGGGTTATGACTGGCGGAAAGAATCAGACCTCCAAAGGCCGCATATTTTCGGATGAGATGTGATGCAGCCGGTGTAGACAGTAAACCGCCCTGACCAATAATAAGTTCACCAAAACCATTGGCGGCTGCAATTTTAATGATGGATTGAATGGCGACTCTGTTAAAATAACGGCCGTCTCCACCTAATACGAGGGTTTTTCCGGTAAAATCCTCTAAGGAGTCAAAAATTGCCTGAACAAAATTCTCCAGATATCCGGGCTGTTGAAATACTTTAACTTTTTTTCGAAGTCCTGATGTGCCAGGGTTCTGATCGTTGTAAGGTTGTGTTGCGATGATTTCTATTTGCATGTTTGCTCCTTGGTTCGATAATTAATATGGCCTATAAAGTACACTAAAATCCTTTTCTAATGTAAATTTTAATATGTTGCGAGTTTATTTATTACTGTGTTGTAGTTTAGTTTCTTTTACGGTCTCTGCCGAACCGAATGTGTGGTTGTTGATAGATACCACTGCACGAAAAATCGAAGTAAAAAAAGGTGAGCAAACGCTTGAAACTCTGAGTGAAATTGCGATCGGTCGGGGCGGGGCTGGTTTGAAAAATCATCGCGGCGACAACGTCACGCCGTTTGGAAGCTACCGGATAGGTTGGGTTGGCGAAAAAAGTAGCTTTCGGAAATTTTTTGGGTTAACTTACCCTTCCGCAGAAGATGCGGAACAGGCTTTACGGAAGGGCGTTATTGACAAGCTAACTTATGAGCGGATTGTCACCGCTCACCAGTACCATCAAATACCGCCACAAAACACGCCGTTAGGTGGACAAATTGGTATTCACGGTCTAGGACGTGCGGATGCAAGAGTGCATAAAGTGTTTGATTGGACTCATGGTTGCATCGCATTGACTAACACTCAGATTGATCATTTAAGTCAATTGGTCGACACGGGAACAGTGGTTAAGATAAAATAAAGCTGGAAAATATATCTAACAGTGTTAGAATTCATTCCAGCTATAAATGTTTTTTTGTTGTAATAACTTTGACTGAGGAAAATAATATGAAAAAAGTAATGAAATTAGCAATGATCGCAATGGTTGCCAGCTTGGTTGTTGGTTGTGCGACTAATTCAGATATCGAAGGCCTGCAATCACAAATTGACGGTTTGAAAACTTCTGTAGCTCAAGCATCATCTGATGCACAAAGCGCACAAAGTGCAGCAGCAGATGCATCTGCTAAAGCATCAGCGGCAGAATCTGCAGCTAACCGTGCTGCTCAATATGCTCAAGATACCAACAGCAAATTGGACAGCATGTTCAAAAAATCAATGATGAAATAAATCATTGTTGCTTTAGAGCAGAAAAAGCCCGGCGGTTTTTTTACCACCGGGCTTTTTTTATGCCTTGTTTTCTCCGCCAAACAGTTCTATCAGGCGAGGCAGGAAGTTAGCCAATTCTGCCGACATAATTGAAAAGTCCACATCAAATTGGGCAGCTTCATCGTCTGTTTCAATATCAGCTACTTGATCCTGAATTAACTCAAGAAAGCGCAGTCGTTTAATCGACAAATTTTCATCAATAATGAAGGAAATCCGGTCAGCCCAACTAACGGCCAGTTTAATAACTTCTTTACCGGTATCCAGATGATTTTTAATTTCAGGAAGCGCCAAGTCATGGCGTTTACAACGGATAATGCCGCCAGCCTCTTCGGGAGAGCGCAATTCACATTCATCTTCGATGGTGATGTCGTCAGGCGCTTTATTATTAAGCAGCCATTGGGTCATGGTTTTGCTCGGTTTCTCGAGTGTGTTGAGAGGTACGGCCGGTAATGAGCCCAGAGATTTACGCAATAAACTGAGCAAATCCTCGGCACTTTTTGCCGAAGCCGCATCAACACAGACCCAGCCGCCTTTAGGGTCGATATAAGCGTATATTTTGCGGGAAAAGGTAAAGGCTTTAGGCAATAGATCAAAGATAAGTTCATCTTTGACTTCAGCACGCTCTTTTTTGGATAATTTACGGCCTTGCTGCTCTTCTTTTTCAGAAATTTTTTCCTGAACCAATTCATTAACCACCGCAGATGGCAGGACTCTTTCTTCTTTTTTCAAGCACAGCATCATGTAGCCGTTAGTGTTATGTACCAGTTGCTGTGCTGTTTTACCTAAAGGGGGTGTCCAGCCAAAAGTAAATTCCTCATGAAGTCCGCAAGGACGAAAAGAGAGGGCTTCAAGTTTTTGCTCCAATTCTTCCGGGGTTAAGGTGAACGTTTCGGTAAGACGAAAAAGGCTAAGATTTTTAAACCACATGGTTAACTGATATCCTGTATAGATTATGATTGAGCATTATCGCAAATTTAAGGACACTACTCAGTAATAAAAATAAAATACCACGATTAACAAGTTAAATGTGATGCGCACTTCAATGAATGCTATCAACTTATGTGATGTTATCCGGTAAATCAGTGGCATTGCCACTCAAGTTAAACAGTTACAAGTTAACGGCAAGCAAGATTAAACAGAATGACAAACAGTTCGGATATAGAGGGGTTTGCGCCTATTGTTTCGGGTAATGCCGGTGTTCTGATATTGGGAACCATGCCCGGTGAGGCTTCATTGCGCAGGCAACAGTATTATGGGCATTCCCGAAATGCTTTTTGGCCGATTATGAGTGTGTTGTACGGATTTAATCCTGAACTTGACTATCAGCATCGTAAAGAGAGGCTGATGGAAAATGACGTGGCTGTCTGGGATGTGTTGCAACGTTGTAATCGCTTGGGAAGTTTGGATGCCAATATAAAGCAATCAACTTTGGTAACCAATGACTTTGCCGATTTTTTTACCGAGCATGGCTTTATTAAGCGAGTTTTTTTTAATGGCAGAATGGCTGAAAAGCTCTACCAAAAGCGTATTTTTCCCGCTTTAAATCAGCATTTCTGTTATCTTGAATACCGGTGTCTGCCGTCAACAAGTCCGGCTTATGCGGCATTAAAATTTACTGAAAAGCTAGAAGCATGGAAAGTGATTAAAGAGCCTGTGGTAAAATGAATCAGTTTTGTTACTGAGTGACAATAAGGGAGCTATTTTTAACAGGGAAAAGTTGCTGGGTATCAAGGTATTGTTGATACTCCGGATGTGGTCTGGAGTTAATGCAACAATAAAAAAGCTGAAATGCAAAATCGGATTGGCTGAGTTTAAAGGTGTCGTTGGGTTTTGTGGTGTTATTTTTTGTGTGTGGTGGTTTGATATAAAATGAGTAGAGAACAAGAGCAAGATCAAGAGCAGGAATACGAATATGAGTACAATGATAAGGGTGAATTGGTTTATTACGCGGTCAGGCCGAATAAAACCCAAATAAAAAAAGAGCTGGCCGTACTTTTTGACTTAAGCGAAGAGCTGTCCAAATTGTCGGCAACGCAGGTAAAATACCTTGACCTTCCTGACAATATCCATAAAGCGGTCATTGAAGTTTCAGGAATGCCGCACAAAGGTGCGAGAAAACGACTCCTGAAATTTATTACCGGGCAACTGAATAAAATCGACTTGGAGCCCGTTTTAGAAAAGTTGTCACGCATGAAAAATAAAAGCGCTCATGCGGTAAGAGAGCATCATATTGTTGAGCGTTGGCGAGACAGGCTGATTGCCGGCGGTAATAATGCCCTGACAGAATTTCTCAACGAGCAGCCAGATGCAGATCGGCAGCAGTTAAGACAGCTCTTGCGTAATGTTAAAAAAGAAACCGAAGCCGGTACGCCGCCCAAGTCTTCCCGCTTGTTATATCGATACCTTAAAAACGTATTCAAGGTTGAAGGTGAACCCGATTTTGGCGATGAAGCTGACTTTGAAGAGGGCATCGATATTGAAGATGAGGCAGATTTTGAAGATGATGCGGGCTTTGACGAGGGTGTCGAGATTGATGACGATGCCGGATTTGAAGATGACGACGATTTAGAAAACGGTTAGAGGTTAAAGGCGCAAGGCTAAAGGTACAAGGTGCAAGGTACAAAATACAAAATACAAAATACAAGGGGTACAAGGCGAAAACAGCAAAACATTTGCCTTTCACCTTGTGTCTTTAACCTTTAGCCTTTCACCTTGAACCTTGTTTCTTTCACCTTTCACCTTGTACCTTTCGCCTTTGACCTTTCACCTTAATCCTGTTTTTCAGGCAGTTGAAGTTCGGCCGTTAAATTCCAGGCAGAAAAAGGGAAAGGCAGGGTTTCAGTGTTGAAAGTCAGAAACAGTAAGATATGGTAAGTGTAGACTGACAGGCTCCGGCCAAAACTCAGAATATTCTGGTTGGCTTTTCCGGTCAACAGGGTAGAGCCAACCTGCAAGATAATAACGGCCCACAGTATCAATCTGACCAAGGAGCCGATGGCTGCAAAAACCAGCATAAAGAAAATTCGTTTCCAGGTACTGAGTTGTTTCAGGTTGTAGTTGATTTGTTCATCCATAGTATTAATTAACCTCGGTTCATAATATCACGCAAATCAAGAGCGGCGGCGTTTGCCCTTGCTATATAATTTGCCATTGACAGAGAGTAGTTGGCAAAAAGGCCGTAGCCGCTACCGTTTAAAATCATCGGGCTTAAAACCGGTGTCAGGGCGTTTTCCATGGCCTTAATCATGATGTCAACAGTACGCATGGCCCGCTTATCCAACAGAATGTCGGCAAAGTCATGTTTTATGGCTCTTAAAATATGTAACAAAGCCCAGCTTGCACCACGCGCTTCGTAGAAGACATCGTCAATTTCCAGCCATGATACTTTGGATGTGGGTGTGCCTTTTTCATCGGCTGCCTGTTTCTCAAGATCGGTTAGTCCCGGACCATAATTACCACCGGCACTGTTTGCGCTTAATCGGGTCGATAAACCGCCCAAACGTTTTATGACGACTTCAGTGTACTGCCAGAGATTGTCTGCCCTGGAGTAAAATTGCGCTTTTTTTACCGGGCCGCCGTATTTTTGTAGGCGCGACATATACTTATGCAAAGAATCAATGCCTTTTTGGTATTCAGCTTCCGTTGACGGCAACGCCCACGAGTTGTGCTCGTAATAAAAATAAGGCTCTGCTATCGCCAAATCAGGATCTTCAGCCGATTGTGACTGATCCCTGGCAAAGTGATTTCTTAGCGCGGTGGTGGCATCACGCAACATAACCAAAGCGCCGTATTCCCAGTTGGAAATATTGTCGAGGAGTACGCCGGGAGGTGCCACATCGTTAGTGATGTAACCGCCGCTTTTATGGAGCAGAACTTCAGCAATATGAGCCAGCGTGTTGGTATAGGTATAACCAACGGGCATTTCCGAGGTGTTGGTTTCTTTTGCCCGCTTGAGTGCCTCATCTTGTATGTTGAACTGGTCGGGTTCACTTCCCCACCACGCGCCCAGGATGATCAGTACGACTGCGGTTGCGAGGATAAGAATGCCAAAGCCCCAGAGTATTCCTTTAGATTTTATATCGCCCAGTGTATCGCTTGCTGCCATTTCCGGTATCCTGTAAAGAGGGTGTGTTTTTTAATAAAACAGATTGCTTTTTTATAAAAAATTTCTGGCATGTTAGCAGGTTTTTAACTTTTTTGCTTGGGAAGCCGGTCGCTATTCGGATTTTTTTTTGGCTCGTGGATGCGCCTTATCATAAACAGCCGCCAGATGTTGAAAGTCAAGATGGGTATATATCTGTGTCGTACTAATATTACTGTGTCCAAGCAGCTCCTGAACGGCTCTCAAATCCTGACTGGATTCAAGTAAATGGCTGGCAAAAGAATGTCTTAGCATGTGCGGGTGGATAGATTCGGGAATGCCTTTTTTTATGCACCACTGTTCCAGTCTTAACTCGATACTCCGTTTTCCGAGTCGTGTTCCCCGTGTTGATATAAATAAAGCAGGTTCTTCGGCAACAACGTTTTTCAACCGCTGTTCCAACCACTTGTTAATCGCCGTTACCGCTTTACTGCCGATAGGTAACAGCCTTGATTTACCGCCTTTACCCGAGCGTACCATCAGCGAGTTATCAGCCAGATCAATATCGTTTAAATTAAGTGCTGCCAGTTCGCCAAGGCGTAACCCCGAAGAATAGAATAATTCAAACATGGCGACGTCACGAATTTCCAGCATTGAATTTGTACCCGCCTCCAGCAAGCCGCTAACTTGGTCTACATCCAGTGTTTTAGGCAATTTTCTGGCTTGCTTGGGTGCTTTAATATATTGTGCAGGATTATTGTCAGCCAGGCGTTTTTTTAACAGAAAATTATAAAAGCTGCGAATGGCCGATAGTTCCCGTTGCAAACTGGTACTGCCCAAGCCTTGCCGATGACGGCCGGCAATATGTGTACGGACATCACTTTGCGTCAGATCGGCCCAGTGGAGAATGGATTTGTCTGTGCAATAGCGGGTTAGGTGCTTAAGATCCCGTTGATAGCTTTTAACGGTATGCTCAGAGGCGCGTTTCTCAACCGTCAGTTGCTCAAAAAAGTCAGTCAGCAGTTGCCCGGCATCAGCATGCATTGGGTGTTTGCCGTAACAAAGAAATCAGGCGCGTGCCGATGATTTCGCTCATTTGAGTCAAAAACAGATTACCCATGCTGTGATGAAAGCGCTCTTCATCGCGGCTGCCTATTGCCAGAATACCGTCAAGTTCGGTGAAATTCATGGGGATAATCGCGCAAGACTTTACGTCTATTGCCGAGTCACCGAAGAGTGCTTTGGCTTGTACCAAAGTCGGTCGCCCACATTGGGGCTGATTACTGGTCAGGACTTTAAGAAAAGGTTGTAGATCTGCGCTGCCGGGTTCAATAAACAAATTGGCAATAGTAGATTCAGGGCACTTTTTAATAATACGCACAGCGACAAAATCAGTTAAAAAATAATCAGCCAGAACGACGTTAAGATTGGTCAGCACTTGTTCCAGGGTAGCAGCTTCAAGCAAGGCCAGTGTGAGCTTGTGCATACGAATAAGAGACGTGTCGTTGTCACGGGCAATTTCTATCAGCGCATTAAGCTGGCTTTCCATTTCATAATGCTTGCTTCTAAAGAGTTCGAGTTGTTTTGAAATCAGGGAGATGGCGGCACCGCTGGGATGAGGAATGCTCATAAGTTCCAGCAGGTTTAAATGTTCATGGAAGAAATCGGGATGGTGCTGTAGATAGTCTTCAACTTGAGAAACACTGGGATCAAGCTTTTGATCGCTCATAACGTGATGACCCCATCAAACACGGAAAGGGCAGGCCCCGTCATAAACACCGGCTCACCACGACCTGACCAGCTTATCGTTAACTCGCCGCCCGGTAGTTCAACATTGACCTCATGATCCAACCGGTTTTGCTCGATACCAATCACCACGGCAGCACACGCGCCGCTTCCGCAAGCCAGGGTTTCAGCCGAGCCGCGTTCATAAACACGGAGTTTAATGTGCTGTCGGTCGATGACTTGCATAAAGCCGATATTTGCACGTTCAGGAAAAACAGCATGGCTTTCCAAAAGCTGACCCAGTTCAGCTACCAGGGCGGTTTTAACATCATTAACCTGAATAACCGCATGGGGATTACCCATGGAAACGGCACCAAAAAGTGTCTCCTTTGCGTTAACAGCAAGGGTATAAACAAGCGCTTCCTGCGCTGCCAGCAAAGGAACCTCTACGGGATTATGCTTGGGTATCCCCATATTAACCGTGATCAGACCATTGTCATCAAAACGCAGCAACAATTGACCGGCGTTGGTATCGACGCGTATTTCGTTTTTGTCAGACAGTTTTTTATCGCGTACAAAACGCGCAAAGCAGCGTGCGCCATTTCCGCATTGTGCCACTTCGCTGCCATCGGCATTAAAAATCCGGTATTTAAAATCCGCATTATCACTGACTGGTTTTTCGACCAGTAATAGCTGATCAAAACCAATACCAAAATGGCGATTGGACAGCAACCGGATTTGTTCCGGCGTTAAGCTTATGGACTGATTGATAGCGTCAATGACCACAAAATCATTGCCCAGGCCGTGCATTTTAGTAAAGTTAATCATGGCTTGTCTTTCATGTTGCGTAAGGTGTTGGTCGGGTTAGGAACGCGCATGAAATAACTTCGGCATCTTGCTCCCTCTCCCTCTGGGAGAGGGCTGGGGTGAGGGAATATAAATGGTCAAGTTATTTCATGCGCGTTCCTTAGCTCAACCCAATGCCATACACGTCAAATTAAAGATATTACAGGCCACGAAGACACGAAGTTTACGAAGAAAAACCAAAGAAAAATCTTCGTGTTCTTCGTGTCTTCGTGGTAAATGTCTTAAGTTGATGTCTATGGGGTTAGCGAAAACCAATGCGCGTAATCAGGGTAACAAGTGCTCGCCTGCCAAAAGCTGCGCAATACTTTCTCGTTCCCTGACTAAATAAACCTGATCGCCATCAACCATAACTTCAGCGACACGCGGTCTGGAGTTGTAATTTGAACTCATCGAAAATCCATAAGCGCCCGATGAACGTATCGCTAATAAATCACCTTGAGATAACTTAAGCGCACGGTCTTTACCCAAAAAATCACCGGTTTCACAAACGGGTCCGACGATATCCCAGACCTGTTCAGGGGCGTTGCTTTGCTGATTGACGGGAATAATTTCCTGCCAGGCGCTATACAACGACGGGCGCACCAAATCGTTCATGGCCGCATCAACGATGGCAAAGTTTTTATGGGCGGTGGGTTTAAGATATTCAACCTGAGTCACCAGAATACCCGCATTGCCAACGATGGCACGACCGGGCTCCAACAAAATTTCAAAATCAGTCTTGCCAAGGCGTTTTAAAACTGCCGCTATATAGTCAGCGGGTTCGGGTGGTTCTTCTTCGTTATAACGAATGCCCAGTCCGCCACCTAAATCCAGATGATGCAGATGAATGCCGTCCGCTTTCAGAACGGCAACCAAATCAAGAATTTTATCCAGCGCATCCAAAAAAGGCCGCGTTTCAGTCAGTTGTGAGCCAATATGACAATCTATACCGATGATATTGATGTGTGGCAGAGTGGCGGCACGGCGATATTCCGTTAATGCCTGTTCAATGTCGATACCAAATTTGTTTTCTTTTAACCCGGTAGAAATGTAGGGATGCGTGTTGGCATCGACATCAGGATTAACCCGAAAAGAAACGGGTGCAATAACCCCTAATTGTCCGGCAAGGCGGTTAATGCGATCCAGCTCGTCACTGACTTCAATATTAAAACAACGTATGCCGATTTTTAGTGCGGCTAAAATTTCATCTTCACGTTTACCAACCCCCGAAAAAACAATTTTCTTGGCATCGCCACCGGCCGCCAGTACGCGTTCAAGCTCACCCAACGAGACAATATCAAAACCTGAGCCTAAACGGGCCAGCAGATTAAGCAGGGCAATATTGGAGTTTGCTTTGACGGCATAGCAGATTAAATGCGCCTGATCGCCGAAGGCAACATCAAACGCCTTCCAGTGCCTTTCCAAGGTCGCTCTGGAATAAATATAACAAGGACTGCCGTAGGTAGCGACAATGTCCTGCACAGCAATGGCTTCGGCATAAAGCTCATTGTTTCGGTAATTAAAATAATCCATGGTTTACTTGTTGTTTGCGGGTTTAGGTTCAGATTTTGGTTCAGGTGCAGGCTCAGGTTCCACATAAATAGGTGGCGCTGTGCCCGGAAGATAAAGAGGGCCGAGTTGTCCGCAGCTCGTTAAGGCCGAGCATGTGGCTAAAAATAAAAATAATTGGCTGGTTTTCATAAGGCATCATAAATCATTGGAAGCCACCCTGTGGCAAAAATGAATAACATAATAATCTGAATGACCCTGTTTTTGAAAGCGATGACAGCATTTGTTCTAAAGTTGTCCCTTAAACCCAAGCCAGCTATTTTAAAGCGGGTCAAAATAGCAAGGGTAACAGATTACATAACATTTACGAAGTTCTCGTACATCGCACTACAAATAGACTGTCAATCAGCGTTAAAAAGTATCCACCTAACAGCGTCGAATAATGTTCAGCAAAAAATAAAATTTATCCAGCCTTTTAAATTGAAGTTATTGGCGATAATCTGCCATAAACAAGCAAACCAAAAAACAAAATTAACAATACGATAACAAAAGGCGTGTCACCCCGGTTTGCATAAGGTGTCATGCCGCCCATGGGCGTTATCGTTTCGGTGAGTACCGTGGTTGTAAACAAAGGGGCTTGATTGATAATTCTTCCATCCGGCGCAATCACTGCGGTTACGCCGGTGTTGGTGGCCCGCAACATAAAGCGTCCGGTTTCCAGAGCTCGCATTCTGGCCATTTGCAGATGCTGATACGGTTCTATGGAATTGCCAAACCAGCCGTCATTGGTGACATTAACCAGGTAGGCGGCATCGGGTAAGCCTGTTAAACCCGCATCCCCAAAAGCATCTTCATAACAAATGGAGGTTATAAAAGAATAACCGCCTGCTTTTAACAAGGGTTGGTCGATGTTGCCCGGTGTAAAATTACCGAGTTTTATTGCCAGACTGTTTAAGATAAAACCGGAAACAGGTTGCCAGGGCAAATATTCACCGAAGGGTAATAAATGTTTTTTGCGATACAGACCGGCTTCTTTACCCAGCGTCATCACGGCATTGTATTTTTCATCGGTTGCATTGTCATGCACCGGCAGACTGACAATTAAATCCGTATTATGTTGCTTTGCGGCATTGCTTAAGGGCTGTAAAAACCACTCGTTGACCTCTGATAAATAGGCTGGAATGGACGTTTCAGGCCAAATAACAACAACGGAATTCCAATGGGCTGCTGTCAGTTCTTTATAAAGTTGTAGCGTTTTAAGCTTGTTCTCTGGCCGCCATTTTTGATCTTGGGTTATATTGCCCTGAATTAAAGAGACTTGAACCGGTTTGCCGATGGCATGAGTCCATTTTACCGTCTGCAAGACGCTGCCTGTCACCCATAAGCTAACTATAAAAGCGGTTAATAAGAGTCCGTGTTTTCTGCTTTGAAAAATAAAGGCCATAGAGGATGCGGTTAAGGCAACTAAAAACCCCGTGCCATAAACACCGATTATCGGGATGTAACCGGCCAAAGGTGTTTCCAGTTGGGAGTAAGCGCTTTGCAGCCAGGGAAAACCGTTGAGTAAGCAATTGCCGCGAAAGTATTCAATCAATAACCAAACTACAGGCATGACCCATACTGAAATAAGCGTTCTATTGTCCGGCAGTATTTTTACAGAAAAGTACCCTGCCAGTGCCGGAAACAAAGCCCAAAAACCAAAGAACAAGGCGGTTAACAAGCCGGAACTTAGCCAATTGGCACCACCAAAATCATGAATACTGATATAAACCCAGGAAACGCCCAAGCCAAACGATCCCAAGCCAAATAGATAGCCTCTGATTAGCGCACGCCGGGGTGTGATATTTTGCCAGGAAGCAAACAGCAGGCTCAGTGCCAATGGCGCAAGGTAAGGATAATCAAAAGGAGCAAATGCAAGGGTGAATAAAATACCCGCAAGGGCAGCGAGCAAATCCCAATGGTTTTTTGATGAAATTTGCATGGATTGCGGTTATGGCATTAAAGAAGCATTTGTGAATCTATAGGTGATTTTTTTATGGGATGAAAAAACATGTTTTATTTTAATCGTTACCATGACTTGATTGTTTCACAGGCAAGCCCATTTAGCCAGAATTTTGCAGTGGTGCGCACCGCGCACCCCATAGACATCAACTTAAGACATTTCACCACGAAGACACGAAGAACACGAAGATTTTTCTTTGGTTTTTCTTCGTGAACTTCGTGTCTTCGTGGTGAATTAAACTTGAAGAATAAGTAACAGTGACCCGCTTGCATAAAATCTTTGGCATAATAATCGCTCATAACGAATGCCATCACTTTAAAACTTACCATGAATCAAAATAAACGTCAGGCTATTTTTGACCGGTTGTCGGTAGCCATACCGGAACCTGCGACCGAGCTAATTTATAGCAGCCCCTTTGAGCTACTCATTGCCGTGGTTTTGTCTGCACAAGCAACGGATAAAGGAGTGAATAAAGCGACTACCTTGTTGTTTGCCGTTGCCAATACACCGCAGACGATTTTGGCCTTGGGTTTGGCGGGTTTAAAGGGCTATATCAAAACTATCGGTTTATTTAATACCAAAGGTGAAAATATTATTAAGCTTTGCCGGCAGTTATTGGAAAATCATGCAGGAGAAGTGCCAAAGACTCGTGAAGAGCTGGAAGCGTTGCCCGGCGTGGGCAGAAAAACGGCCAATGTCGTTCTTAATACGGCTTTTGGGCAGCCTACCATTGCCGTGGATACGCATATATTCAGGGTTTCCAACCGTACCGGCATTGCACCAGGCAAAAATGTTTTGGAAGTGGAGCGCAAGTTGGATAAATGGGTACCCAAACAACATAAAAAAGACGCTCACCATTTACTAATCCTGCATGGCAGATATACTTGTATAGCCAGGAAGCCACGATGTCAGGGTTGTGTTATTGAGGACTTGTGTGATTTTAAAGAGAAAACCACCTAAAGAAGGCGAGAAAACAGGTTTCTGTTGTTAAGAATAAACCCTTTTAACGCTCAAAGGACGTAAGTATTCAGTCCCCCTCTTTGAAAAAGAGGGGTTGGGGGAGATTTTATTAGATAAATCCCCCTCGCTATGCTCTCCCCCTTTTTCAAAGGGGGAGGTGAATGCTTGCCAAAGGACAGTTTCTACGATAATACACCGGAATGTTTTGATAAAAGGATATTCATTCTTTAATCTATGCGTCTTTGGTATGATGGTTGTATTCGATAAGGCTTGCCTATCGAATATTTATAATAATATTTGGGAGTTAACATGAAAAAAATCAACAAAACACCTTTAGCGTTTGCTATGGGCGCTGCTTTTATTTCCACGTTTGCAGCAACTGCGGCTTACGCAGAAGCTAATCCATTCGGCATGACTGAACTGTCTACCGGTTATATGCAGGTTGCTGAAGCTGATACCGCTAATAAAGCCGCAGAAATGTCCTGTGGCGCTGCTATGGGTGGAATGGCCAAGCCTAAAACTCCGGAAGGCGCGTGTGCAGGTGCTAAAAGTCATCCTGCGGCTACGCCACCAGCAACAAAAGCCACTGAAGGCTCATGCGGCGACATGATGAAAGATGGCAAAATGAAGCCCGGAATGGAAGCGTCTTGTGGTGGCATGATGAAAGGCAAGGAAGGTTCTTGCGGCGAAATGATGAAAGGCGAGTCAATGAAAGGCAAAGAAGGCGCTTGCGGCGAAGGCAAGACGCCTGCGACAGAAGCTCCAGCTACTCCTGCAAAATAAGAAAAGTTAATGGGGCATTGCAGATGCCGCATTAGCATTTTAATACGGAAGGCATGACTTCATGCCTTCCAATTTCTATTCAATCTCACACAGGTGTTCTTATGGACACAACTCAACATCTCGTTCAGGGTGCCGGTTTAGGCTTGCGTCGACCTATTTTAAGTCAGTTGCTTGAAGCGCCTCCGAAAGAAATCGGTTTTTATGAAGTCGCGCCAGAAAACTGGATTACCATTGGCGGCAAATTTGGCAAACAATTCCGCGCAATGACTGAACGCTTTGATTTTGTTTGTCATGGCTTATCGTTATCGATAGGCAGTACAGATCCATTGGATGAAAAATTTGTCCGTGATGTCAAACAGTTTATGGCCGAACATCAAATGAAGCTTTACAGTGAACATTTGAGTTATTGCAGTAAAGACGGTCATTTGTACGATCTGATGCCGATTCCGTTTACCGAAGCAGCCGTTACCCATGTCGCCGCTCGCATCAAGCGTGTACAGGATATTTTGGAGCAAAAAATAGCTATTGAAAATGTCTCTTATTACGCGGCTCCAGGCCAGGAAATGGCGGAGATAGATTTTTTTAATGCGGTTGTTGAAGAAGCCGACTGTGATGTATTGATCGACATTAATAATATTTACGTCAACAGTGTTAATCATGGTTATGATGCCGAGGCTTTTTTAAAAGCCATGCCGGCACAGCGCATTGCTTATGCACATATTGCCGGACATTTTGTGGAAGCTGAGGATTTTCTGGTTGATACGCATGGAGCCGATATTGTTGATCCGGTTTGGAAATTGCTGGGCAAGGCTTACGAGCTTTATGGGGTATTTCCAACCCTGTTGGAGCGTGATTTTAATATTCCCGCCATACCCGAATTATTAAAAGAAGTGAATACCATCAGAACAATGCAAAATGCCTGGGGAAAGCAGCATGAAAAACAGACCGCTTAATATTGGCACAGGTATTGATTTTAAAAGCAAACAGCTTGAATTCGCGGCATATATTCGAGATCCGGAAAATAATCCGCTGCCTGCCGATGTTAACGGGCAGCGCATGGCGATGTATCGGGAATTGTTTTTTAATAATATCGAAGGTTTTCTGTCAGGCAATTTTCCGGTCTTAAGAAAAATACTAAACGATCAGCAATGGTTTGCTTTGGCTCAGGACTTTTACGCAAAACACCCGTGCCAATCACCGCATTTTTCACAAATTCCGGAAGAGTTTCTGGATTATTTGCAAAATGAACGCGACGGCTCTGAGGATTTTCCCTTTATGCTGGAACTGGCCCATTATGAATGGGTGGAAATGGCCTTATCCATCGCCAAGGAAGAAGTGGCGGCCTGTCATCCAAATCCGGAAAACCTGCTTAATCAGACTATCGCCTTATCACCGTTGGCCTGGCCACTGGCTTATCAATATCCTGTCCATAAAATAGCCCCGGCTTTTTTACCTTTAGAGCCGCCTGAACAGCCAACATTTTTGATTGTTTATCGCAACCAGGAAGATGATGTTAATTTTATTGAAATTACCCCCATCACTTACCGGCTGCTGGAAATCATTCAAGAACAGGAACAACCAGTGACTGAAGCTTGTTTAAATCAGGTAGCCAAAGAATCCAATCATCCCGATCCAGCGCTTATTGTTGCAGGCGGTTTGCAGATTTTAAAAGACTTGGCCGAAAAAACGATTATTGTTTTTTAACGCTGATTTAAACGTAAGACATTTCACCACGAAGACACGAAGAACACGAAGATTTTTCTTTGGTTTTTCTTCGTGAACTTCGTGTCTTCGTGGTCTGTAATATCCAAGTTCAGCCTGGAACGATAGGTCGGGGTTATCTATTGCGAGTTACCTTACTTAAACACTAAAAAAGTTTGTTAAAAAAGCCTTCCTCTTTTTTAGGTTCGGGCTTGGGTGCTTCAAAAGTTTTAAAACCTTTTGGCGCATTTTGTTGCGTACAATGATAAGCCGCGCTGTTGTACTTTATTTGTAACGACCGTGGATTTTCATGCTCGGCAAGAAATTTTTCAGCTTCCTCATCGGTTAAATCCTTGACCATATAATTTGCAACGCATTGGCATGATTTAGAAAAACGCTCCTTATCTTCGTCTACATTGACAGAGTTTTTCAATTCTCTGGCCAAACATTGTGCTGCAAAAGCATCCTCAAATTTATGCTTTTCAACCGGTGTCACCGGAGTATCCTGAGAATGGTCAAACGGGTTAAAGGCGGTTTTAACCGGCGGCTGTTTTGCCTTAGGGTCATCATTGTCATTGGAGCAACCCGTCATTGACAGCGCAATAACAAGGCTGGTCAAAGCGGCCCAAAAAAAGTTTTTTGTAAAAGTGTGTGTTTTCATGAGTTGTATCGCAAGGGTTAAAAGGCTCAAGGTTTACCAATCGAACCTTAAAGCGGTTACTAAATAAACGACAAACTTTATCATTTTATTGGGACTCATTCTAGTTCTGTTAATTTGATAATATTCGTTATGAGTACTTATCGAGCTAATGGTTTTCTGTAGGCTGCCCCTCCCGTGCCTTTTTACTTGCCAAAATCGGCTATCGACTTTAGACGGGATAAGCAAAAAGGCTTAACCGTCAATAAGATTAACGTAAGATAAACCATCAAAAGAGACCGTTCGCTGAGCGGAGTCGAAGCGAATTGTCCGCTTCGACTCCGCTCAGCGAACGATTTAACCTTAAACTGTCCCGACTTAGTAGGTAGCCCCAAAATCTTATGCAACTTAAGAAAACATCTTAACGTCATTTATGCCATACTACGTGCCTTTTAAATTATCCAGATTGTATTGATACTATCAAGGAAAAATATATGACAGCACTGGTTGGCATCATCATGGGCTCGACTTCTGACTGGGAAACTATGCGTTTTGCAGCTGAAACACTGGAGCGTCTGGGCATTCCTCATTCTGTTGAAGTGGTTTCGGCACATAGAACCCCTGACAAATTGTTTGAATACGCGGAAACGGCAGAGTCTAAAGGCCTGGAAGTTATCATTGCGGGCGCAGGTGGTGCGGCACATTTACCGGGCATGACCGCTGCAAAAACAGTGCTTCCTGTTTTGGGTGTTCCGGTGCAGTCCAAGGCTTTGAACGGGATGGATTCATTATTATCCATTGTGCAAATGCCGGCGGGTATTCCGGTAGGCACACTGGCGATTGGTAAAGCGGGTGCTATTAATGCGGCGTTACTGGCGGCGGCCATTATCAGCAATAAACATACGGATTATCGAGGCGCGTTAAATGCGTTTAGAAGCGAGCAGACCGAAGCAGTGCTTGCGCATTCTGATCCACGTGAGGAAATTTTATGATAGTCGGTGTACTGGGTGCAGGGCAGCTTGCCCGAATGATTGCGTTGGCGGGTTATCCCTTGGGTGTGGATTTTATTTTTCTTGACCCCTCGGAAGATGCCTGTGCCAACCATTTGGGTGAGCATTTACACGGCGACTATGACGATCCGCGATTGCTAGCACAACTTGCAGAGCGTGCTGATGTAGTCACGTACGAGTTTGAAAATGTACCGGCCGATGTAGCTGAATTTCTTGCCTCACACACCCAAGTGCATCCTGCGCCCAAAGCCTTGGCAGTGGCACAGGATCGGTTAATCGAAAAAGCTTTTCTTCATGACCTGGATATTCCTGTTTCGCCTTATGTCGCCGTGGACAGTTTTGAGAGTCTGGAACAGGCAATGGCAACGATTGGCTGGCCAGCCATTTTAAAAAGCTGCACGATGGGTTATGACGGCAAAGGTCAATCTTTGCTCAAATCGGTTGCAGATTTAAAACCTGCATGGGAGCAATTGGCGGGTGTTCAGGGCGTGGTCGAAGCCTTTGTTCCGTTTAACCGCGAAGTGTCCATCATTGCTGCACGCAATGTTTCCGGCGCTACCGTTTTTTATCCGCTCTCCCAGAATTTACATCGCGGCGGTATTTTGCGGGTTTCAGAAAGCTGTGATAATGATCCCATGCAACAGCAAGCCGAGAGTTATATCTCCCGTTTAATGGAAGCGTTGGATTATGTTGGCGTGTTGGCACTGGAATTATTTGAAGTGGACGGAAAATTAATTGCCAATGAGTTTGCGCCGCGTGTCCATAACTCCGGTCATTGGACGATTGAAGGCTCGGAAACCAGCCAGTTTGAAAATCATTTGCGAGCCATTCTGGATTTGCCCTTAGGCGCAACGACCGCTGTGGGTAAAGCCGCGATGGTTAATTTTATTGGCGGCTTGCCTGTTACTGAAGAATTATTGGCCATTCCACAGGCGCACTTGCATCTATACGATAAAGCCCCCCGCAAAGGCCGCAAAGTCGCACATGCCACTGTACGCGCTGAAACGACCGAGCACTTAGCCGCGTTAATTAAACAGTTGACTACGCTTGCTGATCAAGTTGATGATTCGTAAGTTGGGGTAGTTTATATACAGGATTCTGACTGAAAGGGCTGGATTTATGTGCGCCCACTTTATTTTTAAATAGGGCCAAATTCAAATCGGGATCCTGCCAAAGCATAAAGAACCTCGTAATCCAGAATGGTTAATTGATGTTTATGTATTTGCAACACGCCTTCGTCTCTAAAGGCGTGTAACGTCCGGTTTACATGTATGGCCGTAAGCCCAAGGGTATCCGCTATATCTTCCTGTTTGAGTGGAAATTGAATGGTGTATTCATTATTCAGGCCGCGCAACATCAGTCGATGATAAATTTCCAGCACCATAAATGCGATCCTTTCCCGCGCACTTCGATGGGTAATATTACCCAGATACATCTCGGTCAGCATCTTGTCACAAGCTTCTGAAGCCGCAAGACTTAAAGCAAGTTCTGGCTGTGCGGAATAGTGCTCGACACTGTTTGGAACCTTGCAGAGCACACTGTCCACTAAGGCAATTGCCGAATAGATCGCCGGGCCGTGGAAATGTTGCTGAAACCCGAGTAGTTCTCCCGGTAATACGGAACGAAATACCTGACGTTTACCGTCGTCGGAAACTCGGGTTAGCATGACCCAACCTTCCCGCAAGACAAATAATTCGTTATTTATATCACCTTGGCGATATAAATATTGCTTTGCAGTAACCGCCAGGTTTTTAACAGCCTGTGCATCAAATTGGCCTGAAGACCCGTTTAACAGGCTTTTACAAAAGCGAAAATGTCGATTAGGGCATGAGTAGCAAAGCCCTGTTGATCCATTTGAACGAAAAAACATTATCTGACTTCCGATAGCAATATGAAACTGCATTGAACGCCAAGTCTAACATAATTAATGGCCTGCTTTTAATAGGTATAAATACGTATAGCTTTCAGTTAATTTTCTCTCAATACCACAATTGACCCTAAAAAAATTAATTTTTTGTTAAAAACTTAACCTGGATTAATTTTTTTTAGTCGGTCTGTGGATAGAATAAGCGCACTTTATGCGTTAGGTTTATTTAGTTGAAAATGGGTAGCCTAAAAAGCAGCTACATAAATAATCGATAATTTTAATTAATTTTTGGAGATTAAGACTATGAACGAAATACAAGAAAATTATGGTTTGGGCTGGGTACGAGACTTGCCTGATGTCAGAGATTACTCGCCCGAACATGAAGCCATAAAACCACTGCTTAAAAAACTTAATGTACTGAAGGCACCAGCAACCTTGGTGGCCAAGGTAGATCTTAGGCCGTGGTGCGCACCCATAGAAGATCAGGGGCAACTGGGTTCATGCACGGCTAATGCGGGTGTGGGCATGATCGAGTTCTATGAAAAAAAGGCTTATGGCACATGGCTGGATGCCTCCCGCTTATTCCTTTACAAAACAACACGTAATCTTTTGGGTTGGACGGGCGATACCGGTGCTTATTTGCGCAGCACCATGGGCGCAATGGCATTGTTGGGTGTTCCGCCAGAAAAATATTGGCCTTATAAAATCGCTGATTTTGATAAAGAACCTACGGCATTTTTATATGCGTTGGCCCAATCTTTCCAAGCGATTAATTATTACCGGCTGGATCCTGTGGGCACCACGCCGGCAAATCTGCTAAGTCAAATCAAGACTAATCTGGCAGGCAACTTACCTTCCATGTTTGGCTTTACGGTTTATGATTCAATCAGTCAGGCGAATGGTGCCGGTAAAGGCAAAATTCCCTTCCCTTGCCCAACGGATAAGGTCGCGGGTGGACATGCCATTATGGCGGTCGGTTATGACGATGCCCTGGCAATCAAGAACGCCAATGGTGGCACGACAACCACGGGGGCGTTATTAATCAGAAATTCCTGGGGAACCAGCTGGGGTGAGGCGGGTTACGGTTGGCTACCTTATGACTATGTATTGAGAGGACTGGCCGTAGATTGGTGGACACTGATCAGCCAAGAGTACGTTGATACCAAGAAATTTGGGCTTTAACGTGTGTATCAATCAACTGGGTTAGGGTTGTCGGCCGATTGTTGGCATTAAAAAAGTGACCTGTATAGAGCCTCGCGGAAGTAAAGCGACATTCGATCACCCTCACCCCAGTCCTCCCTAAAGGAGAGGGAGCTTAATGTTGCAAAACCAAAACCAAAGTCCGTGCAATTTTCGGAATTAATCAGCGTTGTAATAATTGAACAGAGGTTAGAATAATCATGAAAAAACCAGATAATAAAACCCACACCAACATCGAACAATCGCTTGCGGATATCAATTGGACGGCTTATCAAGACCGGAAATTTGAACCATCACCAGTCGCTTGGGAAGATCAGGTTCTTTATTTTTTAATACTGGACCGGTTTTCTGATGAGAAGGAAAAGGATTATGTTGATAACAACGGTAACCCGGTCACTACCGGAACAACGCCGCCTTTTCAATTTGAAAGGGATGCCTATAAAGCGGATCGCGGGAAATGGGCCGAACAGGGTAACCGTTGGTTAGGCGGAACTTTAAAAGGCTTGGCAAGCAAGATAGGTTATTTGAAACGTCTTGGCGTCAGTGCGATTTGGATCAGTCCGGTATTTAAACAGCGGCCGAAAGACGAGCATTCTTATCATGGTTATGCCATACAGAATTTTCTGGATGTCGATCCACACTTTGGTACGCGACAAGATTTGCAGAATTTAGTGGATACCGCTCATAAACAAGGGATCTACGTTATTTTGGATATTATTTTTAATCATGCCGGCGATGTCTTCGCTTATGATGCTGACCGCTATTCCACCGATGATGGAAAAGGCGGTCATTTCATGGATCCGCGCTGGGATAATCATCCTTATCGGGTTAAAGGCTACCGTAATGGCGATGGCAATCCTGATATTCCCTTTGGACGAATCGATACAGTCGCTCATCCGGAAGCATGGCCTGATCAAGCTATCTGGCCGTCAGAGCTACAGCATCCAGAGACTTTTACTCGCAAAGGTCGCATTTCAAGCTGGGATTATGATCCGGAATATCGGGAAGGCGATTTTATGGCGCTGAAAGATATTGATCACGGCGCACATGACCTTGATGTTTATGGTAACCGGATCATTGATAATTTTCGCCCAACGCCAGCACTTGCGACACTCTGTGAGATTTATAAGTTCTGGATCTCATTTGCCGATATTGACGGTTATCGCATTGATACCGTCAAGCACATGGAACCGGGCGCTACCCGCTATTTCACGGCGGTTATTAAAGAATATGCGCAAAGTCTGGGCAAGGAAAATTTTTATCTGATTGGTGAAATCACCGGCGGTCGTGAATTTGCCTTTGATATGATGGAAACCACCGGACTCAATGCCGCGCTGGGTATTGATGATATACCCGATAAAATGGAATATTTGGCTAAAGGTTGCCGTGATCCGCAAGCTTATTTTGGTTTGTTCAGAAATTCGGTACTGATTGGAAAAGGGTCTCATACCTGGTTTGGCAAGCACATCGTCACACTTTTCGATGATCATGATCAAGTGCGTAAAGGCAATAACAAGGCGCGTTTTTGTGGTGACACAAACCGTGGCTATGCTCATTTGCCTGCGGTTGTTGCGCTTAATCTGACGACTATGGGTATTCCCTGTCTGTTTTACGGTACCGAACAAGCCTTTAACGGTGCGGGGGATAGTGACCGTTATTTGCGTGAATGTATGTTTGGCGGAAAATTTGGCTCCATCCAAAGTAGTGGTCTGCATTTTTTTAATGAGGCTCATAAAATCTACCGGATCATTGCCGACATTAACAAAATCAGAAATAGAAAAGGGTGTTTAACTTTACGTAGGGGACGGCAGTATCTTCGCGAAATTTCTGATAGTGGCGAGGCAGGGACTTTCGGTTTTCCGCATATTATCGGTGATCGTATTCTGTCTGTTGTGCCTTGGTCGCGCATCTTTAATAATCACGAAATGGTCTTGGCTATTAATACCGATGTTGATCAATTACGGACTGCCTGGGTGACCATTGATAACAATTTGCACGGGGATAATTTCAAGTTTTTAACATGTATCTATTCAACCGACCCGGCACAGATAGGTTCAAAAGTTAAGATTGAAGCGCGAAATGGCAAGGCGGTTCATTTAACAGTTCCGTTAGGCGGTTTTGTTATTTATGAGTAGTCAGGCACGCAGGGTTGTTTCGGAAAAATAATAGGGCTTTGAAAACAATTCTTGTCTTCAAGCCTAAATTAGAGGAATTAAATAGTTATAAATATAGAACATTACGCCTGTGAGTATAAGTATACGGAAGGGACGAAATATCCAGAATCGGCTATAGCATGTATTGCAGCGGTGAGCTTTTCTGAATACCCTATTAAACAAGCTGCCTTTTGGGCGTTTTGATAGCCTCGTATCCCGATTTCTACACCGGGGACATGTGTGTTCTTTTACAACAGAGAATTTTGGCCAAGTTATGTTGTTTTTTTCGATAGCATCTGATTTTTGCACGTTTATCTCTTGGTTAATTTTTATTTCTATGTTAATTGTAAGCTAATTAAGCTGTCAGAACATGGACGATTCTTGCAGTTTATTGCATGCAGGTATTTTTTTTAGGCTACCAATTTAAAGCGGGACAGATAAATAAAACTGGTCTATTGATTCCGGGAG
>JBAXTQ010000120.1:0-11544 GCA_037130115.1 Methylococcaceae bacterium
CTGGGTTCACCGTGATTGTTCATAGTCAAAAGTGTCCCGCCTTAAGTTGGTAGCCAAAACTTCAAGCTTCGCGAGACTAAGGGACATAAGACAATGGAGGTCAGGCTTTACCTGACAGTCAGGCAGAGCCTGACCTCCACAAGTTGCTCACGTTTTGAAAGCCATTGAAGTCTTGACGCTTTGCCCCGATAACACAACGCGGAGAATGTTGGACTGGAATAGCTCCAGCTCAATCTGCTAAACGTTTCCAAATCAATTGAACACAGGATAAAAATAAAATCTCTGCTGTCTTCATCCAATCTTAATCAAATCTACGGGTTTCCTCTCATCTTGTCCCTGTATTCTTTAAACCAATCATAGCGCACCGTGCCGATTGGCGGTCGCTTTGACTTTGGGATGAGCAGCTTTTACCGTTCATCATTGAATATAGACAGTATAGGGGGTTAGCGATTATGCCACTCGGTTTAGGTAACATCTTCAACGGGCTCTTTAAGCAATACGGACACACAGTGATCCTGTTGCTGCGGTTTGTCGATAGTGTCATGCTAATGACGGCTGCTTGGCTTGCCAATTATTTTTGGCTACACGAATTTACCATCAACAAGGACTACCGGATAGTTATCGCCCTGGGTCTATTGGCGACTATTATCTTTTTTGAAATAGGCCAGGTTTATCGTCCCTGGCGAAATGACACGATGCGCGGCGAAACGGCGCGTATTGTCAGGGCTTGGGTTTTTGCCATCGTGTCGGTTATTTCCATTGTTACTTTGATTCGTTTGCATTTCTGGTTTGGTTCCAGTTATCGCTGGATTGTCACTTGGTGGGGACTGGGCTTGTTATTGGTGCTCACGGCCCGCAGTCTGCTCTCCTTGTTGTTGAAATGGTTGCGTTCTCGGGGCTGGTCTCAGGGTCGTATCATTCTGGTTGGCTTAAACCAGATGGCCATTGCCGTTAGCCAGCAATTAAATAATTCATCGTGGGCCGGCTTGCAGGTTATTGGTTATGTTGATGACCGAACCAAAAACAGAGACTTGGCCGGTGATTTTTTACTGCCGCAACTGGGGAAAATGGAAGATCTGGCGGCCATTGTTACCAGGGAAGCCATTGATGAAGTCTGGATTGCTTTCCCCGGTGAAGCGCTGGCTGAACGTGCCCAGTATCAATTGCGACATGTACCGGTCAGCATTCGTTTGGTTATTGACTGCTTTGCTTTCAAGCAAAGTAAATTTCTCAGCTTAAACACCGTGGCCGGGATTCCCACTCTGGATTTTTCGGTCTCACCGCTGCATGGCATTAACGGTTATATCAAGTCTTTCGTTGACAGGTTATTTGCGTTGATCCTGTTGATACTGATTAGTCCGTTACTGTCATTCATCGCTATCGGTGTTAAGTTGAGTTCCAAAGGCCCGGTGTTTTACCGGCAAGAGCGGATTGGCTGGAATAATCAAGCATTTACCATGCTCAAGTTTCGTTCGATGCCCGTCAATACCGAAGCCAAAACCGGTGCAGTTTGGGCCAAGTCGGGTGAAAACCGGGCGACCCGCTTTGGCGGTTTTTTGCGAAGAACCAGTCTGGATGAACTTCCGCAACTGATCAATGTGCTTAAAGGCGATATGTCTCTGGTCGGGCCGCGTCCGGAACGCCCTGATTTTGTCGAAGTTTTTAAAGACCAGATACCCAATTACATGAAGAAACACATGGTCAAGGCCGGTATCACCGGCTGGGCTCAAGTGAACGGTTGGCGTGGCGACACCGATTTAAACCAGCGCATAGAGCATGATTTGTATTACATCCAGCATTGGTCGGTATGGTTCGATTTGGAAATTGCACTACGCACGGTGCTAACCGGTTTTATCAACAAGAACGCTTACTAAGGAAATATCCGTTATGTGTAGATTGATGCTCTTAGCCTTGGTTTTACTGTTGTCGGCTTGTTCTTTAACACCCGGCATGGAAATGAAAACAGAAAACAACTTGTCGCAACTGGAAGTGCCGGTCATGAGGAACGGCAGAATGGTTAAAGAAAAGCCCCGAATCGTCCCGATTACTGCCGATCTGATTATCGAGCGCGAAAATTCGCGGCTGCAAGCGGTTAATAATCTTCCACCGGTGGATATCAGCAAAGCGGTTTACCGAATCGGCCCGCAAGACCGCTTGCAGATTACCGTTTGGGAGCATCCGGAACTGAACGATCCGGGTGGTGAAAAAATACTGCCCGAACTGGCAGGTAAAGTGGTAGATGAAAATGGCGAGCTTTATTACCCTTATGTAGGCAATATCCATGTTGCCGGAAAAACGGTCAGCGAGGTCAGGACGGAATTAACCGGTGAACTTTCCAAATATTTCAAGAAGGTCAAACTTGATATTCGCGTGTTGTCGTTTCAAAGTCATCGGGCCGCTATTGTCGGCGAAGTAAAAACACCGGGCGTTCAGTCCATGAACGAGACACCATTAACCATTGCCGAAGCCATCAGCCGTGCCGGTGGTGTTAATCCGGATGCCGATATGAGCAACGTGGCTTTGGCGCGTGACGGCAAAGTCTACAAGATTGATGTACTCAGTCTGTATGCAAAGGGTAACACTACCCAGAACTTGCTGCTCAAGGATGGCGATGTGCTGTATATCCCTGACCATAAAGACAACAAAGTATTGGTAATGGGCGAAGTCGGCAGGCAGCAGGCCCTGCAAATCAACAAGGGCAGGTTGTCGCTGTCACAAGCCTTGGCGGAAGCTTATGGTTTTGATTTAAACACTGCCAGACCGGAAGAGGTTTTTGTGATTCGTCCCGGCGACATGAAGCCCGAGATTTTTCAGTTGAATGCAGGCTCTCCTGACGCGCTGATTTTGGCTGATCAGTTTGCCTTGCAAGCGCACGATACCGTTTTTGTGGGCACCGCCGGTGTTACCCAATGGTCACGGGTGTTAAACCAAATACTGCCGGGCTCCTTCACCTCGATGATGTCGCTGGCAGCTACTCATGGCATGTAAACACGTTGGCTGAGCGGAGTCGAAGCCGGAAAATCGCTTCGGCTCCGCTCAGCGAACGGGCTTAACTTAATGGCATGGCTTTTGGAACGGTTGATTTTTTTACAGGATTGAGATATGAAAAATCTATATTCACAGCATGAAGCTATTGCCCAATTACCGCCGCTAAATCCGTCCCGGATCGAAGAGCAGGGCGTCAGTATCCGCGATATGGTTGATCTGCTCATCGAAGGCAGAAAGATCATTCTGTTGACATTGCTGTCGGTGTTGCTGGTGACCGTGATCTATTTGGTGCTGGCACCGCGCACCTACAAGGCTGATGCGCTGTTGCGGATCGACAAAAACAAGGCACTGCTCTCGGCACCCCTTCACAGCGAAGCAAATAGCGCCACCACTGAAGCCGAAAGCCCAAGGGCGCAGCGTGAGGTGGAAATTATGCGTTCCCGTTCGGTGCTCGGCAAGGTGGTGGAAGATTTAAATTTGATGGTGGAGTCTGCACCGGTTTACTTCCCCGTTATCGGCGAGACATTGGCGCGTTGGCATGATGTGCATGACCCGATTGCCTCGTCATGGTGGGGTTTTAGTCGCTGGGCTTGGGGCGGTGAAAAGTTGAAGATTGCTGCCTTCACGGTGCCGGATCGTTATTTGGGCAAAGCGTTTACCTTGGTTGCACTGGAAGAAGGCCGCTTTCTTTTGCTTGGCCCCAAGGATGAAGAACTGGTCAATGGACAAACCGGTGAAATCCTCACCACAGACGTTGGAGAGTCTACACCGGTCGTTATTGAATTGGCTGAACTTGAGGCGCATCCCGGCACCCATTTTGAGTTGACCCGGAAAACCTCGCTGGCTGCCATCGAAATTTTGCAAAAAGTGTTTGCCGTCAAGGAGGTTTCCAAAGACACGGATATACTCAGCGTCGAACTTAAAGGTGATAATCCCGAGCAACTCGCCAAATCAGTTAACGATATTGCGACCATTTATGTCAACGCGACCGTCAATTGGGAGTCTGCCGAAGCTTCGCAAAAGTTGGGCTTTCTGGAAAGTCAGTTGCCTATTGTTAAAGATCGTCTGGAAAAAGCGGAACAAGGCTTGAGCGCCTACCGGCAAAAACATGGCGCGGTGGATATATCCGCCGAGGCTGAAATATTGCTAAAACAAGCCTCCGAAATGGAAACGCTGGGTATTCAACTCAAGCAAAAGTACGACGAACAGAGTCAACGTCTGGAATCCGCGCATCCTGACATGGTCGCCACCAGTGCGCAAATCAAGCGTATTGACAACAAACTGGGGACTTTGGAAAAGCGAATCAAGGATTTACCCCGCACTCAACAGAGTGTGGTCAGCTTGTCTCGGGATGTTCAGGTCAACACCGAACTCTACACGTCGCTGCTGAACAGCGCCCAGGAACAGCGTATTGCTGCGGCCGGTTCGCTCGGTAATTCCCGGATCGTTGATTTAGCGGTAACGCCGGAAAAACCGTATTGGCCAAATCCCGCTTTGTTATTAACCCTTGCCACTTTGCTGGGGCTGACTGCCGGATCGGCTCAGGTGTTTTTGAGACACTCTTTGCAGCGCCACGATAATTATCCGGCTTTGCTGGAATATCAAGTGGGCTTACCGCTTTTTGCCGCCATTCCGCATAGCAAAAAGCAGCGTCGATTGACACGTTTGATTGACCAAGGCAAGGATCGCGAACCCGGCATCCTGGTCAGTCAAGAGCCGCTTGATATTTCCGTAGAATCGCTGCGCGGTTTGCGCACCACGCTGGAAGCAACGATGGCCAGTGATGCCAGTAAAGTCATCATGGTCAGTAGTCCGGCACCCGGTATGGGTAAATCTTTTGTGAGCACCAACTTGGCGGCATTGCTGGCAAGTATTAAAAAGCGCGTGTTAATCATTGACGCTGACATGCGCAACGGTCGCCTGCATGAAACCTTCTCAATTGGCAAGCAACCGGGACTTTCTGACTTGTTGTCCGGTAAAGCCACACTCGGTGAGGTCATCATCAGTCTGCCCGATGTCGGTGTGGACTTTATACCGCGAGGCAATATGGTTTTAAATCCGGCGGAGTTGCTGGAGATAGGTAATCTGGCGGAGACGCTTGAGCAGTTGAAAAGTTTTTATAACCATATCGTCATTGATTCGCCGCCGATTTTGGGCGCAACCGACGCCGCTATTATGGGCAAGCACGTTGATGCCACCTTTCTGGTGGTTAAGGAAGGTCGCTACACGGCGCAAGAATTGGAGGTCAGCTTCAGGCGTTTTCAACAGGTTGGAATAAAACCCAATGGTTTTATTATCAACGACATGAAAGAAGGGTCATCTTATTACCCTTACTATGGTTACGCCTACAGCCGAACCGATATGGCGCACAAGAACGCCTCAATCTTTACGGCAGGTTATCAGGCGGTGGGTGATTGGTTGGGAAAACGTCAGAACAGTCGCTATTTACCACCTGTTGACGTGACGGAAGAGATAGCAGAAGAGGTACAGGTGTAATATGAAAACAGTCTTTGAAAAAAAATTACCGGTTCTGTTGTTTGCGCTGATTAGCGTGTCAACGTTGGTTTCTTTGCCGATAGCCCAAGCAACCTGGACGGGGGTAAAAGCCGTTTGTGGTGAACAGGATTTCGGTTTGCGTATCCTTCGGGAGGCGATGCTGGTAACGCTAAAGAGTGGGCGCGGCGCTCAAAAACCGGTCGGTCTGTATGCCAAGTTATCAGGCAATGGGCGACTGGTTTGGAAAGCGTCCGAATCATCACTGTCTGCCTGCTGCAAAAGACGCGGCAGCGATAAAGGGTAGTCATCAGATGAATATGCGCTTTGAAAGAGATTTGCCCATTCTACTGGCTACGCTGGTCAGTGTATCGGTGCTGGCTTCTTTGCCTCAGGTCGAGTCAGCCTGGACAGGGGTGAAGGAGGTTTATGGTGAACAGGATTTTGGTTTGCGTATTCTTCGCGAGGTCATGTTGGTTGTGCTGGTTGCGTATTTGTTTTTTGAACCACGCTTGCGGCGCGGCATTTTAACCAGTCCTGTATTGGCCTTTTTGGGTGTGGTGGCAACTTACGTACTGTTTGAAGCGGGCTATGCACTCTATCTGGACTTGCCTTGGGTGGTGCCGTTGGCGGGTCTGCGCATTTTTGAATACCTGCCATTGGCATTGATCGGCTTCGTGGTCAGTCGCTCAGGCGGCGGTGAATCGGTTATCTATCAGTTTGCGCATTATCTTCGTTATTACCTTGCACTTGAGGCCGTATTAGCTTTGGCCCAGGCTTTATGGGCACCGCCTTTATTTGGTGTGTCATTTCTGGGCGGGGGACGGCCATTCGGTACTTTTGTCAGTCCCAATCTGTTTGGAGCGACTATGGCGACTTGTGCGCTGCTGTTTTCACTGGTGCCGTCAATGCGAAAGTGGGTGGCTGTCAGTGTATTTTTAGCGTTACTGAGTGGTTCACGAACCGCTTTCATCAGTTCGTTGTTGGTCATTTATTTTCAGATTTATGCACTGCTTAGACCCCGTGATCGCTGGGCTTTGATTATGCCGGCTCCCCTGTTTGCCGTGGGTGCGCTGTTGTTGGCCTCCAGTCCTTTGCTTAGTGGCCGTGATGATGCCAATCCAACCGAGGATGGTCGCATTGATTTATGGCATCGGGTATTTTCCGAGCAAGTTCATGGCCCCGCAGATGTGCTGTTTGGCTGGGGCTTGGGACTGAGCTCCAATACCATCAATATTCTTTACGGTGCGGAACATTTTAAGGGGCAATTTGATTCTGACAGCCTTTATTTATTTTTACTGAACGGTTATGGCCTGATAGGTCTGCTGGCGTATATTTTCTTTTTATGGATAACGACAAGAATGTCGGGTCACCCCAACAAAGGTTTGGTCGTGATGTTTATTTTCGTTGCCGGACTGACTTTTAATATGTGGGAGTATTTTCCACAAAACGCGCTACTGATGTTTCTCTGGGGTACGGTATTGGGCACCGGCTATCAGTCTGGTTTAGTGTCGTTGGACGCAAGCCCGATGGCACCGGATTCTTATTATCAGCATCCATCCTGACAACGAGTATTTGAAGGTAAAAACCATGATCGAATTATTAAAAGAAAGACGCTTATTCGGTGATGCCTTTTGGGCGCTGTTTGGACAACTGCTATCCGCCTGCGCTTTATTGGCAGGCACCCGCTTGCTTACGGAGCTGGTAACGCCGGATGTTTACGGACAATTTGCTTTATTAAACGGTTTTGTGGCGCTTGGCGTCACCCTGTTTTCCTACCCTTTTATCTGCGCCGGCATGCGGTTATTGCCGGAGTGCCGGAATAAATGGGAGCGTGCCGATTTATATGCGGTGGTGACCCGACTGACCAACCGCTCAACCGTTCTGGCAATAAATTTGTTGGTGCTGGGCGGTGTGATGGGCAGCTATTTTTTGCACAGCGATTTTTGGCTACTGATGCTGGCGGGCATTCTTCTGGCCGTAACTGTCCGCCGCGAACTGGGTATTCAGTTATTGATTGGTGAGCGCAGACAGCGGGAAGCCAGTTTGTGGCAAACCACGGATAGCGTACTGCGGCCGTTATTGGCGGTAGCGCTGGTGTGGTGGGGAGACCAAAAAGCTGAATGGGTGTTGCTGGGCTACATCCTGGCAAGCATGGTCTCAAATATGGCTTGGTCGTTTGTCCAGCATTCGAAAGTCCATAAAAAAAACCGCCCGGCCATCACCCGACATTTTAAAACCGAGGTATGGGTTTATGCTTTGCCGCTAATCCCGATGGAATTGATATTTTGGGTTAACGGCTTGGGTGATCGTTATGTCATCGGTTATTTAATGACCGCTGCCGAGGTGGGTTTGTATGCTGCCATTTACACGATAATCAATGAGGCGTTTAATCGCAGCGCCATGGTTTTGTTGCGTATTTTTCAGCCGGTTTATTTTCAGTTATATTCCCTGAATCAGCCCAAGGAAGCCTTTAAGATTTTATGGATTTGGATAGCCAGTGTTGTTGCTTTAGGCATTATTGGCGTGTTGTTATTGCAGGTTACCGGCGACTGGTTGGTTTCCTGGATACTGGCAAAATCATATCATTCAGCGGTAGCCTTGATACCGGCCATCGCCTTGGGTTGTGCGCTACATGCCTTGGGAACTGTGGTATCTCAACCATTATTGGCCAAAAAACGGACACGGTGGTTATTGTTGGGTCGCTTATGCGGGGCGGTGACGGCGGCCATCAGCATTCCACTGATGGTAGACAGTTATGGCTTGCCCGGAGCGGCTATGGCCAATCCTGTCTATTTTGGCGTTGAGGCTTTGGTTTTAGCCCTCCTGGCCAAACCATGGCGAAATATCAGTTCCAAAAATAAACAGGCAATAGAGGAGGGGCAAGAAGACCTGTCAGACTGCAACGTAACGGTCTGAGCAATTTTTAGTGAATGATCCTAAAAACCGCAGTTAGTCCACGAAAAGCACGAAAGACACCAAAGTAATCAGTATGTTATATTTCAAAGACTCACACTTTAGGCATAGGTATCTACACAAGTACCAGCTCCTGAACCCTCGCTACGCTCTCCCTTGAGGGAGAAGGTTGGGATGAGGGGAATATAACTGTTTGATTTTATTCTCCTCACCCCAACCCTCTCCAGCAGGAGAGGTAGCTTGATGGTTTTCAGCTCATTGTTTTTATTATGCGAAAAAGACACTTGGATTTGTCGGGTTACGCTGTCGCTAATCCGACCTACGTGACTGTCCCGTCTTAGATATAAAAGTGGGTAGTCTAAAAAAAGAAATAAACGAGGAATATTATGACGAATGCAGCAGCAGTTTCAGGAATCTATGGCGATGTTTTGCACGAATGTGTGAGCTGTGGTGGTGAGAAAATAAAACTTTGGCGTCAAAAAAACTTTCAATATACGGAAAATGTGAACACCACGGTGTTCAGTATCTATCGTTGTGGGAGTTGTGGAACCGGTTTTTTAAATCGACCTCCTGCCAGGCAATGGTTGCAATCCATTTATCAATACTCAGGCCAGGCGCTAACCGAAGCGATAACACTTGAAGCGGTGCTGAACCAAGAGACAGCGTTTCCCAACTGTAGGTTGGATGCCGAACGGATGAGTCATCAAGCTCACCAGCTTAACAGTTCGGATAATGATCAGGCGCTTGATATTGGTTCAGGCTTTGGTTTTTACACGCAGGCACTTAGAAAATTGGGCTATAACACCGTCAGCATCAATCCCGGCAAATATGAAAATGACGTGTTTAAAAACTTGAATGGTGATGAGCCGTTGGCTGTGATGTTTGAGAATTACGAACCGGCGGGACAGTTCGGCGTGGTCATGATGTCGCAGGTATTGGAGCATCTTCTTGAGCCGGATTATGCCATTAACAAGGTGTCCGGCCTGCTGGCACCGGGTGGTATTTTGGCTTGTGCCGTGCCCAATTATGATTCGTTTCTGGTCAAGCTACTGGGCACCAAGGATAACGCTTGTTTATGGATACCGGAACATGTCAATTATTTTACCGAACAGGGTTTAACCGCGTTGGTTGAGAAAAACGGCTTTCGGGTCGTTAAGGTGAAGCAAATCACCCGAATCCCGTTTAATGCAGCATCCAAAAGATTGCGACTGAAAGGCCGGCCGGCGGCTATTGTTGACGGAATGGTAAAGTTTTTACAGATCCCGTTTGCCGGTTTGATGCATTGCTTTGGACTGGGTATTTACATCAATTTATATGCGGTCAAAATTTAATTTAGGTTCAAGGTTCAAGGTAAAAGGTAAAAGGTAAAAGGGCAGTCTCGCTTCTTGAAACTTTTACCTTGCACTGGCTTCATTTTTTAAACCCTAACATTAAGAAAAAGTTATATGTTAACTGTTGTTATTTTGACTCAAAATGAGCAGGTTAATCTGCCGGATTGTCTGGCGGCTATTCCTGAGTGCTATCCCATTGTGATTGTAGATTCGGGAAGTACCGATGCTACGATTGCCATCGCCAATAGCCGGTATTGCAGGATTTATACAAATCCATGGCCGGGTTTTGCCGAACAACGCAACTTTGCCATTAATCACTGTGCTATCAACACACCCTGGATATTGTTCGTCGATGCTGACGAAATTTATCCGCAGACATTTTATGACTGGTTTGAAGCCGATAGGGCGGAGTCCGATTCGGTTGATGTGGTGATGGTGCCATCGATACTTTATCTGCGCGGCAAACGACTAAACCACGCACCCGGTTATCCGATTTATCATCCACGGCTGGTGCGCAGGGACGCCACCCGCTTTGTCCGTAACCACACAGGGCATGGTGAGGCCGTTATTAATACCTGTCGAATCGGCTATTGTGCCATTCCTTATCAACACTATTTTTATCATGGCGAAATTATTGAATGGATGCATAAACATGTCGATAAAGCAGCGCAAGAAGTGCAGCTTAAGCCGCCAACGGAGGCAACAATGACCCGCCGGGGACGTTTGAGCGTTTTATTGGGACGATCCTGGCTGAGGATTCTCGCCCGTTTTTTATACCACTTCGTTTTTCGGGGTGGCTTTTTGGATGGCTTTGCCGGCCTGGAGTTTGCATTGATGTTTACCTGGTATGAGGCAACCATCTATATGCAGGCAAAAGCCGGCATTCAGACTGGATAAGTACTATGAAAATTTCGCTGGTTTTAGCAACACTGGGAAGAGACCGGGAAGTGGTTGATTTTTTGAAGTCTCTAATGAATCAAACCTATAAGAATTTTGAGCTGATTATCATCGATCAAAACAAGGACGGTAAACTTGATGCCATCGTCGATTTTTACAAGGATTGCCTTGATGTGAAGCATGTGAAAGTGGATTTTGTGGGTAACGCCAGAGCCAGAGACTACGGTATAGGCTTGGCTCACGGCAGGTTCGTTGCCTTTCCTGATGATGATTGTACTTATGAAAGGGATGTCCTGGAAAAAGTAGTCGCTGAATTTGCGATGCGTAAAAACCTATCTATCTTGGTTACGGGTTCATACACTTTTTTATCCAGCCGCTTTAGCATCGGTGTTAACAGCCGCAAAGCCCACTATTTTTCACGCTTCCAGATGATGGGAGTCGAGTTTACGCAGTTTTTTGACCGCAACAAGATTGATGGCGAGCAGTTTCATCTGGATCACGATTTCGGGATTGGTTCCAAATATTCCGGAGGTGAGGGTTTTGAGCTTTTGTATCGTTTGCTTCGGGCGGGCAACAGTGCATTTTATACGCCGGCAATAAAAATTTATCACCCGGATAAAGATCATTACAAGCTGGGAACGTCAAGAATGCTGATGTATTCCACGGGGGTTGGGGCTTATATCCGAAAATTCGCCAATCAGCGCGATGCGTTTATGCTGTACTACATCGTACGTAAGATGTTTGTCGCCCCCCTCCTAAAAATGCTGCTCGCCTTGGTCTTGTTTAACCCAAAAAAATTGGCCTATTCCTTTTACAACCTTATTGGTATTTGGCGCGGATTTTTGGAATATGGGAGGGAGGGGTAAGGTTAAAGGTTAAAGGTTAAAGGTTAAAGGTTAAAGGTTAAAGGTTAAAGGTT
>JBAXTQ010000121.1:0-11506 GCA_037130115.1 Methylococcaceae bacterium
CTATGTGTTGGATAGATTGGTTTTCTGGACGCATGGGGTTATGCGTCAGGGCTGACCGCGCTATGACGAACAGAGCGTTTTCCTGGGCTATATCGGCTCCTGTTTTGACATCACCGAACGCAAGCAGTTAAACGATCAGTTGCGCATTAGCGAAGGTATGAAAAAAGCGGTACTGGAATCCAGTCTGGATGCCATTATCACTATTGATATGTTGGGTAATATTTGTCGTTTTAATCAAGCGGCATCAAGAATGTTCGGCTATACGATAAGTGACGTACTGGGTAAACCCATGCATGAACTGCTTGTGCCGGAACGCTTTCATAAGTTGTATCGGCAGGGTTTTCAGCATTATTTAACGACCGGGGAAAGCAACATGATGGGGCAGCGTATTGAGCAGGTCGCCCGGCATCGACTGCTTGGAGAATTTCCGGTAGAAATGGCGATCACTGCGATCCACTCTGGCGATCAATCTTATTTTACTGCGACTTTACGGGATATTACCGAAGCTAAACAGGTAGAGGCAACTTTACGCGAGGGTCGAGAGTTGGCAGAACAGGCAAATCAGGTTAAATCCCTATTTTTAGCCATGATGAGTCACGAAATCCGCACTCCGTTGAATGCCTTGTTGGGTACGCAAGAACTGCTGGCTGATACCCCTCTTGATGCCACTCAAAAAAGTTATTTAAAAATTGCAAAAGATGCCGGCACCCATCTACTGATGTTGGTTAATGATATTTTGGATTTAACAAAAGTAGAGGCTGGCAAGCTGGAATTGGAAAACACGGTATTTGATGTTGAACAAGTCATCAATGAAGTCGTGGCAATAGTCACCGACAGCGCAGAAACCAAAAACATAGTCTTAAGCCTTGAGTTGGCACCCGACTTGTCGCCCTGGATTAACGGCGACCCGTGGCGTTTTAGGCAGGTACTGCTTAATCTCCTGAGCAACGCCATCAAGTTTACGTCCTACGGCAGCGTTACGGTAAAGTTGTCAGCGCGTCCGACGGATGCGGGCGATGGGGTATTGTTGCTTGAAGTTATTGATACCGGTATTGGTATAGCCGAAGACATTCAACCCAAGTTGTTTAACTTGTTTACCCAGGCCGATCCTTCCGATACCCGTAAATACGGAGGCTCTGGCTTGGGTCTGGCTATTTCAAAGCGGTTGGTGGAATTATGGGGCGGGCACTTGGGACTGGAGAGTCAACCGGGTGTGGGTACTCGCTTTTGGTTTAGTTGTGGTGAGGCAGCGGTGCCGCAGGCATTAATAACGACTGCCAACGCTATCACCAATACGCTTGATTTGCCTTTTGTGGCTGCCCGTCTGTTGCTGGTAGAAGACAGTCTCGCCAATCAAGCGGTACTGGGGGCACTGCTGCGTAAAGGCGGTCATCAGGTGGATATTGCCGGTTGTGGCGCGGCGGGTATCAAAGCGGCGCGAATTAAAGAGTATGATTTGATTTTTATGGATGTCTCCATGCCTGATATGACGGGTATGGAAGCCTCACGCAGTATCCGGTTACTGGGTGGAACTGCGGCCACAGTACCTATTATTGCCATGACCGCTCATGCCTTTAAAGGCTACGAAGAACTTTGTATGGCCGCCGGCATGAACGGCTTTGCTACCAAACCGGTTAATAAAACCGATCTGTTAAATTTGGTGCAAAAATGGTGCAGCGCCTCAGGCAATAAGCCCACGGCTGTCGCAACGCCGCCTATAAAGTCGCTTGCCAGTGTTCGGTTACTGAATGAAAAGATACTGCAACAATTTACTGATGATTTTGGGGTGGACAAAGTACTCCCCTTGTTACGCATTTTTATGGGTGAGTTAATAAAACGTCAAAATGCAATCAAGCTGGGCATAAAACAACGGGAAGTATCCGTGCTGGGTTTTGAAGCCCACGCCATAAAAAGTGGAGCGGCTACTTTTGGTGCTACTGTTTTAAGTGTGTTAGCGGCAAAAATGGAGGCATGCAGCTACCAAAATGACTTGCCGACGTTATTGCGTTTGGCCGAAGAACTGTTGTCTTGTGTAGAGGCAACACTGGCAGCATTGCAACAGTATTGTGAAGAGCTTGGTGTCGTTGAGTTGTAAGGTAACTCGCAATAGCAGGTTTTTAAAAAACGGAGTGCAATAGCTTCAGCTATTGCCTGTAAAAACAGCTAAAGTTGTTTTACTCCAACCGCAGTATCAGGCTTGGCTGATTTTTATACTACCAAACCAGGCGATTTCGTCCTTGCTTTTTGGCACGATAAAGCGCTTGATCGGCTTGCTTAAGTAACGTTTGCCAGGCACTGTGATGGGAAATATTGAGTGCTGCCAACCCCAAACTAGCCGTAACGTAATCGTTAACAGTAGAACCTGCATGGGTAATTCTTAAGCCGTGAATTCGGTGCAATATTTTCTCCGCCAGCTTAATGGCTTGTTCCAGCGGCATTTCCGGCAGCAAACAAACAAATTCTTCACCGCCCCAGCGAGCGACCATATCACCGGCTCTACGCAGCGTCACGTCAAGGCTGTGGGCGATAGCTTTTAAACAATCATCCCCGGCCGCATGTCCATAAAGATCGTTATAATGTCCAAAGTAATCCACGTCAATCATAATAAGGCACAGCGGTTTTTGATAACGTATTGCTCTATTCCATTCATTTTGCATGACGGTTTCAAAATGGCGGCGGTTGGCGATGCCCGTTAGTATATCGGTATTTGCTGTAAGTGACAGTCGGTCACACTGCTCCTTAAGTGTTAAATGCACCGCCACACGCGCCCGAACAATGTTGGGTCGTATTGGTTTGGTGATGTAGTCGACAGCACCCGTTGCAAAGCCCTGGGTTTCATTTTCTTCTTCATGCCAACCGGTAACAAAGATGACCGGGATGTGTTGAGTATTGGCTTGTCGTTTGAGTTGTTGGCAGATTTCGTATCCGTTTATGCCAGGCAGTCCGATATCCAACAGAATCAAATCCGGTTGCTCTTGACTGGCAACCAATAAAGCTTGTAGACCATCAGTCGCGGTAAACAAACGGTATTCAGTCAAAATAGCGGCCAAAGTGGCCAAATCAAGCGGTGAGTCATCGACTAATAACAGTCTGGACTGCGGTTTTTGGGTTTTCATCATCGGGTGGGTCTGCTTCAGGCAAAATTGTCATTTACATCTTATCACGACACTGATATTTGACAGATAATAACTGTTTTATGCGTAGGGTTTAAGCTGAAAAAGTGCTATGAAATAAGGTGGCTTCGATTTCACTTCATTAGGCAACTCGCAATAAATAACACCCGCCAAGTTTCGTAATACTACTGTAGGGTGCGCATCGCGCACCACAACCATGCCAGAGAAAGAACCCTAATACGCTACAGGTAGAAAAAAATAATAGATTGTGGTGCAAATAAAACCGCTTAGTGGATGCGGTTTTAGGTGCGCGATGCGCACCCTACGACTATAAATTGTGGATTTATTTATTGCGAGTTGCCTTATATCGCGACTATTTTTTAATTTCAGCATCTAAAAACGGTAGAGTCAAGCAAGAAAATGCAGGGCAGCATTTAAGTCTTGCCTGTCAAAAATAGGCTACGCGTACCCTGTCACGCTAACTTTTTAAGTGATATTGCTTTATCATATAAAGCTAAGTCTGTAGTGTTTTGATTGGAATGGAGTTTGAGTGCGTGTGAAAAATAATGAGGCGATCGAGGTACAGGATTATCTGGATATTGATATCGCCAGTCAGCAATTGACGGTTTATGTGGCGGGGAATAACGTGCAGTGCTACTCCGTTTCCACCGCTAAAAATGGACTGGGCGAAGTAATGGGCAGTGAATGTACACCGGGTGGCTGGCATAGCATCAGGGCAAAAATTGGCGCTGGTCAGCCCCTTAATGCGGTGTTTGTCGGCAGACGGGCAACGGGTGAAGTTTACAATCCTGAGCTGGGTAAGCAAAACCCGCAGCGTGACTGGATCTTGACCCGTATTCTTTGGTTAGGCGGTTTGGAGTCAGGCAAAAACCGTTACGGTAAAGTCGATAGCGCGTGGCGTTACATTTATATCCACGGTTGCCCTGATGACTTGATGACGGGTAAGCCGGAGTCACATGGCTGTATCCGCTTGAACAATGCCGATATGCTGGATTTGTTTAATCGGGTGGATGCCGGGTTTAAGGTTTATGTTCATGAATAAAACACGATTGGTTTTAGGCATTGAATACGATGGCAGCGGTTTTTCGGGATGGCAGTGGCAAACCAATCAACGCAGTGTGCAGCAGGTACTTGAACAGGCTTTATCAAAAGTCGCCAATCATCCGGTTACCGTGCAATGTGCAGGAAGAACCGATACCGGTGTGCATGCGCTTGAGCAAGTGGTGCATTTTGACGTCACCATAGAACGGGATCTTCATGCCTGGATGCTGGGCGGCAACAGTAATCTGCCGGATGATGTCAGAATTACCTGGGTTAAAGCAGCGGTCGATGATTTCCATGCACGGTACAGTGCCATCGCCCGTTTTTATCGTTATGTTATTCTTAATCGACCCATTAAATCCGCGTTATTGCGCAAGCAAGTGACCTGGTGCCATGCTCCGCTGGATGTCGAAAAAATGCATCAAGCCGCACAACACTTAATCGGTAAGCATGATTTTTCATCGTTTCGGGCGCAAGGCTGTCAATCCAAAAGTCCTTTTCGGGCCATGTATTTTATTGATGTCTATCGGGAAGAAGACAAAGTGATTATCGATATTTCAGCCAATGCTTTTTTGCATCACATGGTTAGAAATATCGCCGGCGTGTTGATGGCGATAGGTTCAGAAAAACAACCGGTAGAATGGACGCAAGAATTGCTTGACGTTAAATGCCGCAAGCTGGGCGGAATAACCGCACCGCCGGACGGCTTGTATCTGGGTGCGGTTTATTATCCGGAACACTATGGCATTGGCAAGCACCCCATCTTTGATAGATTACCGCTTGATGCCAAGCGGCATGATTAAAAGATCGGCTACTCATCATCAAGTTAAGACATTTCACCACGAAGACACGAAGAACACGAAGATTTTGCTTTGGTTTTTCTTCGTGAACTTCGTGTCTTCGTGGTCTGTAATATCTTTAAGTTGATGTGTATGGGGTGGTCTTATTCCGGTCTACGCCTCTTTAACCTTTAATCTGAATATTTGCATTTACTCAAATATAAAGTAGATTATCCTTTTAAAATCCATCAAATAATATAATGAACAACTTTTTATCTTTTCAGATTCATGGTAATGCCGACCATAGCGGCGGTATTGTCGAAAGCGTTTCAAGCCTGTTGGCTTTTTTTGAGAACCTCATCAGCCAAGGGCCGGGAGATATTTTCTCTTCATTATTGCCCGGAATTTCCGGTATGGACAATATTCATCCCTTGCTGGTGCATTTTCCTATCGCCTTTTTATCCGCTTTTTTTGCTCTGGATTTAATTGCCACGCTGGCAAAAAAACCGCAATGGCGCAACGTTGCCAGCTGGTTTCTTTATGTTGGCAGTATCGCCGCTGCGTTTACGGTCATTGCCGGATTTATGGCCGCAGATTCAGTTGTACACGGTGGCAACGTACATGAAATTATGGAAAGTCATGAACATTTTGGTTTATCCGTCCTTTCTTTGTCCATAGCATTGTCGGCATGGCGGATAAAAAGTGGGGGTCTAATTCGGGGTGCCGCTAACACTTTGTTCTTGTTGCTGACCGCTATGCTGTGTGTGCTGATGGTGCTGGGTGCTGATTTGGGTGGCTTGATGGTTTATCAATATGGCGTTGCAGTTAAGACGGTTCCGGTTACTGAAGTCGGTCATGACCATGAGCACGGTGATGAACATCATCATGCCGATGTGCCGGAACCGGAACATGAGCACGAACACGATCATAATCACTCGCATTAATAAAAAACCATGGCGAACAGACGCCATCAATCCGTAACTCACTTAAACAAGGCGTGCCATGCGAGCAAGTATATTTTTAGTCTATAGCGTTATTGTTGCGCTGTTTACAGGTAACAGTTACGCCGAAACAACCGCGCGAGTAAAGCCGGTCAACGAGTCTATTGTCACTTTTGCCGGTGGCTGTTTTTGGTGCACGGAATCGGATTTTGAAAAGTTGCCGGGGGTAAAGGAAGTGATTTCCGGTTTTAGTGGCGGACACGTTGCCAATCCGAGTTACGAAGCGGTTTCAATGGGGACTACCGGTCATGTAGAAAGCGTTCAGGTTTATTACGACCCTAACTTGATCAGTTATGAAACCTTGCTGGATGCGTTCTGGCGGATGATCAATCCAACTGATAATGACGGACAATTTGTTGATAGAGGCGAGCAATATCGGTCGTTGATTTTTTATCATAGCGAAGAACAAAAACAAACAGCGGAACAGTCACGGCAAGTATTAAATAAATCGGGTCGTTATGCTGCGCCGGTTATTACTGAAATAAGAAAGTTTGAGGCTTTTTATCCCGCTGAAGATTATCATCAGGATTATTATAAAAAAAGCCCCGTCCGCTATAATTACTACCGTTTTAAATCAGGTCGCGATCAATATCTGGAAAAAACCTGGGGCGATGACTTGCATTTAAAAGTCAGCCAGGAAAAGACCAGCGCCCCATACAGCAAGCCGTCTGATGATGTTTTACGCAAAACCCTAACGCCTCTGCAATATAAGGTAACCCAAGAAGAAGGCACAGAATCGCCGTTTAAAAATACCTACTGGAATGAAAAACGGGCAGGTATTTATGTGGACGTTGTGACCGGTGAACCGCTGTTTTCATCCAGGGATAAATATGATTCCGGTACCGGTTGGCCCAGCTTTTCCAAACCACTGGTTCCCGAGAATGTCGCTGAAAAAAAGGATTTTTTTATGATTTTGCCACGTACTGAAGTCCGTAGCCGTTACGGCAATTCACATCTGGGTCATGTCTTCACTGACGGCCCGAAACCCACCGGACTTAGATATTGCCTTAACTCGGCAGCGTTACGGTTTATTCCGGTAGAAGAAATGGCAGCGGCTGGCTATGGTAAGTATTTGACGGCGTTTCAAGAAGAAAAGTAAGTTTTTTTATTCACCACGAAGAAAAACAAATTTATTCACCACGAAGACACGAAGAGTACGAAGAAAAAAATAAGGTAATTCGCAATAAATACCTCCCAATCATTACCTGACTCTGGGTGCACCAACGACTTAAGGATTTATATAATGCTGGGTACAAAACATGTGGAGACTATAAAGTGGGGACTTATTTATTGTAAGTTGCCTAAAAATCGGAGTACAAACCTAGGTTTGTATTCCAAACTGACAAGGTGTCGGGTACGGTCACTGCCATTAAGTTAAGCGTGTGGCGACGGTAAAGTAGGGGCTTATTTATTGCGAGTTGCCTAACATCGTAATTATTCACCTCCCTTTGAAAAAGGGGGAGAGTAAAGCGAGGGAGCCGAGGGGGATTTATCTAATAAAATCTCCAAGCGGGACGGGGCTTTTAACCCCGTCCCGTTTTAAGTAAGTAGCGAGTTATTTAAACAACAGGACTCAATACGCTTTCAGGAATTTGCATCGTCATGCAATGCAAACTGCCATATTGATGTACCAGTGGTCGACACGGAGTTGCAATAATTTCATGCTCGGGAAAGCATTCAGCCAAGCGTTGCAGAGCAACTGCGTCCATGGGGTCACCATAAACAGGCACCATAACGGCACGATTAATGATCAAGAAATTGGCGTAATTGGCCGGCAATTGTTGCCCTTCTTCGTCATAAATCGGTTTTGGCAAGGGCAGGGGGACTAAATGGTAGGGATCGCCTGCCTGGTTTCTAAAGTCCTGTAATTGCCTTTCCATGTATTTTAAGCTGGTATAGTGCATATCATCAGCATCATCGCAACTGGTATAAGCAATGGTGTTGGCTGAGCAGAAGCGGGCCAGGGTATCAATATGGGCATCGGTATCATCGCCGGACAGGTTTTCCTGATCCAGCCATAATACCCGTTTAGCGCCCAGATTTTCCAGCAGTTGTTGTTCTATTTCCTGTTGTGTCAGGCCGATGTTTCTATTGGGATTTAACAGGCACTGTTTTGTGGTTAAAATAGTGTCAATACCGTCACTTTCGACACTGCCGCCTTCCAGTATAAAATCAATGTCCTTATACGCTTTGCCTTTAAAGGGCTTGGCATTTAACAATTTGTGATTAAGTGCATTGTCATTTTGATGCTGGTATTTTTCACCCCAGCCATTAAAAAGAAAATTAAGATGGGTGATGGCACCTCCCTTTTCTACGCTAAGAAAAACCGTATCCCTAACCCAGATGTCATTAACGGTGGCATGGATAAAGTCAATAGCGTCGTGATTACTGACTAACGATCTAATATGTTGCTGATGGCTATCATCCCTACACACGATAATGAGCTTTTGATATTGGGTAATCGTGTCAGCAATAACGCTGTAGGATTGCTCTACAGATTCAAGTCGATTGCTGAAGTCGCCTGTTTTATGTGGCCATGAGATTAAAATGGCAGATTGTTTTTCCCATTCGGCTGGAAATCGATTCATTTTTTATTGTCCTGTGGTTGTACCTTCCAGCAGGATGCCGGAAGTTGATTGATACAACATCTCCTTGGCATGCGCCAGGGTATTGGCCGTGATAGTAACGCCGCCCAACATGCGGGCAACTTCTTCAACGCGTTCATCATCATGCAATAACCTGACACTGGACGATGTTATGTCGGTTTTATTATTTTTTTCAACGTAAAGATGGTGATGCGCCTGTGCCGCAACTTGCGGCAAATGCGTAACACACATCACTTGCCGATTAAGGCTTAAGCTGCGTAACTTTTGCCCGACAATTTCAGCAACGCCACCGCCGATACCGGAATCCACTTCATCAAAAATGAGCGTGGGTGTGGTTTTATCATTGGAAGTCGTTACTTGTATGGCTAAACTAATGCGCGATAATTCTCCTCCCGAAGCGACTTTAGCCAGTGGTTTAGGGGGAAGCCCCGGATTGGCACTGATTAAAAATTCAATTTTGTCTTTGCCGTTTAGTTTCGGAGCATCGGTGTCCAAATCAGTAATATCAACCAAAAATTCACCTTGCGGCATTCCCAGTTCTTTTATCATGTCCGAAATCTGTTTTTGTAATTTTTGTCCGGTTTGACGCCGTTGTCCAGACAATTGTGCGGCCAATTGATGGTATTGCGCAAGCCATTGCGCTGTATCGGCGGTTAAGGTCTCAATGCGTTCGCCGCTGTGCGTAAGTCCATCCAGTTCAGCCTCAAGCTTGTCGACCAATTCAGGCAAATCATCCGGTGTCACATGATGTTTGCGACTGAGGTTTTGAATAACGCCAATCTGGTTTTCCAGCGAGTCCATGCGTTGTGGATCGGCTTCTTGGGATTCCAGAAAGCGCCGTAATTGAATGGCGGCTTCTTCTGTTTGAATCTGCGCTTCAGATAAAAGCGTGCATATTTCCGTTAATTCCGGCGCGAATTGGGCAATATGAGTCAACTCACTGACACTATGGCTCAGCATTTGATTAACCGATTGCGGGTCGCCTTCATAAAGCAGGTCAACTTGGGCTTGGCCGGTGGCTAAAATCTGTCCCAGATTTGCCAGCTTGCTGTGTTCTTCCGATAAGGCCGAATAACTGAAGTTTGGCAGATCCAATTGTTGTAATTCTTCAATTTGATAACGCAGCAATTCTTCGCGCTCGGATTGGTCTACACTGGCTTTAATCAGGCTTGCCAGTTCTTTATGGGCAAGCAGCCATTGTTTATAGCAGCTATTTACTTGCTCAAGAAGGCTTTGATTTTTTGCATAAGCATCCAGTAAACGGCGTTGCTCGTCACTGTTAAGTAAAGTCAGGTGAGCGTGTTGGCCGTGAATTTCAACCAGCTTTTCACTCAGTTCCTGCAAAAACTGCAAGGTAACGGGACGATTGTTAATATAGGCTTTTGAGCGGCCATCCTGATTAACAATACGCCGGATTAAGCAGTGTTGCTCGTCGTCCAGCTCATTTTCTTTCAGCCATTGTTGGGCATCCGGCGCATCGGCCAAATCAAACTCAAGATTAACTTCAGCGCGTTTACATTCAGGTCGAACGTAGCCGGAATCAGCCCGATCACCCAGCGCCAAGCCTAAAGCGGTTAATAAAATAGATTTACCCGCTCCGGTTTCGCCGGTAAGAACCGACATGCCTTTTTCAAGGTCAAGATCCAGTGATTTGACCACGGCAAGGTCAATAATATTTAGGTTTAATAGCATAGTGATTAGCTGTGGTAGCCACTGCTCCAGTTTAATTTATTTCTGAGAATTTTAAAATAGTCATGACCTTCAGGATGAAGAATTCTAATAGGTTTTGGGTCTTTTTTAATCAAAATTTTATCACTGATTAGCACGTCAGGAATTTCAATGTGATCACAAGTGACCAAGGCATTGATTTGCTTGGTTTGGCAAAAGCTGATTTCAATTTCAGCCGAGTCATGAATGACAATAGGCCGATTTGATAAGGTATGGGGATTAAGTGGCACCAATACCAGGGCATTTAAAGACGGATACAAAATCGGCCCTCCTGCGGATAAAGAATAAGCGGTTGAGCCGGTTGGTGTCGAAATAATCAAACCGTCAGAGCGTTGTGAATTTAAAAACACATTATCAATTTTTGTCACAATTTCAATCATGCTGGGCGTTACCCAACGATGAATGGCTACTTCGTTGACGGCAGTTTCTTCGTGAATCACCTGATTGTCACGGATGATTTTGGCACGCAATAAATAGCGCTTTTCTTCCGAGTAATGGCCTTGAAGTAGGTGGTGCAATCTATCGGGCAGTTGATTGGGTGATATGTCTACCAGAAAACCCAGTCTTCCTAAGTTAATCCCGATTAAAGGGATATCATAAGCCACAATGGCACGCGCAGCGGCCAAAAAAGTGCCATCCCCGCCCACCGCGATAACCACATCGCAATGTTGCCCCAATTCCTCCATGGCATACGCTTCAACAGTATGGTTTTTAATAAACCTGACACTGTTTTCAGAAACACAAACAGCGTATTGATGTTGCATCAAGTAATCGTAAAGTCCGGTCAACGTCTCAGTAATGCTGGGGTCACTGGGTTTTCCTATAATACCTATGGTCTTAAAAGGTGTTTGCATTAGTGAATATTAACCGCCAAAACGTTCGATTATACAAAAAAATAACAATTAGCCTGTGAGATTACAGGTTTATTATTTTTTTGTCCAAAAGATTACCTGATTAAGTCATGATAACCGCTGCAACTTCTTCGGTTATTTAATATCAATGCACGATTTAGCCCAGTTCCGGCCCGGCAAATGCATAGCACACGGATGACACCGATTGGACGGATTTCAACGGATTTTATTTAGAACAAAAATACCTTGAGCCTTTATACTCAATCTTCAAGTTTTTAATTCTTGATTTTGGTGAGGCCGCTATTACAAGAAACAGGCGTAGGCCGGAATAAGGCCACCCAAGCCTGTCCTGAGCTTGTCGAAGGG
>JBAXTQ010000122.1:0-11428 GCA_037130115.1 Methylococcaceae bacterium
TGCTCGTGCTCAAATAATCGCAAATGAAGAGTCAGTTTTGTTTTGCAAAAACCTGACCGTTAAGGTGATTGATGCGTTGAGCCATAGGCTCAAAAAGTTGCTTCAGTATCATTCGAGATTCTTCGGCTACATTGGCAACCCGCAACTCGTTGGCCAATCCGGCGTATTGAGCCACCCAATGCTCGTGATGCCCCTCAATTATCTCAATCTCCAGCCACATATCGCGCTGCCCTTGCTCGTTGAGAATCGTTTGCAGCCCGCGCTCAAGCGTTGCTCCGTCAGTAAGCAGCTGGGCGACCGTTGCTTTGATTGAATCGGGCAACTCCGGCAAGTGACCGTAAGCGGTCTTTGCCTTCTTGCTTTCGGCTTCCGCCGCTTCCTCCATCAGCATCCCATAGCGGTACAGGCCGGGATACTCGCGGCACAGGTACATAAGTTTTTCATCAGAAAGCGTACTCCATAGCCATTGCAAATCCAGGATATGCCCGACCATTTGCTCCAGCAATGCAGCATCATCAATACCCTGTGCTTCCAGTTGACGTACCCGCTGATCAATCGCGGCAGCGAGTTTGTGTTCTTTGTTAACAGTCCGTCCACCGGGAACCTTAATTTTGCCAGAGGCAATGCCAGATGCGACCGTCTCCAAGATTTTGGCGTATCGAAAGAAGCCGGCATATTCCTCACACAAAGCATCCATCTCCGGGCCAGACGTGTTCATCATCAAATGGTGGAAATCGGACATATAGTAAGCCATCTCTGGAAGTATCTCGACTTCAAGCAGCCCCAGTGCTTCAAGCTGTTTCATTTTCCGGTCAATGCGCGAGGCCATGCGCCGATGCTTTGCTGTTACAGACACGAAAACACCCTCTCTGCGCTTTGCTTTAGCCATGTCACTGCTTCACCTATAGAAATATTATCTGCCATGATCTTCCCCTGAAATATGGGTTATGTGAGTATTCGCCGGCAAATATACGCCGGTATGGTCATTTTGCATAGCGATAGGAAATGCCATTTCTCCCAAAACCCTATTTGGCAAAGATGGCAGTTTGTGGCAGCTATGAGGTGACTTAAACGGGAGAATTTGGGGTAACCTAAGTTGCCGACTATTTGTATAAAAATATAATAATTTTCAATGAGTTAAATTATTTTACGGTATTGGCGATATAATTCTTATCCTGAACTCAGGTTAAACGTAACGTATCCCCAATGCGGCATACGTCGGCCAGAGTCGAACTGTCGTTGGTCATATGGCGTCCAAGCTTGTCGTGAAAAGAAAAGAGGTGGGCCAACTCCCCGCCCATGATGCCCTGGATAAAGTAGTGCAGTTGCGACAGTGTAACGGTCGCGTAGATATCGAAGTGCCGCCAGACCATCGGGCTGTGTCCACCAGAACAACCTTGATACGCCAAACGGGCGGGTGATTTATAGCCATGTGTGAAATTCCGTTCCTATTTCCCCGAAGTATTGTTCATGCCGTATACCGAATTTAATCATTAACTTTCGGTTTAACAACGGATCTGTGCAGCATTGAGCGCATATAGAGACAATATCCCGATAGATTGCTGCCGGAACCTTTCTTTCCCCCTGATAATTGATTAGAAGCTTTTCGCCTAATTGATCGCTTGTTTTACTTCCCCTTTGGAACATGAAAATATTGGGAAGTTGGCCGTAGGCCGCAAAAACAAGATATCGCCAACTCGGGTCTGGAGATCCCTTCTCGGGAAGAACCTCCACCGAATACTCAATGTCTCCACCATTACTCAGTTCGTCATAAGCAGTAGAGCACTTTTTCGGGCCTTCTGCGATCAACACACAGGGTCCGATTACATCGTAATCAACAAAATCCGTACTTGCTTCAATGCCCAGCAGTTCTGACAAATCGTCCTTTTCAGTCTCAGACAACGCCGCCTGACTATTCAGGAACCAAAGCAATTGTTTTACTGTGGTGCCTATAGCGTTGGCAATTTCGCCCGGCTTATTGGGCCAACAATCAACCAGTATTTTTGCTTTTATTGCAAAACGCTGGTCCCGATCCTCAGAGGTTATGTCATCCCTATTTCCATCCTCACCGCTTTCCAACCAGTAGCCGCCGGTATTTATCTCATTCCGCCGGAAATGCATTTTCTGATTTTGTGGAACATTTGATTCCCATGAGGAAAGCCAAGAGCCGCCAACCCAATCCAGTTTTGAGGAATCAAAAACGGCGTTACTTGCATTGAAAGGCAACTCTATCCATTCTGAAGCCCGTTCTTTGACGGATTTAGTGCTATGCATTTCCCATAGGCGGCTATTGATGTGTTCATTGTGGACATTCAGGGCATGATCATTCAACTCTTTTACGTTGTTGATGACATGCCCATCGCGATTACGCCAACCAAGTTCAAGCCCGCCTTGCTGAGCAACACGCAACGAGGCAGAAAATTGCTTATCTTTGCCATCTGCCACTACAAGCACTATGTCACCAATATGGCCTAGCGAACTGTGCAAGTGAGTGCATGCATTGGCAATATGACGATTGATCTTCAGGTTATCGGGATATCCGCGTAGACCGGATGCCTTTTGCCAGCCTTCCAGCAGAACACTAAATAATGATCTCGGCTCATCGAATAAAGAAAACGTGTGCCATTCGATTTGGGTGCCTGGAACAGTAAGCCCATATAGAAGCAGCGGCTTCAAATTGAATTTTTCCGCATCTTTTAATCGAATCGGATCGCCAACAAAAACAATACCTTTATCGGTATGTAGAAAAACGTGTTTTGCGATTGCGACATAGAAATGGTGTTCGCGAGTGTAAGCCTTTAAATTCATGGTGACATGTCAATTGTTGGAAATTTTGTAAAGTTCTATTTTTTCTTAATTATGGCGCTTAACATGGTCTAATTATTTTTATTTTCTGAAGTGACAGTATTTTACAATTGTTTGATCTGTTATTGTTGTTTTTCCTAACCATTTGTTGACGGTAACTGTTCATCAAACGGAGGTTTGATGAACACCCAAAAAACCACTCTTATTTGATAGTGAAAAAGTGGCAAAAATGTTAACATAGCCGTTAATCTATCAAAATAAGAAAAGCGTTCATGAATCAAAAGATTGGCTATGCCAGAGTATCGACTGACGATCAACATTTAGACCTCCAAATTGATGCCTTAAAAAAGGCTGGTTGTGCGGTTATTTACAAAGAAAAGGTCAGCGGTAAAAATACGGAACGGCTTGAACTTGAGCAATGCCGTAAAGCGTTAAGGGCAGGGGATACATTGATGGTTTGGCGGTTAGATAGGCTGGGCCGAAGTCTCCCTGATCTTGTGAGGATTGTCACTGAACTTGAACGTGATGGCATAGGCTTTGAAAGCCTGACAGAGAAGATTGAAACCACGAATGCCAACGGCAAACTGACTTTTCATATTTTTGCAGCTTTGGCTGAATTCGAGAGAAACCTGATTCGTGAAAGAACCCATGCCGGTCTGACTGCTGCGAGAGCCAGAGGCAGGAAAGGCGGAAGAAAACCGGCGCTTGACGACAAGCAAATTCGAGAAGTTAAGGCGTTAATGCGCGATCCGTCGGTCAATATATCCAGCGTTGCTCAACGCTATAAAGTTTCTCGTACCACACTCTATAAGTATGCAGGTGCCTCATAACTCACGACATTAATTTCAATTTCCCATCAATATTAATTGTTACCCGACACACTTACGCCATCGTCTCGTTGCTGGAGAAATACGTGCAATACGGGCGGATTTCAGGTGTTGCTCCGCCAAAAAGCCTTTCCAGTCTGTTCGAGCGCATTGACACCGCCATGCCGTGGTAATATGTGATAGTTTTTCCTACCACCAGCCATTTGCTCTTTGGCCATAAACGAGAATAAGCAATAAAACGATGACACAAAATACCAACAATTTGGCCGCTTTCATCTGGTCGTTAGCCGACTTACTGCGTGGCGATTTTAAACAAAGCCAGTACGGTCGTATTATTCTGCCGTTTACTTTGTTACGCCGCCTTGAAGGGGTATTGGAGGATAGCAAAGAAGCCGTACTGACTCAGGTTGAAAAAGTACAAGCCATGAATCTGCCGGAAGAAGCCCAAGAAAAGTTGCTGTTACGCGCTACCGGTGGTCTGTCGTTTTTTAACATCTCAAAAATGGATCTTGCCAAACTGGGTGAAGCCGGTATTGCCGCTAACCTGGAAGCGTATATTCAGGGTTTTTCCAAAGATGCCCGTGAGATTTTTGAACACTTCAAGTTTTCTGAATTTATCGGTCAGCTTAATGATGCCAACCTGCTTTACAAAATTGTTCAAAAGGTTCGGCAAACCGATTTAAGTCCCAAGGCCATTTCCAATCACGATATGGGTTTGGTGTTTGAAGAATTGATCCGTCGCTTTGCTGAAAGCTCAAATGAAACTGCCGGAGAGCACTTCACGCCGCGTGACATTGTGCGTCTGACGACGGCACTGGTATTTATGGAAGATGATGATGCCTTGACCAAACCGGGTATTATTCGCACCATCTATGATCCGACTGCGGGCACCGGCGGTTTTTTATCGTCGGGCATGGAATATGTGCATGAACTCAATCCGCAAGCAGTCATGCGCGGCTTTGGGCAGGAACTCAACCCCGAGAGTTATGCCATCTGCAAAGCCGATATGCTGATTAAAGGGCAAGAAGTCAAAAACATTAAACTCGGCAATACCTTATCAAACGATCAACTGTATGCCGATAAATTTGATTACATGTTATCCAATCCACCGTTTGGCGTCGATTGGAAAAAAATTGAATCCGACATCAAAGACGAAAATACCCTAAAAGGTTTTGATGGCCGCTTTGGCCCCGGTTTGCCAAGGGTCTCGGACGGCTCGTTGTTATTTCTGTTGCACCTGATCAGCAAGTTACGTGATTCAGCCGATGGCGGCGCTCGTATCGGCATTATTCTTAACGGCTCGCCGTTGTTTACCGGTGGTGCCGGTTCCGGTGAATCCGAAATTCGCCGTTACGTTCTGGAAGCTGATTTGCTGGAAGCCATCGTTGCCTTGCCTACCGATATGTTTTACAACACCGGAATTTCGACTTATGTATGGGTGTTGTCCAATAAAAAAGCGACTGAACGTAAAGGTAAAGTCCAGTTGATTAACGGCGTTAATCTGTGCGGAAAAATGCGCAAATCGTTGGGCTCAAAACGCAATGTGATGGATGAAAACGACATTGGCACTATCATCCGCACCTTTGGCAGTTTTGCCGTGGTCGATGCCCGTGAACTGGATAAACCCACCGAACAAAAAAGCAACCGTGGCCGCCAGTCAGCCAATCCAAAAACCGAAGCGCCCAAGACCTTTGCCAGCAAAATCTTTAACACTTACGAATTTGGCTACCGCCGCATCAGTATTGAACGTCCCTTGCGTGAATCCTACCAGTTCAGTGATGAACGCATTAACTCGTTACGTTTTTCCGCAGGCCCTTTAAACGCTGCCATGCAGTGGGTTTATACTGAATATGGGGAAGAAAATGCAGACGATAATGCAAGCAGTTGGTCGGATGCACCGGATTGTAAAAACTACGGTAACTTGACCGAACACGGCGATGCCATTCGTAAACATCTCAAAATCCACTTTAGCGAACTCAAAGAAAAACAGATCAAAGACCTGCTTGATCGTAAAACCTGGCTGGATCAAAAAAACCTGTTGCTCAAAGCCAGGCAACTGCAACAAGTGATCGGCACCGCGCAACACGATGACATGAACGGGTTTGACGACGCCCTTAACGCCGCCTGTAAAAAATCAGCTCTGACCTTGGATGCCAAAGAGAAAAAACAGCTTAAAGCCGCAGTCAGTTGGAAAAATCCGCTTGCCGAAAAAGTCATCAAGAAAATCCACAAAGGTAAAGCCAATCCACTTTACGGCTTGTTTACCGTCAACGGCCAAGTACTGGAATACCAAGCCGATAGTGATTTGCGCGATAATGAAAACGTCGCTCTTGATCCATCAAAAACCGTTAACGCCATTAACGAAGCCTACTTTATTAAAGAAGTGCAACCCCATGTGCCGGATGCCTGGATAGATGGCAATAAAAAAGACGATAAAGATCAGGAGATTGGTATTGTCGGTTATGAAATCCCGTTTAACCGGCATTTCTATCAGTATCAGCCACCCAGAGATTTAGTAGACATTGATACCGATTTGGATGCCGTCAGTGGCGAGATTATGAAGTTGTTGCAAGAGGTGCATTCATAATGTTTTATATGATTTGTTAATTGGGCAACAAGGTGTTGCCCAATTAACTTAGGTATCTTGGGTGCAATTGCGAAACAGCTTGTTGCGCAATTATGAAAAATTACTTGAGATCATCAGTAATAAACCATAACCTAAAGCGCAGAGCATTTAGCCAACAGCTTGTTGGCCAAATCCACCTTAAAAAATCACCAATAAGGTAACACGTAATGCAAACCATTGAATTTGAAACCACTGCTTTTCACCATACTGTTCGTATTCCCGATGATGTTCCCGATGGTGTTTTAGTTCGGATTGTCTTGTCATTTGATGATACAACAACAAAAACGCTGAGTAATAAAAGCCATTGGAAAAATTTACTCGGAGCTATGTCTAATGTAGGGAGTGACGAAGATTTTTCTCGATCTACTGATAATGACAAAATACGACTAGCGGAAAAGTTTTCGCCCCTGCCAGAAAAATTTAAATTAAGCCGTGACGAGTTGAACGACAGAAGACCTGATTATCTGACCATGACTGTCAATGACATAGAGATTCCCCCACGGGACGAGCGTTATGACCGCTAAGATATTTGCAGATACCAATGTGTGGATTTATGCCCATTTGCAAAAAGAAAGTGATTCGCGTTGCAAACAGGCGGCAGAGCTGGTTAGAAAGTTACCGTTGATTATCAGCAACCAAGTCATTAACGAGTATTACAGTGTGATGTTGAAAAATAAGGCCTCGGATGAATTTATTCAGGCCAATATCAAAACCATGCTTTGGCATTGCGATGTGTTTTGTCTTTCGCTTGAAACCTTGGCGACCGCTTTTGAAGTACGGGAACGGTATCGATTTTCATGGTGGGACAGTCTGATTGTGGCTTCGGCTTTAGAAACAGAGTGCGAGTTTTTATATACCGAAGATATGCAGCATGGGCAAGTCATTGAAAATAGTTTGCAAATAATCAATCCATTTCTTGAAGAATTAGGCTTATGAAATACCAGGCTTATGCTGACTATAAGGATTCTGGAGTTGAGTGGTTGGGAAAGATTCCTAGTCATTGGCAATATATTAGGCTTAAACATGTTGCCGATTTAGAAGGTAAAAAAATTGAGCAGGATTCAACGCTCAAATATGTTGGAATGGAAAACATTGCGTCTGGAAATGGAAAGTACATTGCTAAAGACGATACAAATCCTGAAGGACTATCTACATCCTTTTTAAAAGGAGACGTGCTTTTTGGAAAGTTAAGGCCATATCTAGCCAAGTCATGGTTGGCTGATTTTTCAGGTATTTGTTCCTCAGAATTTCTTGTTTTAAGAAGCAAACAGGTTTGTCCGCAGTTCCTTAATTACTACACGCTAACTGATGAGTTTATTAGTCAAGTGAATTCATCAACGTATGGATCAAAAATGCCTAGGGCTAGTTGGGATTTTATAAGTTTAATGGACGTTCCGGTTCCTTTAGATAATGAATCAGAAAATATCGCCAACTTCCTCGGCCACGAAACCGCCAAAATCGACACCCTGATCGAAAAACAACAACAGCTTATCAAATTACTTAAAGAAAAACGTCAGGCAGTGATTAGCCATGCTGTCACCAAAGGCTTAAATGCCAACGCCCCCATGCGTGACTCCGGTGTTGAGTGGTTGGGTGAAGTGCCTGAGCATTGGGAGATACCAAAAATAGGACATTGTGCATTTGTTACTAAATTAACAGGTTTTGAATATACTACTTTATGGAGAACTTCGGAGGATGGAGAAATTATTGCGCTTCGTGGTTTTAATGTTAAAGACGGAAAATTAGATCTTTATAAAGCCGAGAGGATTTCTGTTGATTTATCAAAAAAACTTGCAAGATCTAAACTTTCAAAGGGAGATATTGTATTTCCATGTACGGGAACAATTGGAAATGCCGCTCTAATTGAAAATGATGATAAATTTCATATAAATCAGAATATTGCGAAAATATCCTTTGAGGGAAAAGTTAGTCCAAAGTTTGCTGTCTACTGGTTAACTAGTTCATTTGTTAGAACGCTAATTGATAGAAATAATATGTCAGGAATGCAACCTGTAGTGTTAATTGGCGATATTAGAAAGTTACCGATACCTGGTATGAGTCTTGAAGAGCAAGACCTAATTACAGGCTATCTGGATATACAAATAAGTAAGTTTAATAAGATAATTGGTAGCGGCGAGCAGGCGATTGAATTGATGCAAGAACGCCGCACAGCCCTAATATCAGCCGCCGTTACCGGAAAAATTGATGTAAGAAACTGGCAAGCTCCTGAACCTTCTCATGGCAATATAGAAACCCACAAGGAAGCTGCGGCATGAGTTCGTCTTCACTTATCGACGGTACGCTGGTCGCTGAAGTTAAACAACTAATCCAATCGGCCAAGCAACGTGCGGTTGTTGCGGTCAATGCCGAACTGACCTTGCTGTATTGGCAGGTGGGCAAACGTATTGCCGATGAGGTTTTGGACGGTGAACGCGCGGAATATGGCAAGCAAGTCATCGCCGGTTTGGCTGAGCAATTGACGCTGGATTATGGCAAGGGTTGGTCGAAACGTAATTTGGCGCAAATGGTAAGATTTAGTGAAGTTTTTCCTGATTTGCAGATTGTGCAGACACTGTCTGCACAATTAAGCTGGAGTCATTTTACCTGTTTGGTGACGATTGCCGATCCGTTAAAACAAGAGTTCTATTTGGCGATGGCGTTGCAAGAACGTTGGTCTACCCGCACCTTGGCAGAGCGTATTGATAAACGATTGTTTGAGCGTACCGCCCTTTCCAAAAAACCTGAATTGACCATAATCAGTGAACTTGCCTTATTGCGTGAGCAAGGTTTGGTCAATGAAAATCTGATTTTAAAAGATCCTTATATACTGGACTTTCTTGAGCTGAACGACAGCTATCTGGAAAAAGATATTGAAGATGCCATCCTCCGTGAGTTACAGCAGTTTTTACTGGAACTGGGTAGCGGGTTTAGTTTTGTTGCTCGTCAATACCGTATTCAAATTGATGACGATGATTTTTATATCGACCTGTTATTTTACAACCGTAAGCTAAAACGCCTGGTCGCCATTGATTTAAAAGTGGGTAACTTTAAGGCCGAATATAAAGGGCAAATGGAGCTTTATCTGCGTTGGCTGGCAAAATACGAACAGGAAGCCGATGAAAATCCACCGCTGGGCATTATTTTGTGTGCCGGTAAAAAACAGGAACAAATCGAATTGCTGGAATTGGATGCCAGCGGTATTCACGTCGCCGAATACCTGACTGCATTACCACCCAAAGCACTGCTTGAGCAACGTTTGCATCAGGCCATGATTAATGCCAGATTGCGTCTGGACAACAAAAATGAGTAATGGCGATTTAATAAAAACCCTATCTGAAAATATGATTCAGATTATTCCCCGCCACTGGTTCCCAAGCTTCAGCTTGGGAACCAGCAACAAAGCAACAAAGCAACAAAGCAACAGGAGTATAAATCATGTTTGCCATTCGCCAGATTATTGAAGACCCACAAGACGTGATTGCGATTCCGCCTGAATTTCGTCACCGCCGTACCGAAGTTATTTTTATGGCTCTTGATTCATTATCAGAACAGCCTGAGCCGGCAGGTAAAAAACACACGCTGATGTCTTTAGCTGGTTGCTGGGAAGGTGAAACGCTAGAGCGAGCGCCTCAAGGCGATTATGAAACACGCCAGGAATTTGAATAATGTGGCTACTGGATACTAATGCCTGGATTGCTTATCTTGAACGAGAACCCAATCCGGTCAAAAATCGAATCGCCGCGCTGCCCGAATCAGCTATTTTGCTGTGCGATGTTGTTAAGGCTGAATTGATCTATGGTGCTTATAAAAGCTCGCGTATTGAGCAGAATCTCGCCAAACTGGAACTATTGTTTTCATTAATAAACTCGCTGCCTTTTGATGGTAATGCCGCCCGCGAATTTGGTGAAATTCGCGCCTATCTTGCGCGGCAAGGCACGCCAATTGGCCCTTATGATTTGCAAATTGCCGCCATTGCCAAAGTTCATGATTTAATTTTGGTCACACATAATACCCGAGAGTTTTCTCGCGTATTGGGCTTGCGCGTAGAAGATTGGGAATTGTGAGGCAAGACGGGAAGCTGGAGCTTTCGTTACGCGCACTTGGTCAGGTTGTTTTATTGAGGTCGGTAAACCGATTAAATAGCTGTATTGCTCGCGATATAAAAACTATAGGGAATGAAATATGAGCAGTAAAGCAAGCGAACTGATCTTCCAAAACGACATGATCAAGCAGTTGGTCGCCAATGGTTGGTTGTTGGGAAAACCTGAAAACTACAACCGTGAGCTGGCCTTGTACCCCGAAGATTTATTGGGTTTTGTGCAAGAAACGCAGGATGCCCAGTGGCAAAAATTCTGTGTTCTTTATCCCAATAACCCCGAAGAAAAGTTTTTGGAACGGGTTGCCAATCAGCTCAATAAAGCCGACCCCAATGCCGCCAACAAAGAAATGCGTACCTTTGGCACGTTGGGCGTGTTGCGCCATGAACTACGAGACCGAGGCACCCGCTTTAGTTTGTGTCAGTTTAAACCCGAACATGAGTTAAACCCTGAAACATTGGCCCGTTACCAAAAAAATCGTTGCCGGGTTGTGCCGGAATTGGTTTACAGCCCGTGGGCAACAGAGTCGCACTTAACCGAAACAGGCGTAAAAGCCAAAGCCTGGCGCATCGATTTGGTATTGTTTGTCAATGGCTTACCCATCGCAACTTTGGAATTAAAGTCAGAATTTAAACAGGCGGTACATAACGCCATCAAGCAATATAAAACCACCCGTTTGCCGGTTGATCCGGTGACCAAAAAACCGGAACCGTTATTAACCTTTAAGCGCGGGGCGCTGGTGCATTTTGCCGTCAGCCAATATGAAGTGTATATGGCGACTCGTTTGGAAGGCGATGACACCTGCTTTTTGCCGTTTAACAAAGGTACAAAAGACGGCGGAGCCGGTAATGATGTGCCGGAAGATATTAACCAATACGCCACCGATTATTTATGGAACGAGGTTTTGTTACCGGCCAACCTGCTCAATATTCTTGCCCGCTTTGTGCATTTGCAGATCGAAGAAAAAGAAGATTGGGAAGGGCGTAAATATAAAAAAGAAGCGCTGATTTTTCCTCGCTATCATCAATGGGATGTAGTCACCAAGCTGGTGGAGGCGGCTCGCACTGAAGGCC
>JBAXTQ010000123.1:0-11410 GCA_037130115.1 Methylococcaceae bacterium
CGTTGATAGATACCACCAAAACTGCCGTTACTCATTAACACAAAATGTCCGCCGGCAAGGGCTTCTACTTTAAGCTTTTCGATGATGTCATCAAGGGACTGACAGATTTCAATATTGTTGGCATGGTTTTTTAGCTTGCTTAAATCCCAATCCAGATTTTTCGGTTGATAAATGATCGCCAGATCGGCATTATCCAGTGATTTTGCCAGCGTTTCGGTATGCACTCCCAAGCGCATGGTATTTGATCTGGGTTCTACAATAGCGATAATGCGCTCTTGTCCCACTTGTTTGCGCAAACCGTCCAGTGTCGTTGCAATCGCTGTCGGGTGGTGGGCAAAATCATCATAGAGCGTGACGCTGTTAATCTTTGCAATCACTTCCATGCGCCGTTTAACATTGATAAATTGACCCAATGCGGCTATCGCATCTTTGGGCAGAATACCGACATGATTTGCCGCTGTGATGGCTGACAAGGCGTTGTAAACATTATGTTCACCGGTTAGTGTCCAATCGACGATGCCTTGCTCATTATTTTCAAACAGTACCGAAAATTGGCTACCGTCAGCTTTAAGTAAGGTTGCATTCCATTGTGAGTTTGCATTAATAGACGTTTTTTCAACAGGCGTCCAGCAACCCATGGTCAGAACTTCATTGAGATTGGCATCCCGCTCCGGGCTAATAATTAAACCTTCGCCTGGAATAGTTCTTACCAGATGATGGAACTGCCGTTTTATGGCATCCAGATCAGGAAAAATATCCGCATGATCAAATTCCAGGTTATTAAGTATGGCAGTTCGGGGTCGGTAGTGAACAAACTTTGAACGCTTGTCAAAAAAAGCGGAATCATATTCATCCGCTTCAATGACAAAAAATCCTGATTTATTTTCCGGCCCTCCGCCTAAACGCGCCGATATGCCAAAGTTTAACGGAATACCGCCAATTAAAAAGCCCGGATTAAAGCCCTGATGTTCAAGAATCCAGCTCAGCATACTGGCTGTGGTGGTTTTGCCGTGGGTTCCGGCAACACCCAATACCCATTTGTCGTGTAACACATGTTCTGCCAGCCATTGCGGCCCTGATACATAATTAAGGCCTTTATTTAGCACTTCTTCAACTTCCGGATTACCGCGTGATAAGGCATTGCCAATAATAACCAGATCGGGGTTGCCATCCAGGTTTTCAGCGCGATAACCCTCCATTAATTGAATGCCTTGTTGTTGCAATTGAGTGCTCATGGGTGGATAAACGTTTTGATCCGAGCCGCTTACTTGATAGCCCAATTGCCTTGCAATAACGGCAAGTCCGCCCATAAATGTTCCGCAAATACCTAAGATGTGAATATGCAATGTCGTGTCCTAATGGTTAAAAAAAGTACGGTTTTTTCATTGGTTATTTTATATATGAAATAGTTACTTGCGTTTAATGACAAGTTACGATGAAATAATCAATAAATAAACACTATATGATCTTATAATGACCGAAAAAAATAAAATATTAGTTGAAGCTACGCCCTTTTTCATTGCCGAGCAATCGGTTCCTGAAAATGATCGTTACGTGTTCGCCTATACTATCACTATAACGAATAAAGGTACGGTACCTGCACAGCTTTTAAATCGTCATTGGTTAATTACCGACTCCAATGGCAAAATTCAGGAGGTTAGAGGCGATGGCGTTATTGGCGAACAACCTTATCTTAAACCGGGAGAAATGTTTCGTTACACCAGTGGTGCCGTACTTGAGACGCCGGTGGGTACAATGCAGGGCCAATATACAATGCATTCTGACGACGGCGAAAATTTTAATGCCAACATTCCTCAATTTACTTTATCCATTCCAAGAACACTGCATTAGTTAAATGTCTATTTACGCTATTGGTGATATACAAGGCTGTTTTGATGAGTTATTAAGACTCCTTGATACCATCTCTTTTAATGAAAATACCGATCAGCTGTGGTTTGCAGGTGATCTGGTTAACCGTGGCCCCAAATCCCTGGAAACCCTGCGCTTTGTAAAATCGTTGGGTAGTTCGGCGGTCACGGTACTGGGCAACCATGATATGCACTTGCTTGCCGCGTCGTGTTTACAAAAAGTGGCCGATAAAAAAAGTACGCTCTGTCAGGTGCTTGAGGCACCTGACCGGGATGAGTTAATTCATTGGCTAAGACATCGCCCCCTGTTTCATTATAACGATGATTTTTGTATGCTCCATGCCGGGTTGCCGCCGCAATGGGATTTTAAAAAGACCCAAAAAATGGCTTTGCTGGCAGAACAGACTTTAAAAAGTCCTGATTATCAGGTGTTTTTAAAAAACATGTATGGCAATAAACCCAATGTTTGGTCAGGTAGTTTAAAAGGCGTAGCCAGATTACGCTTTATCATTAACTGTTTTACCCGTATGCGTTATTGCGATGTTAATGGCCGTCTTGACTTTACCAACAGTGGCCCTTTAGGATCTCAACCTAAAAATCTGCTGCCGTGGTTTGAAGTTCCCAAGCGTAAGAATGCGGATATGCGTGTTATTTTCGGGCACTGGTCTACGTTGGGGTATCATGAGGGGCCAAATTGTTATGCTATTGATACCGGTTGTTTGTGGGGTGGTCAACTGACCGCTATAAAGCTGGGTAAGCAGGTGCAGCGAATCAGTATTGATTGTCCGGGTGCCAAAAAACCCAATAAAACCGATTATATTTCTGCAAAACCGGAACCGTTACCTGAGCTTGAAGGACTGCTTAACTTGTCTGATTTTGTGCTGCCAATTTAAGGCGGTAAAAAATGCTTTAGCTATCCTCCGTCTGTGAGTAGAATGCAGCGGTTGTTATTTAATTTTAATACAGGAAGATGATGATGAAAAAAATAAATTTAGCCGCAGTATTCTTGGGTTTGTCTGTATTTTTAAGTACTGTTTATGCCGATGTTACCTTGCAATCCAAAGAAGAAGTTGAAGGAACCTGGAAGCTACAATCCACCAAAAATTCATTAACCGATAAACAAGCTATCAATCGGGAAGACACTTGGGTCTTTAAAGGTGGCAAAGTAACGATTTTACATATTCCTCGCGAAGGAACTTATTACGATCAACCACCGGTAGCTTACGATATAGAAGACGGAAAGCTAAAAGTTGCGACTGTAGGCAGTAGCCGGTTTGAGCTGTTTACAGTCGTTGAAAAAGACGACAACAGCATGGTTCTAAAAGGAAAATATGGCGGTTATTATTATTTTAATAAAAAATAATACCAATCGATGGGGCAAACTCAATTAATTTTGTTATTTCTGGGTGAAGGTTGGGTTGAAAAAGAACCCACCCCACCCCATCCAACGCAACTAATTCCTGTCAATTTCATAATTTATTTTTACCCGCTGCGAGGTGCCGGCTTGGGTTTCAATATTGATTGAATCGGTGATTTTATGTTTTAGTACCATTCCCGCTTGTTTGTTAAACAGGCCGACTTTGGCGCCCACATAAAAATCGGGAGTCAGGTATTGCCCCACTGCAACCAGTGTATCTTGTAGCGTTTCGCCTTCTTTCACTTCAAATTCATCGATACCCAGTTTTTCGGTAAGCCAGGCTGCCTGCCCGCCACCGTAGGACAACGCGGCGGCGGCCAGCATATTACCTTGTGACTTGCTCACCTGGTTTAATGGCCCACCGGTAATCAGGTAAGCAAGGGCTTCTGATTCGGGTAGTGCGGGTTCTGACGATATGCGGGTTTCCGGTTTTTGCAGTGAACCGGTCAGCTTAAGAATGGCGGTCACTTTTTTGCTTTTTGAAACGCGTATGGCTTCTACATCCAGCCAAGGGTTATCAGCGGGCCCGTTAAACACGAAGCGTCCTTTGCGTACCGTCAAATCCTGTCCATAACTTTTGTAGCGGGCTTTGTTCATATCGATATTACCGTGCATGGCCAGTTGTTCACCGGTCTGGGTGATTTTCAATTTACCGGTCAGATTGGTTGCCAGCCCTTGTCCGGAAAAACTGACTTGCTTGCCCAGTTCAAGGTCGATGTAGGCGTCAATAGCGGGAGCGGCGGGGGACTTGTCTTTGACCTTTTGTTCGCCAAGGATGATTTCATCGGGGCTGACTTTTACGGCATTTTCAGGGAGTTGTTTTAGCGTCATGAGGGCTTTGGGCACTTTTAAAGTGCCGGACACTTTGCCTTTATTTTCAGCAAACACGAATTTTAAATCGGGCGAAATGGCAATTTGTGCTTCCGGCAGTTTGGCGATTTCAAAGTTTTCACCTTTTAGCGTCAGCTCAACAGGCCAGCCCGCTTGGGCTTGCAAATGGGCGAAGCCATCAAGATTAACAATGCCTTCCGCCGATTTTGCCGAACCGGTTATCTGAACCGTGTCGTTATTATCACCTAAAGCCAAGGCTTGAAGTTTAATGTCACGAAGCGCAAGCCCCAGTTCATTAATATCAACAGCGCCACCGGTAAAACGTATTGCGCCGCTGGCAACCGGTTGTTTCAGGGTGCCTTGCAAAGTCAGATGGGTGTTCAGTTGTCCTTTAATGTTCGATAGCTGGGGCGCATAAGCATTCAGCACGGCAAATTCAACGACTGATGCGGTGATCTGACCCGATAGGGTTTGCGTTTTACCGGTATCGATTTGCAATTGGGCGCGTAGATAATCCTGGTTCACCAGCTTTACATCAATATCTGCCGATACCTTATCACCGTTAAGACTGCCTGATAGTGCAGAGGCACCCAAGGCAATTTGGGTTGGCGCGGCACTGGAGCCTGATAAAATCGTTAACGGTGGACTATCAATTTTATAATGTCCGGCCAGCACGCCGTCTTGCTGTCGCAGGTCGGCATTAATGGTGACCAAACCGTTTAGCCGCACTTGCCTCGGTGAATTTTCCGGTTTAAGCAGCACCGGTAACAATGCGCCGTTAATTTGAAGACGCTTGGCCTGCCCACCGGAGGCAACCGCGTGAAGGTCAATATCACGGATACCAAAACCGGAATCAGTCATGTTGACAGTGCCTTTGACAAGGTCTATTTGCCCAATGATCAGCGGATTTTTTACCGACCCCTTTACCGTCAAGTCGGCGGTTAACAGCCCTTGGGTGCCGGATAATTGCGGGGCAAACATTTCCAACAGGCCCAGTTTATTGATTGATGCGGCTAACTGACCACTGATAGCCTGACTTTTACCGGTATTTACTTGCATCTGACCGCGTAAATAATCCTGACCGGCCAGATGTAAATCAACATCTGCCGTCAGTGTATCGCCTTTAATGTTGCCTGATAGCGATGATGCACCCAAGGCGATTGCTTTCTCTTGTACTAACAGCGTTGCCGGTGACAGTTCAAATTGATAGCGACCGGTCAGCACATTCTTTTGCCGTTGTAGTTGCGCATCTGCATTGAGTGTGCCGTTTAGCTGGACAGGTTCAGGCAAATAAGCCGTCATCAGCTTGGTTGGTAATGCCAGCGCCTTGATGGCAACGTTAACATCAGTGTTGGCGAGATAACTGCCGTGGCTACAAAGTGAGGCGGTTTTTTGAACCAGACAAGCCTCGTCTAAAGTGATGTCAAGCCCTGAAGTTTGTTGACTGACACTGACCGCCACGTTTTTTTTAAGCTGCCAAAGCCCCAACTCTTGATTATTCAAATCCAGTTTTAAAAAATCACCTTTCCAGTTACCGGTGTTAAAACCGCCTGATAATGCCGTTGATAAATCGCCGTAAACGGAAGTCATGTCGGCTTTAAAACGGTGCTGTAGCAGTGAGCCCAAGCCCTCAATTTGTACCGATTTTATTTGCACTGCACCGGTTTTGAGTGTGCTTGCTGACAACAGTATTTTGGATGTTTTTTGGGGTTCTGGAGCATAATCAATAGTTATGGCCAACTGTCCGGCGCTGTGTTCGGCAAAACGAACCCGTTTGCCTTGCGCCTGAAATTTTACGGTCGGGTTTTTCCAGGTTCCTTGCACAAGCCCTTCACCTTTCAAGCTGCCGCCCAACGTTGGCCATAACGCCTCTAAAGCGGGCGCATCAATAGACAAGTCAAGTTCTGCCTGCGCTTGTCCCAGGGTACCGTTGACGGCAATTTTATTGGCTCCCGAGTTAATGCGCAGCGCATCAATTTTAAGTTGATCACCGTTTAAAGCCAGCTTGCCAGAGACACTCACCGGATTACCCCGTAATTGCCCCGACAGCTTGTTAATTTCGGCATCCAGTTGCAATGCCTTGGCATCCAGTTGACCTTTAACGTGGGTGTTGAAGGTTAGGTTGCCAGGCAGTTCTGGAAGCAGTATGGCCGGATTAAAATTCTGACCCGTTGCCGTCAAATCAAAAGCGGGCGATGCCTGCCAAGATAAATCACCATTGACCTGAAATAATCCGGTTTTTGATTTAAGTTCCAGTTTTTCTATGGAAAGACTGTTCTGACTGCCTTTGCCATTAAAAGACACACTGGCCTCCGGTAAATACTGCTGGGTTAACTGCCCGTTTAGCGTAAGCTGATAAGCGTTAAGCAAACCGTTAATTTCAATACTGCCCTGTTCGCTTTTTATCTGGGGAGTCGTTCCGGCAAGCGGCCACACTACGTTAGTCCAATCGGCACGCGAAGTTATGCGTGGCCGGGTCTGTAAATCATCCAGATGCCCTTTTAAATTGACTATAAAAGGCGAAGATAAACGGTTATCAAATGACAGCGTGTTAATATCGCCGGTAATGGTTGTCAAGCCTTGCCACAAGCCGTTTTGTTCAGCGTTAAGCTGCCAGTCCGAGGTTATTTTAAAAGGAAAACCTTTGCCTAAAGTCATCTGACCTTGTGCGGTTGCCGCGAGGGCTTGCGCATTAACGGCCAGGGAAATAATCTTAAGTTGATCATCCTCAGTGGCGAGTACCAGTTGCAGTTTTTCAAGTTTTTGCACCAAATCACCGTGATAAAACTGCATATCAGTCAGCAGAAAATTTTCAATAACTATCTGCGCCGGTAACAGCAGTTCGGCATTTAGATCAAAACCACTTTGTTCTTGCGGTACTTTTGCAGCAGTCACTATCATCGTTAAACCATTAACGGCCACGTCAATAATTTTTAAAGTGCCTGAGAACAGTCGGGCAGGTTGCCAGGTAAAAGCAAAATGCTTAATTAATATCGATTCGGTGTCGCTTTGATAACTAAAGTCAGTCAATGACAGGCGATCAAGCAAGCGGCCTTCTGTGGTCGCCACCGAAACCTGTACCGGTAAAACAGCAAAAACCGTTCGCAACAGCCAGCGACTGCCTGCTTCACTGCTGATTAATCCGATCAAGCCAACAGGAATAATCAATACCATGACTATAAGCATCAAAAAAACGCTGCGTTTTTTCATATCCTTGCGCCTGCGGCAAAATGGATTTGAAATGAAGAAGTTGAATCGTTCAAGGGAATGGCAACATCAACCCGAACCGGCCCAAAGGGCGAATACCAGCGCACGCCTAATCCTGCTCCGGTTTTTAAGCGGATATTACCCAGATTAAACGCATCGCCACTATCAACAAATGCAGAAACACCCCAGTTATCAAAAATTGCTTTTTCATATTCCAGACTAAGTATGGTTAAAAACTTGCCGCCAATGACATTGCCTTGATTATCCTTGGGCCCCAGTTCTTTATAGGCATAACCGCGAATACTGTTAATACCACCGGCATAAAACCGGTACGATGTTGGCAGCTTGTCAAACTGGTCAACCAGTGTTGCACCCAGTTCTGTTCGGCCAATAAACTTACTGTTCCAAGGTAGCGGGTGCATCCATACCGCCGACAAAGCGGTTTGAAGAAAACTGACATTGGACAGTGGATTTTGATAACTGCCGCTGGCGTCAAATTTTGCCCGATAACCTTGGGTGGGGCGCAACGCGTTATCGGCGACAGATTTAAACCAACTGCCGCCCGGCACCAATAACAATGTCTGGGTTGTGTTTGATCCTATCAGAAAGTCTTCATAATCAAGATCAAGAAACAGCGTCTGTTTCCAGCCACTGTCCAAGGCATGTTTTAAACGTCCGGAAAGCATCGCTGAGGTGGTTTTAAAACTGTTGGTATCTTCGCGTTTGAGACCGCCGCCGAAGCTAAAAAAATCGCTGACCGGATTGTTTAAAGGCACGTTGTATTCTACGGCGGCTGTTGATAATACCGGCGACAGATCAAGCTCTGAAGTCAAAAAATGTCCCAGGCGATTCAAGCGGCGGTTTTCATACGCCGTACTTATCAGCGGGCCGATATCGGTATCATAACCCGCGCCAAAGGTAAAATGATGCTTCTTTTTGGGTTGCAGCTTAAGGGTAACAGGCACTTCTTTGCCTGCCTTTTCAGTGTCGGGATCGATGTCTATCATCTCGAAATAGCCGGTTTTTGAAAGATCGTTATGGGTTTTGGCCAGTTGCTCGCTGGTATAAAAATCGCCGCTTTTTATCGAAATATATTTGGCTACAAATTCCGGATTTAAAATGTCCTGCTCAACGACAACCTTGCCAAAAACCATGCGCTTTCCGGCATCATATACTAACTGGATGTGTGCTTGATTGAGCTGTTTATCAATAATTAGTTTTTTTTCTGTAAACGTCCCTTTCAAATAACCCCTTTCCAGTGCCAGCGACTCAATCCGGCGTTTCATCTTTTCGTATTGACTATGGTCAAGAGGACTGTCTTTGGTTTTAAGCAGTTTGTCGTGCAGCTTTTTAAACTCAGTGTCATCATGCGCGGCACCGGTAAAGGTAATATTGATGTCCTTGACGTAAACCTGCGGCCCCGGATTAATAGCAAAATCTGCTTTCCAACAGGTCTTGCCAAAAGCCAATGATTTGTCGATAACCGCATGGTAATAACCTAATGCCCGCAAACCTTGATCAATTTCCTGGTCTGCTTGTGCATACAAACCGCGTATTTTCCATTCCGGTGCGTCGCATTTCTCCTTTTCCAGAGACAATACAAGCCGCACATTATCTTTGGATTTTCCCGCCAGCCCTGAAATATCGACCTCGGCAAAAACAACGGGCGCAATCAAGCTTAACAGTATTAGTAGAAAAACGGCTTTCATTGATTTAGGGATTTGCCGCATTGAATACCGCACGATGTGTTTTTTAATGGCCAACAGTAATTATAGCGCGACTTCTCTGGATAAGTGCGACCGGGTAGGGCTGATGTTAGCCCAAGATTACTTAAACGAAAACCAGTGTGAGCATTAAGATCGACTGCGGTCTAGTAATATTAAGCTTATGGTCTAAGATTTACCTAAGAATCAAGTTAGCATTGCCAATGAAGTTTAATGGCATCTATTAATTCAGCTACTTTCCCATGACGGTTAAAAAATGAGTTTTACAAAAAATAAACTTATTCTGTATCTTGATAAGTTGTCAGCCCGCCTGGTTTTACTCGGATTTATCAGTTGTTTTTTTTCTGGCGAAAGTTATGCAGAGCAATCCCTTGCCAACACGATAGCAAAAATAAAACCGGGCATCGTCGCAGTTGGAACCTATATGCCTAAACGAAACCCGCGTGCTGTTTTTTTGGCGACTGGTTTTGCAGTAGGCGATGGTAGTTTGATTATTACCAATGCGCATGTTGTTCCAGACAAGATGGATTATGAGCATCTGGAGCAGATTGCTGTTTTTTATCATAAAGATAATAACGACAAGGCTGTCTTTGCAACCGAGGTGGCGCTTGATAAAGAGCATGACCTGGCGGTTTTAAAAATTACTGAAGAGCGCCTGTCGCCACTTAAATTAGGCACGGTATCATTGGTTCGTGAAGGACAATTGTATGCTTTTACCGGATTTCCTATTGGTATGGTTTTAGGACTTTATCCTGTTACTCATCGGGGAATAGTTTCTGCAATCACTCCCAATGTAATACCGATGCCAAGAGCAGAGCAGATCAACGAAAAAATACTCCGGCGATTAGAAGCCCCCTACAATGTATTTCAGTTGGATGCGACCGCTTACCCTGGAAACAGTGGCAGTCCTCTTTATGATTCCGATACAGGGGAAGTCATGGGGGTTATAAATAAGGTTTTTGTGCAGGAGAGCAAGGAAAATGTCTTGTCAAAGCCAAGTGGTATTTCTTATGCAATTCCTGTTAATCATGTTCAAAACCTTCTGAAAGCCAAAGGATTGTATTGAATATTACTTCGATGCATAAGTAACAATAACAGAGAAACATCATGATTCGCATCTTTCGACACTACATTTCCAGAGCTTATTTATGGTTGCTGTTGATTGAATTTTTTGTGTTTTTTGCAGCGATGTACTTGGGTAGTGATGTCCGGTTTCTAAAAATACAATCCTGGTACTCTGCACAAGACATTGCTTTAGCCAGTATTATTTTTTCCTGCGTAATGAGCTTGTCCTGTTTGGGACTGGGTTTATATAGAAGAACATTAAGCGGGGAAGATTATAATTTGGCTGCGAGAACATGCGTCAGTTTTGGTATAGCCATTTTTGCAGTTGTTACTATTTATTATCTATTACCCGAGCTTCATGTCGCTCGAAGTGTGTTAATTTCTGCGTTGTTTTTTGCTTTTGTCGGAATCATGATAACGCGCTTTCTGTTTTATAAAATTGTTAATCTTGACCGGTTAAAACGCCGTTTTTTGGTTGTTGGTAGCGGTCAAAAAGCACATCAATTAATTACGCTTAACGATTCACTTATCCATAGGGGTTTTACCATAATTGGCTTTTTAGCAATGCCCAATGAAGTTTCGGTAGTCGATTCGGCCCAAATAATTACTTATAACAACAATATTATTGCCATTGCCGAGAAGTACAAAATAGATGAGATTGTCATTGCCATCGATGATAAATGCATGCAATTACCACTTGATGAATTACTGGATTGCAAAATGTCAGGTTTGACGATTATGGATATTATCGAGTTTTATGAGCGGGAACAAGGGCTTATTTCACTGGAAAATGTTAATCCCGGTTGGCTTATTTCCTGCGACGGTTTTGCGCAAGGCGATTTTAGATCATTGGAAAAAAGATTCTTTGATTTGTTTGCAAGTTTGATACTACTGGTTATTGCCTGGCCGGTTATGCTGTTAACCGCATTGGTCATTATTCTTGAAAGCAGGTTTAAGGGGCCTGTGCTTTATCGTCAGGTACGCGTGGGTGAAAAAAATAAAAATTTTGAGGTGCTCAAATTTAGAAGCATGAAAACGGATGCTGAAAAAAATGGTGCGCAATGGGCGCAACAAAATGATAATCGCATCACCAGAGTCGGTCGGGTTATCCGCACCTGCCGTATAGATGAATTGCCACAAATATTCAATGTATTAAGAGGTGATATGAGTTTTGTCGGGCCACGTCCGGAGCGTCCCGAATTTGTTCGGGGATTTAATAACACCATTCCTTATTATCGGGAAAGACACCGTGTTAAACCTGGAATTACTGGTTGGGCTCAGTTATGTTATCCCTACGG
>JBAXTQ010000124.1:0-11361 GCA_037130115.1 Methylococcaceae bacterium
GGAGCGACGCCCACGTCGCGACTAACGAAAACATCTTGATTTATCCGGGATTGCCGCAGTCAAGCTAAAAAAACTGGGACAACGAGTATTAACATCAGGAAAACGGCAAAACCAACCGACACCTAATCATTCAGTCCCCCTCTTTGAAAAAGAGGGGTTAGGGAAGATTTTATTAGATAAATCCCCCGCCGCCCCCTCGCTATGCTCTCCCCCTTTTTCAAAGGTGGAGGTAAATAACTACTAAGGAACGTGTATGAAATAACTTGACCCTTTATATCCCCTCACCCCAACCCTCTCCCGATGGGAGAGGGAGCAAGATGGCTAAGTTATTTCATGCGCACTCCTAAAGTAGCACACGATTGATCGATCTATAGCCTGTCGTTGATAAAGCATAAAAAGCATCCATATCGACATCGGCATAATTTTTGCTTCTTATAACTATAAGTTAAACCCTAGCCCCCGTCATAAATCTATGAAAAAGAAGTCATTGCAATATTTACGGATGCATACCAATATGGAAAGCGTCATTGATGAACTGGCACCCAATTTTCTGGGGAAAGGGACTATTCATGATAATGATGACAAAGTGCCCTATGGCTTATTTGTTGAGGCGGTTGAACAAGCGCCGATCGCGATTTCGATTACCGATAAAAAATCCAACATACTGTATGTTAATGAAGCATTTTCCAAAGTCACCGGTTACCATTCCTCTGATATTTTGGGAGAAAATGAATCCATATTGTCAGACAAATCGACACCCAGAGAAGTCTATTACGATTTATGGCATACCATCACTGCCAAGAAAACATGGCATGGCACCTTATGTAACCGACATAAATCCGGTCATCGTTATCTCGCTGATTTGACGATAGCACCCATGCTGGATGAGCACGGCGTCATTACGCATTTTATAGGCATGCACAGAGATATTACCCAGCCTTATGAATCTGAAAAAAAGGTTATTAATCATAAACTTTTAATCGAGTCGGTCATTAATTCGTCACCCATTGCCATGGTGGTTATTGATGATCAAGATCGGGTGATTTTAGATAATCATAACTATAAAGCCCTGGTCACTGATCTCGATAAAGGCGAACCTGCCGCTTTTTTTTTACAGTTGCTGCGTAATGAAATGGGGGATTTATGGCAACAAATACAAAAAAATGAACTGGGTTTTAATAATCGTGAATTTAGAATAGAAGGCAAAGGCAACCGTAGACCTCGCTGGTTTTCCTGTGCCGGAAACTGGTTTATGGAAAACGAGGTTAATGCCGATGCCTTTTTTGATAATACTTCCAAGCAATATCTGATACTCACCATTACCGACATCACCCGGCAACGTCGGCAGATGGAAGAGTTACACCTTCAAACCTTAAAAACCATCATGGCTGAAGATGAACGGGTGCGCAGTATCAGGGAAACTTTGCTGGGTGCGATGCACCAAATTCAAATGCCTATGAACCAAATCAGGGCAGCCGAACAACTCTTAAGACACAAAGGGATGGATCAACAAGTCGGTCTGTTGCATAGTTTGCAGCAAATTCAGCAATCCGGTGAAGAAGCAATTAAAACCATGGAGAAATGTATCCCGAAGATTATGCAGGCGACTATTATTCCGGTTAACGTCAATCAAATTCTTCATGATGTGCTTTTACTTAGCGACCAACAAATCTTGAGCAAGGGCATTGATGTGCATTGGCATCCAATGCCTGCATTACCCAACATACTGGGTTCTGAAAATCGCCTGCGTATAATGTTTAAGCAATTAATAGATAATGCAATTGATGCTATCAGCGCATCAAACCATGGCGAACAGCGAATAAAAATTACCACTGATGCTGACGATGACATGATTTTTGTCTGCATTGAAGACAGCGGCCCCGGCATTCCCTTTGAAAAACGCACCAAAGTATTTGAACCTTTTTATACCACCCGTCCCATGGGCAGTAACCAGGCGGGCATGGGACTGGTTATGGCAAAAGAAATTATTACCCAGCATCAGGGGTTTATTGATATAGATCCGGCTTATACCCAGGGATGTCGGTTTAAAATAAGCTTCCCTCTGCACAGACAGGAGCCAAGGAGATTAACCTGATGACAGAGCGATTACAACTCATCGAAGCCGAACTGGATACCTTGTACCTCATTAGTCAGGTATTAAACAGCACGCATGATTTGCATGCAAAATTACAGGCGGTTCTGGAGATACTCCATAAAAGATCCGGCATGTGTTCCGGGATGATAACCCTGAAGGAAATTGAAAATAACAGCATGATTGTCAGTGTTATTCACTCTGAAAGCATTGATAAACTTAATCAACCTATCAGATACAACCCCGGCGAAGGTTTGATGGGTGCCATCCTTCATGACGGCAGTACCATTGTCGTTGAAAAAGTGTCCGAAGAGCCCCGTTTTCTGGGTCGTTTAGGATTGTATGATCCCGAGTTACCTTTTATTGGTTCACCCATTTATATTGAAGAAGGTGATACCATCGGGGTACTGGCAGCGCAACCGAATAACAGTCTTTTTCTGGGTGAGCGGGCACGATTTATGGAGATGATTGCCAACTTGATTGCCCAAAGCGTCAAAATGTTGCGGGCAATCGAACGCAACCAGCTTAACTTGCAAAGTGAACGCGATCGACTCAAACAAGCCTTAATCAAAAACTACAGCTTTGAAAACATCATCGGCCATTCATCGCCCATGTTAAAGGTGTTTGATTTAATCCGTCAGGTTGCTAAATGGAATACCACGGTATTGATTCGCGGTGAATCAGGCACCGGTAAAGAAGTCGTGGCTAATGCCATTCATTTTAATTCAGGCTGTGCCAGTGGCCCCTTTTTAAAACTGAATTGCGCCGCCCTGCCCGACACCTTATTGGAATCTGAATTATTTGGTCATGAAAAAGGCGCGTTTAGCGGTGCTATCAGTCAGCGCAAAGGCCGCTTTGAATTAGCCGATAATGGCACGCTGTTCCTCGATGAAATTGGTGAAATTTCCGCCTCGTTCCAGGCCAAATTACTCCGCGTTTTACAGGAAGGAGAATTTGAACGGGTCGGCGGAACCCAGACGATAAAAGTCAATGTGCGCATTATTGCCGCCACTAATCGCAATCTTGAAGAAGAAGTCACCGAAGGCAAGTTTAGGGAAGATTTATATTATCGACTTAATGTGATGCCCATGCTGATGCCGGCTTTACGCGACAGAACCGAAGACATTCCCGAGTTATCCGAATTCCTGCTCGGCAGAATATCAAACCAGCAAGGTGGGCGACCGCTGGAAATCAAGGAAAGCGCCATTCGAATATTAATGAAACACGACTGGCCGGGTAATGTCCGCGAATTGGCAAACCGTCTGGAACGCGCGGCCATCATGAGCCCTAACGGCATCATTGATCGCGATGTGATGGTCAGCACCGGACTTGAAGATGTAGTGGCGCAAGCCGGACTGCACAGTAAACCCCTAAAAGCACTGGCGATTGATTTTAGTGATGACAACATGGATGACCGTGAACGCGTCATTGCCGCACTGGAACAAAGCGGTTGGGTACAAGCCAAAGCAGCTCGCTTGTTAAACATGACTCCGAGACAAATCGCCTATCGTATTTTGACCCTGGATATTACCATGAAGCAGATTTAGGTGATTTTCAATTTATTCACCACGAAGACACGAAGAGCACGAAGAAAAAAAAGCAATAAGGAAACACCCAATATCATTAAGTTAAGTGCAAGTTGTTTAAAAAACTGGAGTGCAATCGCTTCAGCTATTGCCTATAAAAACAGCTAAAGCGGTTTTACTCCAGTTGTATGCTTAACTTAACGACATTGAGGAAACATCCATTTGGGATGAAGCCAAAAATTGGGAAGGGGTCTTGCATCCACTCCCCAATCCGTGCCAACGTCGCTTGGCTTGTTGCGGGCGCTCCTTTTTGCGTAAAGGCCGAGGTCTTAAGCCAGCAAGGAAGATTGATAAGGAACATGCATGAAATAACCTGACCATTTATATCCCCTCACCCCAACCCTCTCCCGGTGGGAGAGGGAGCCAGATGCCTAAGTTATTTCATGCGCATTCCTAAGCTTCGTATCCTTCGTGTCTTCGTGGTGAATAAAAAAGGTTTAAAGACTTTTCATCAACCCGTTTGGAGCAGCAATGACCATTTTATATGTGCAACATGATTACGCCGTTTTCGGCTTCGGTGAAACCCGCCAAGATGCCATCGTTATGGCGGCGCAATGGCTAAAAGATGAATCCGGCAAAGAAGGCTGTTCAGTTGATTATGCCGAAAGTTTATTGGTGACATCGCCAAAACCCGGACAAATGACACTCTACGAAACTGATGAAACCATCCCGTCCGATGCCGAAAACTGGGGTGGAGAGGAGCTGTTGGACTGGTATTATGATGTCGCTTGAGATGAGATGAGTTGTGTTGCTGAAAATAAAATCGAAAAACACTTTGCATAGAGTAATGCCTAGCGATACTATAAAGTCATGATTAAATCTTTTGCTTCTAAAGAAACGGCTGCGGCTTTTCAAGGTTTACCTGTTAAGCAATTTCCTGCTGATATTCGGGTCAGGATGCGTTCCAAACTTCAACAACTTCATGCGTCCTCATTACTTGATGATCTGCGGATACCCCCAGGCAATCGACTTGAATCATTAAAGGGTGATCGTATTGGCCAATACAGTATTCGAATTAATGACCAATGGCGCATCTGCTTCGTTTGGCACGATGGCAATGCTTACGATGTTGAAATCATTGACTACCACTAAAAAAATATGACTATTCGTACCGAAAACATTAAACAGCTTGATTACAGCGATCTAATTGATATTGATGCAGCGCCTGTGCCCATGCAAACACCGGGGCAAATATTACTGGAAGACTTTCTTAAGCCGATGGGTATTACCCAGTACCGATTGGCAAAATCAATCGGTGTTTCTCAACGTCGTATTAGTGAAATAATAGCGGGAAACCGTTCTGTTACCGTTGATACGGGACTAAGACTTTCGTGTTTCTTTGGCTTAAGCGATAGTTTTTGGACGCGCTTGCAGCTTGATTATGATATTGAAAAAGCCAAACAAATCTTGGTCGATGTTTTACCCGGGATACACCCTTTTAATGCTGATTATTCCTCATCCAGCTCTAATATAAACCTTTCTTAGTCCTGCGTAGACCGGAATAAGACCACCCAAGCGTAGCGCGAGGTGGCGTTTACGAGCGATTTTGGTGGTATGCCGGAAACGCCTGTTCCCACTACCACTCACACCGAGGCTTATGCCGTTCTACTTTACATCACGAACAAAAAATCACGCCATCACCCTTATTAACAGCACAAAGTCATTGTGCCATTAATTACAAAGCCTAAAAAAATGACTGTTGCATTTACGACAATCACCCCTCAGAAAAAACTAAAGCCTATAAAAATCAACAGCATAAAATAAATACTGACATTGGCACGGCCTGTGCTTTTACTTTTGTAAACACACTTACGAGGTAAAACCCATGCAATTGCCAGTATTAAATGATACCCCTTCCCACGCAGAGCATGGTGCCAACGGTGGTTGTGCAGCCAGTTCTTGTGGCACGACAGAAAACCAGATGGATACCTTACCAGATTCTATCCGGGAAAAGGTACAGAATCATCCGTGTTATTCAGAAGACGCGCATCATTACTTTGCCCGTATGCACGTTGCCGTTGCGCCAGCCTGTAATATCCAATGCCATTATTGTAACCGCAAATATGATTGTTCAAATGAATCGCGTCCAGGCGTGGTTTCTGAAGTGCTAACACCGGATCAGGCCGTTAAAAAAACCATGGCGGTGGCGGCCAATATTCCGCAAATGACCGTATTGGGTATTGCCGGCCCCGGTGACCCGCTCGCAAATCCCGAACGTACTTTTGAAACCTTCCGGCGTTTAAGTCAAGAAGCGCCGGATATTAAATTATGCGTATCAACTAACGGTTTGGCTTTGCCAGAATCAGTAGAGGAATTGGCCAAGCATAATATTGATCATGTCACTATCACCATTAATTGCGTTGATCCTGAAATCGGCGCAAAAATTTATCCGTGGATTTTCTGGAATAACAAACGCATTAAAGGCGTAAAAGGCGCGAAAATCCTGATTGAACAACAGCAAAAAGGTCTGGAAATGCTGATTGCCAAAGGCATTTTGGTAAAGGTCAATTCAGTGATGATTCCCGGTGTCAATGACCAGCATTTGGCAGAAGTCAGTAAAGTAGTTAAATCCAAAGGTGCATTTTTGCATAACGTCATGCCGCTGATTGCCGAAGCTGAACACGGCACTTTTTATGGCATCATGGGGCAACGCGGCCCTACTCCTGATGAACTGCAAGACCTGCAAGACAGTTGTTCCGGCGATATGAACATGATGCGCCATTGTCGCCAATGCCGAGCCGATGCCGTGGGCATGTTGGGCGAAGATCGCGGTGATGAATTTACGCTGGACAAGATTGAAGATATGGAAATTGATTATGCGGCGGCAATGGAAAAACGCAAAGTGATTCATCAAGCCATACAGGCTGAGATGGATAGCAAACGTTTGGAAAAAGCTGAAAAATCGCAGCAACACAAACAAGAACTCAAACTGACCACACGTCCGGTATTAATGGCCGTAGCGACCAGTGGTCAGGGTGTGATCAACCTGCACTTTGGTCATGCCAAAGAATTCCTGATTTATGAAGCTTCGCCGGACGGTGTGCGCTTTATCAGTCATCGCAAAGCGGATCAATATTGTGGTGGCGACAGCACTTGCGGTGACGGTGAAACGACCCTGCAAATAACTATCCGTGCCTTGGCTGGCTGCGAAGCGGTACTGTGTTCCAAAGTCGGTTATGAACCGTGGGAACAACTGGAAGCAGCGGGCATCGCGCCCAATGGTGAACATGCCATGGAACCCATCGAAGAAGCCGTTCTGGCAGTTTACAAAGAAATGGCGGCAGCGGGTAAGTTGGATGCCATACCTGAAGCCATCAGGGCGAGTGCAACTTAAGACATTTCACCACGAAGACACGAAGAACACGAAGATTTTTCTTTGGTTTTTCTTCGTGAACTTCGTGTCTTCGTGGTGAATTAATCTTTAAGGGATGGGTTAGCGAGATAACCCAACGATTCTAGTGTAAAGAGTTCAGGAGCCTGTTATGGCAGTAAAAATTATTGAGTCTTGCGTTAATTGTTTTGCCTGTGAACCGGTTTGTCCCAGTCATGCTATCTATGAGGCCAAACCGCATTTTTTGGTGGATGCCAAAAAATGCACAGAATGCGAAGGTGATTTTCCGGTCTTTCAATGTGCCAGTATTTGCCCGATAGAAGGCGCAATTCTGGATTCGTTTGGGCTGGCGATTAACCCACCCGGCTCTTTAACGGGCATTCCGCCGGAAAAAATGGCTGAAGCCATGGCTGAATTACAGTCCCACTAACCCAGGACATCACTGATGGCTACTGTCACTTTCTACGAAAAACCAGGTTGCGCTAACAATACCCGGCAAAAGAAATTGTTGGCGGCAGCGGGTCATCAGATTATTGCCAAAAATTTATTGACTGAAAACTGGCAGGCCAAGCACCTGCGGGCTTTCTTTGGTGCAATGGCGGTAAGGGATTGGTTTAATTACAGTGCCCCAGCCATCAAACACGGCGAGATTGACCCCGAGACTCAAACAGAGCAGGAAGCCTTGGCGCTGATGCTGAAAAATCCGTTGTTAATTCGTCGCCCATTGATGCAAGTCGGCGATAGCTTTGTGGCAGGATTTGATCAGCAAGCCGTTGACAACTGGATAGGCTTATCTGAATCCGGGATTATTTCAGATCTGGAAAGTTGCCCCAAAACCCATGAACCAGCCGGTTGCCGCCATGAGTAAATTACCCGTATTAACACTGGATGGCTTGCCACAAGCCGTTGCGTTGTCAGAACGGGTGCATTGGATAGGTGCGCTGGATCCTAATTTACGCAACTTTGACATTATTTTAAAAACCGCCAATGGCACCACTTACAACGCCTATATTGTCAGGGGCAGCGAAGGTGTCGCGGTTATTGATACGGTAAAGGAAAACTTTGCCCATGATTTTTTTGCCCGCCTGGAATCGGTGGCGCGTTATGACGAAATTAAAGTCATCGTCTTAAATCATTTGGAACCCGACCACACCGGCGCGTTACCTGAACTGATGCGCAGGGCGCCACAAGCCCGCGTGTATATCTCCCAAAAAGCGCAATCCATGTTGAAAGCCTTGTTAAAGCAGGATACTTTTGATTTTACGCCGGTTATCACGGGTGACACCGTGTCCTTAGGTGACAGAAACCTGACGTTTTTTCACACCCCGTATTTACATTGGCCCGATACGCAATGCACCTATTTGGTCGAAGAAAAAACCTTGTTTTCAGGTGATGTGTTTGGCTGCCATTTTTGTGATGTGCGCTTATTCAACGATGTCGTCGGCGACTTTCGCTTTTCGTTTGAATATTACTATGCCCACATCATGCGGCCATTTAAAGACTACGTTAATCGGGCACTGGTGCTGCTTGAACCGCTACCGTTAACTGCCATTTTGCCTGCCCACGGCCCGTTATTGCGTGACCAACCGCAACGCTATGTGCAGCGCTATCACGAATTATCATGTTCCGCCATGCAAAGCGAAATCAGCGCAGGCGAAAAAACCCTGCTGATTTTTTATATCAGTTCTTACGGCAACACCCGGCGCATGGCTGAGGCGATTTATGAAGGCGCGATGGGGGTTGAGCATGTCCGCGTCTCTTTATATGATTTGGAGGGTAGTGAAATAGCTCCGTTTGTCGATTTAATAGAAGGCGCTGACGGCATCCTGTTTGGCACACCAACCATCAACGGCGATGCGGTCAAACCGGTGTGGGATTTATTATCGTCTTTAGTGGTTATCAATCTAAAGTCAAAGCTGGGTGGCGTTTTTGGCTCGTATGGCTGGACTGGCGAAGGGGTAAAAATGGTTGAGGATCGTTTACGCGGACTCAAATTGCGTGTGCCCATTCCGGGCATACGCATCAAGTTAATTCCGACAGATGAAGAAATTCAGACCTGTCGAGAATTCGGGCATGAAATGGCCCAGGATCTAATGGGTTTAAGGCAAGCTAAAGTAATAGATAGTGCTGATCTTGCTTAACAATTTTTAACACAACAGGAGAATAGAAATGGCGAAAGCGTCGATTACCTTTGAAGATATAAACGTTACCGTTAACGCACCGGCAGGCACCCGGCTGATTGAAATTTCAGAAAAAGTGGGCTCAGGCATTGTTTACGGTTGCCGTGAAGGTGAATGTGGAACTTGTATTACCAAAATCACTGAAGGTTGGGACAACCTGACCGAAGCCTCGGTACTGGAAGATAAAATCCTGCGCGAAAATATGGCCGGAAAACATAACCGACTGGCCTGTCAGGCTCAAGTTCTGGGCGGAACTATTAGAGTCAAGCCGGTTTAAAAAATAGCATCAGTTATTCACTTGCCCCTTTAAAAAAGGGGGATTGATGAGGAGGGGTTGATTTAAAAAATCTCCCCACCCCCTCTTTTTAAAAGCGGGGAACTATGCGACGACACATCAACAATAAGGAGAAAATCATGGCTTTAATTACTTTTTCAAGTCCCGAATACCGGGATAAAACCGTCTATGCCGTAGCAGGCAGTCATACAGAAACACTACTAAAACTGGCGAGGGAAAACAAAATCCCCATCAGTTATGAATGCCAGGATGGCGAATGTGGCACCTGCTTGGTAAAAGTCAGCAGCGTTGATCAAAAACATCAACGCATGGGCGGCCCTTTAACAGAAAAGGAAAAAGATGTCCTGCGCGTCAGCGGCAAAATCAGCAAAGAAGAAATGGAACAAATGATTGTCGATGACCTGCCTTCGCCGTGGCGATTGGCTTGTCAGATGATCGTCAGAGACGAAGATATTCTGGTCGAATATTAATTATGTCCATGGCACTCCAACTTCTGAATAACCGGGAACTCTTTTGTTCCCGGTTATCGCCAGCCCTCATAGAATCGCCTAATGAGGAATGGTTGGCCTGTATGGTCGCCAGTTGGTGTGCCGGGCAAGGCGTTTTGCCCGACTATCTGGGACTGGAGCCTGATCAGTTTGAACACTTAAAAGCGGCTTATTTTCAAGATCTTACCGTTCCGGAACAAGCAGTATCAGGCAGTCAATTGGACTTTAGCCGGATGCTGGAAAAAGAAGACCTGGTTAATCTGCTAAGGCAATACAGCAAACCGGATACCCTTGAAGTGGAATGGATCATTGCCATTATCGTTGCCGGTTGTCTGGGTAGCGACCACTTATGGCAAGATTTAGGCCTCTGGACACGCTCACAATTAAGTGCGATGTTGCACTACAATTTTCCGGAGCTGGCTGTAAAAAACACCCAAGACATGAAATGGAAAAAGTTTTTATATAAACAGCTGTGTGAAGCAGAAGGCTTGTATTTATGTCGGGCACCTTCTTGTAATGTTTGTATTGATTACCCCAAATGTTATGGCTCTGAGGAGTAAGGCTTAAGCTTTCACGTAATTAATCAGTTCCCCTCTTTAACAAAGAGGGGTTAGGGGAGATTTTAGACTCACTCCCAAACTGACGAGAGATGGGTAGAGCATCGCGAAACCCATGACATAAAGAAAAAATTATGATGGGTTTCGGCTATCGCCTCTACCCATCCTACGCGCTGAAAGCGATTACCAGTCATTCTATAATCACCTGGGGAAACTTTAATTTCTTGGGCGAATATGATTTTTCAGACGAAAAATTACAGGATTCTGTAGGGATTCAACCCTCAAAAATACAGCCTAATCTAAGGTAAAGTTTGGAAGAGATAAAATTAGCTGAAAATAGGGTTGCAAAAGGGTTTGCAAAAATCCTATGGTTCGTTACGTACATTTATACAGAATAACCCAAACAAGTAAAAGAAGTAAATAAGAAAATAAAGGAAAAGCTTTTTTGAAGAGATTTAAGATCAAAAGTCATGCTGTTTACAGCACCAAATTTGTAGTCCTATAGGTATTTATACGAATAGTAATAATGATTAATTTTAAAGACAATAATTAACGCTAAACCTATGGTGACGTAGGGACAGAAAGTTGCGAGTCCTAATTTAGGAAAGTCGAACTGCCGAAAGTGAATTCGTGAAGGTCACATTTTGTTACTTCAAGAGGATAAATAATATGAACATGAATATAAAATTATGCGTAATTGGTTTGGCAGCATTTCTCGTTTCTAACATGGGGTATGCAACAGATAATTCCAAAAATCACTCAGAACATAATAATAGAGTTAAATCTTTAAAGGTAAAATCGGATACATTTTTTAATGAAACGACTATAAAGG
>JBAXTQ010000125.1:0-11257 GCA_037130115.1 Methylococcaceae bacterium
GCACGATAACGTCTGCCAGTGAGACCTTCTTCCCGTCAGAATGCCCGCTATTGAACTTATACTGAATGTTCTCCAGAGTCTTCAGCACTTTTTCGAGCTCTGCCGGGTCGTTGACAGCCCAATTATTTTCTGGCGCAAGACGGATACGCGCTCCGTTCGCCCCGCCACGTTTATCTGTGCCACGAAAAGAGGCAGCCGAAGCCCAAGCCGTCCTGACCAGTTCAGAATCCGATAATCCCGATGCGAGGATAGTGTCCTTAAGCTTGTCAATATCCGCTTTGTCAATCAATTTATAATCGACTGCTGGAACAGGATCTTGCCATATTAACTGTTCTTTAGGAACCTCGGCTCCAAGATAACGCGCATACGGCCCCATATCTCTGTGTGTCAGCTTGAACCATGCCTTGGCGAAAGCGAGCTTGAACTCCTCCGGATTATCATGGAAGCGCTTGGCGATCTTGCTGTAGGCCGGGTCGAACTTCAGCGCCAAATCGGTGGTAAACATCATAAGCGGATGTTTTTTAGTCGGATCATGTGCATCTGGAACGATCTTAGCGGCAGCCGCACCTACGGGCTGCCATTGAATCGCGCCAGCAGGACTCTTTGTTTGGGTCCAGTCGAAAGCAAGCAGGTTATCAAGATACTGCGTAGTAAAAGAGATGGGATCGGAAGACCAGGCACCTTCCAGACCGCTACTAATGGTGTCAGCGCCTTTGCCGGTACCACATTTATTTATCCAGCCTAACCCTTGTTGTTCGATGGCTTCACCGGCGGGTGCCGGGCCAACGCACTTGGCAGGAGAAGCAGCACCATGCGCCTTACCGAACGTGTGTCCACCCGCGATAAGCGCAACAGTCTCTTCGTCGTTCATGGCCATGCGACCGAAGGCCTCACGAATGTCTTTCGCGGCTGCCATAGGATCGGGGTTGCCGTTCGGGCCTTCAGGATTGACGTAGATCAGCCCCATTTGAGTTGCACCTACTTGCTTATCAAGCTTGCTGTTGTTGTCGCGATTGCTGGACATAAACTTGGCACCTGCGCCCCAATAGATTAAATTGGGTTCCCAATCATCTGTACGTCCGCCGCCGAAGCCGAAGGTTTTAAAGCCCATGGATTCAAGCGCGACATTACCCGTAAAGACCATCAGGTCGCCCCAAGAAAGCTTTTCGCCATACTTCTTTTTAATCGGCCAGAGCAAGCGGCGTGCCTTATCGAGATTCACATTATCCGGCCAGCTGTTAAGGGGTTCAAAACGCTGTTCCGCACCACTCGCGCCGCCACGTCCGTCAGAGATACGATAGGTGCCGGCACCGTGCCAGGCCATACGAATGAAAAACGGCCCATAATTTCCATAGTCGGCTGGCCACCAATCCTGAGATGTTGTCAAAACCGCCTGAATATCTTTTTTCACCGCGTTAAGATCAAGACTCTGGAATTCTTTGGCATAGTTGAAGTCTTTGCCCAAAGGACTTGACTCGGCGGCGTGCTGACGAAGAGGCGAAAGATCCAGTTGATCCGGCCACCAGAATTGATTGGGTCGTGGTGCGCCTTCTGCAAAAACAGGCATAACCGGCACTGTCATTGACATGACAGTGGATAAAACTACCGCTACATTTGTTACTTTTTTGAACATGGGGGGATCCTTGTTGCTGGGGTGTAATATTTGCGCTGCTTGAGCGCATTACTCATTTATTGCCAATAAACAAAATATGCATTAAGTGATGTGCATAATAACAAGAGCATTGCCACATATAGACTCCGAAGTTGACAAAGCGACCTATCCGAATCGATTAACCACGTAGGGTGCGCCGTGCCTGAAATAATGTTGCTTAATCAATAAGGCGATCTATAATCTGATTCTCGACGACAATGAAACTCCATATTAATGCGCGTCATCTGTATGCCATTGCGGCAACATGTAGATGTCATGAGGTTTTAAGCCCTTATTTTTTAGGGTATCAATACTGGTTTTCTTTTCCATTTTGTGCAAATCAATCACCGTAATTGAGCCATCATTCATATCGGGTAAATTTAAAAAGTTGTTTTCCACAAACGCATATTTTTCATCGGGTGAAAAGACAACATGATGAGCACCGGCGGCTGTTGGAATCGACTTTATTAAAACCGGTTTTGTTACGGATTCGCCACTGATGTCAAAAATATTCAATGCCCCCGGATTTGCGGTGGTGATATATAACTTATCGTGCGCCTTGTTAAAATAAATTTCCAAAGGTACGCCTTGTTTAACTTCAGCAAAATCATAAACAGGCTGAAAGTCAAAACTGTGATGGTTCACCTGCCATATTGCCGTCCACAATTTGCCTTCAAACATGGTAGCCACATAAGCCATCGGCGGATTCGCATGCGGCACAAAGACCGCTTCTACCGGTGCTGAACCTGACGGACTTGGCTTTTCGGACAGTTTATGAGTGGACAACACCTTACCGCTGGTGGCTTCGATAACGGTGACCGTTTCCCCTGCATCGCTTAAATCAGATGGATTTACGGTACTGGTAACGATCATCCGATCAATATCTTCTTGCAAGCCAATGCCATGCGGATAACGAATCAACGTGTCCTTGCCATCAGCCGCAATGACCTGTTTCACTTTATCTGTCTGCGCATCGCCGACAATCACATTACTGGAACCCATACAGGTGAGATACCAGGTTTTTTTGTCAGCCGTAAATACCATGTCTTCGCTGACCTGGCATTCCGGCACATCCACTAATTCAATGGCATAAGGCTTGCGGTTCATATTGATGACGCGCAATGGCCCCTTACCCAAAGCGGTGATATAGGCTTTGCTTAAATCCTTGTTGTAAAAGATGTGGTGGGAAATCGCATCGGGTGGCAAAGGCAGATCATTGATAATGTTGCCAAATTGCGGCGAATCAGGATCAACATCAAGAATCGCAATCCCTTCGCGGCGTGGGGATTGACCGGCTATGCTGTCGTAATTGACCATTGCCAGGATTTCAGCATGGCTGATTAAGGGGGTAAGCAGCAGTAGGCTGCAAAGGGTGTTTGAGAGAGTTTTTTTGCTCATTGTTATCACTCGTGTGTTCATTGTGGTTATTAAAAAGTGCTTTTGTACGGAAACGCAAACGCGCTTTCCAGTTATTTAGCCTTCGGCTGTGGTAGGATTGATAGTGGTTTTTATTTGGGAAATACGATTCGCCGGAAAACCACCTTTTTCGGCATGTTCCTTGACGGTTGTTTCATCAGGGGCAATGTAGACACAATAAATCTTGTCATCAGTGACATAGCTTTCCAGCCATTGAATCTTTGTCCCCATATCGTTCAAAACGCTGCATGATTTTTGCGAAATGCCTTGTAATTCCAAGGGAGATAAAGCGCCTGCATTAGGTATGTCGCGTTCGATAATATATTTAGGCATAGTCATTTCCTCATTTACTTATAAAGTTAGGGATGAAGCACATCTTGTTAAAGCACAATCAATGATTACGCTTTAAAAAAACTGCCTAATAATTCACGATAACACTGTTTTAATGGGGCAACTGATTGTTCAACTTTCATGAGTAACAAAGCACCTTGCCAGGCAAGTATCCATAAATCTGCCAGTTCGCGTGCTGATTTGTCGGTGCGAATCGTACCTTCGTTTTGTGCGCGGCTTAACCCAAGTTCCCAGACATCACGATAACGATTGAGTGAGGTTTGTAGCGCCATTCGGCATACATCGCTAGTCTCGCCCAGTTCGCCAATCAAATTACCCAGTAAACAACCGCCTTTAAATTCCGTTCGTTCCAGTTCAACAATGCTTTCTTGTAAATAGCGCTCCAGCCCACCGAGGGCATTGCCTTCGGATTGTGCCAGGTAACTTTGCAGTTGTACGAGATAGGGCTCGATGTAGTGTTCGATAGTCTCGGCGGCAAAGTTTTCTTTGCTGCCGAAATAATTGTAAAAAGAGCCTTTGGGAATCTGCACCGCATCAAGAATTTCCTTTAGCCCCGTGCCGTGATAACCCTGCTGCATCAACAAACTCACGCCTTGATTGAGCAAGTTTTCCCTGTTTATTTGCTTTTGATTGATTTTTTTCATGTATATATGACCGGTCATCTATTATTATTTTTAATTATACGACCAGTCGTCTAAAATCGTCAAACAAAATTTTTCGCTTTCATTTAATTGGCAAATATTTACCATGGCAAAATAAATGTATTTTCGCCCAAGCGTCACCCAACTTCATTCTGCAACATTCATTGCCATAAAGCGACCATTCACGACCGGCAGCTCATGGCCGTGATTTGCCCGTCACACTGCATAAAAATCAACGTCAGTTATCGTGTTAACGCTTGCGTCAGCTTCTGTGTACAATTTGACTTACTCGAAAGGTGGATTCGCCGATAAGCAATTCACCTTAGCTTTGAGGGTGGCGAATTGGCTTTGGCGGTCACTGTCATGCTTAACCAGACGGCCAAAGGGACGCGCCGACCATTAACGGTTTTCGAGGTTTGTTTTTTATTAAGGTTCGGAGGCTTCGCTTAATCTCATAGAGCGGCGACTGCCATTCGAGAATTATGGCTGAATGTCAGCCAGTTAACAGGAACCCGCATCCACGAGCATCCAAAGGCAAAATCCTTACTATCTCCTTTGATCAACATCTAAAAATGGATGCAGAGACAGCCGTGAATCACGAATGGAAAGACTGGCTTTTGACTATGGGGAAGGTCAGGGAGCCGTTGATCACTGGCAAGTCACGGAAAAGGTTACTCCAGAGGGGGCGCTGTTGTATCCGTACATGCTGATGTAGTACTTCACGTTGCCGTTCGTCATAGTGCAGGTCTCAACATTGCCAGACGACTCCGACACGCAGGTCTTGGACGAATAGGTTGGCCAACCACCAATCTTCACGTAAAGATCAGCATCAGGCACGCCGCCCGATGAAGTAATGACAGGATTATTACAAGTGACGGTTCCAATTTGCTTCATTTGATTTCTGGTGGCAGAGAGGTTCGCTTGCGGCCACGTGGTGCAATTAACACCGGGGCAACTTCCACCACCGTCTTTCGGGCAGTCGCCCGCGCAGGTTGAGGAGGTCTCGAAGCCGTTGCACACGGTATCCCCGCAACTCGTTCCGAAGCTCTGCAGGAATAGATTGGGAGCCATGTTGCCGACCGGGCCTAAATAGCCGGTAAGTTTACCGTTGGCAGCGGCGTTGAGGATGGCGACTTTGACCTCAGGTACGGTGGCGCTCGGGTTTTGCCCGCGATACAGCGCCGCCACGCCTGCGGTGAGCGGTGAGGCGAAGGAGGTTCCGTTGTCGGTCGTGAAGGCGGTGTTGGAGGTATTGGTCGCGAGCCGCACGCTGGAGCCTGGTGCCCAAAGATCCACTGCGGCACCCCAGTTCGAGTAGCCAGCGACCGAATCGCCCTGTGAGGTGGCACCTACCACGAAGGCGGCTGGACAGGAGCCAGGAGAGGTTTTTGCGGTGTCGTCCGTGGCATTACCAGCGGCAGCCACTACGAAGATACCGGCGTTGACGCAGGCGGTGATGGCATTGTCCTGGACTGCGTAGATACCGTCCTCGCCAATGCTGAAATTGATCACGGAAATGTTCGAACCCTTGTTTGCTACGACCCAATTAAAACCTGCGACCTGGTCAGACATGAGGCCGTCGCCTGAACTGGGCATCGTCCTAATGGTGTGCAGGGTGACCGACTTTGCCACACCGGCGGTGGCTCCGCCAGAGAGGCTGAGCGTCCCCGTCCCGTGGGAACCGCTTTTTCCGCTCGCGCAGGCATCTCCGTAAGCCCCTTGGTTGGTAGTGGCGCAAGCATCGAATCTCTCCACAGTCAACCCGGTCACGGCGCGGTAACCTAAGACCATGATATAGTAAGTGCCAGCTCCAAGGGAAGACATGTCGCAGGTCTCGGTGTTGCCCGAGCTGTAAGGGCGGCAATCGTAGCTTGAGGAAGTAGGTGCGGAACCCTTTTTCACATAGAGATCCGCATCCCCGGTTCCGCCATAGATTTTCACCATGACCTTGTTCCCGAAGAGGGTCGCCGGGGAAGGCGTGTAGGGAACCTTGCTCCCGATGCTGACGCTGGTGTTTAACGTTTTGGCTCCTTCGACGCATCCCCCAGACAGACCACCCTGGATGTCCGGGCTATTGGCTGCACCGCACTGGAGCCTGCCGGCGAACTCAGTGTGAGTCGGGAGAGCACCTTCGTCGAGGTTGTAGATATGGATTCCGGCCCCGGTCATGGTAGTCGCGAAGGAATTGTTCAGAGTCGGGTTGGCTTGATCAATCCGATCCAATGCCCATCCGGGGTTTGTGTATACGGCGTTGGTGTGGACATAAGCATCCTGCTCCACGAGAAGGACACGGGGATCCTTGACCAGGATCGCCGCTTCCGCCGAGGTCATCTTAGCGGAGAAGCCCCGGATGGCGGCGTTGAAGATGTGGCTCATCTTTACGGTCTTGAGCTGGTTATCTTCGACAACCTTAGCCGCGATGTTCCTCGCAAAATCCATGCTGAGGATCAGGTTCTGGCCTTTAGCCACCACCATCTCGTCCTTGAACTGGACAATATAGGAATTCGGAGCCGCGTTCTTGTGAGTGATGATCCAAAAGGTGTCAAGCGTTGGCTTAGCCATGCCGGTTTTGACATTTCTCGAAGAAGGCTCCTCGGTCAGCTTCATTTCAACTTTTGGAGCGGTGGCAATAGGGACTGTCCGCTCGACTCCGCAACTCGAAAGAAGCCCGCCTGACAGAACCAACAAGGCAGCTATTACCGCGATCCAGGTATAGGTCAATGTTCTTTTCACCGGACTCCCCCTCTACAACTAAAATCTTAAAATTAAACAGTAACCCTTCCTCCACCTAAATTTTAGGCGTTTGTCATGAAGCACGATACCAATGATTAAAAAACCATCAAGTTTCAATTCATGCGTTTGTGATGCCAGTCATTCTGTTGATTGATGAGTAATTTCGCCACCACCCCTGCGTGATCGGATGCAAACAAGGTTATCTTCTACTGACAGTAAAGGCGTCACACTCAACAGTACTGCTTCCCTGAATCAAGGGCCATAAATACCTGTTACTACCTTACAATATGCTTGGAATCACCCGTAATTGTTCCTTAGATTACTCATAATAACAATTCGTATAAATACCCACATGACGGTTTTTATTCTTAGCTGACAAAAGATGTGGTCTCTTGGACTCTGTTATTTCAAGGAGTTTCTCATAACAATTGTGGAAATAAAAAAAGAATTCGCAGAAAACATCAGATAAGATGAATCGTAAGTTCTATTATTTAAAGCTGCGCCTATACATTGGCGTTGCTTCCTACTCTTCCAATCAAACATTAAACAAAACGTTGTGACCATCTACAATTGGCACACAGCCAAACCCAAAGTTGCCAAATTGCTTGCCGTAAACCTGCCAGTCGCATTCGGCATCTCATGGCCGTGAGATGCCCGTTACAATCGATCAAGACAATATCAGGTATCGGGTAACAGCATCCAATGACAGGTGAAAGATAGCCGCGCGGCTTACTGATACAGCAACTTTTGCAAATCCATACCCGCTTTTTCCGCGTTGCAGTCGCGTGTGGGTTTTAAGCCTTTGGCGCGGGCAGTTTCAAGTTCGACCTTGGCAGCTTCCAGGTCGGCGCGGAACGAGGGGTTGGCATGTAGCTTCGCCACGGTGTAGGCACCCATGTAACGGCCCTGTAGTGTGTCGCTGTTCCAATGCACGTTGCAGATTATACGACTCACCCCAAAAGCCTGTCCTCGTGCCAGAATCGCGTCGGTTTGTGCTGGAGAAACCTCAGTGATGACAAGCGCCCAAGCCATACCGGCTGCGTTATGCCCAGAAGGATAAGAAGCGCTTTTCTCCAGCCGTGCTTTATCCTCCGGCGTGCAGAAAGCCGCCTTGTTCACTAAGAAGGGACGGGGGCGTTGGTAATGTTTTTTTGCATCTTCAGTCGAATCCTTCGCGTCTTTCAGCGTTCGACGCAATAGCGTGTAAAGATGTGGCGTATCTTGTTCGTTAATAGGCGCATTCAATGCACAGGAATAAGTGCCTGCCGCGTTCGGAAACGTCAGGTCAGCATCCAAGATCGCCAGCGTCCAGGCTGGTGTATCGCGCAAAGCGAAACTTTTTTTGCTGTATTCCTCATCAAGCGCGAAGCCTGTCGACCCTGCAATCGGCGGAGGCGGAAGCAGCGCTAGACTGTTCGGAAGCTCGCTGGATTGCAAATACCCCGCCACCTGACTGGTGCTAAGCTCGGCGGGCAGGGCCGCAGCCTCATCCCGCCCAGCATTGCTGACGCAACTGGTTATGGTCGCAGTAAATATCAAGGCGGGCAAAAATCGGAAAAATTCTCTATTAAAAAAGCTCATCATGCTGTGGTTTCCTCGTGATTTTTCAACTTAACATTATGACCAGCAATTTCCGGTGCTAAGTGTAACGGCTTGTATTTGAAAACAGTCGTGCGCGCATTTAGCGCCTTTTCTGATTAAGTCCGACAATAGTTTTCGTACGTTATTTGAGGGAGTCATGGGCAGGTCAGATATTTTACGGTGATCTCTCAGCTTAACGGAAGACACTTGTTTTTCGTTACTTCAAAGATCGGTTCAGATTGCCTCCCCAGGTGTTGCATGCTCTCTCCTTGTTGGTCGTAATTCGGCGACAGGATGTTTTTTCGATGCAGCAAGCTGTCCATTCACCCCGACCCGGTCGATTGCACAATTTCATCCTGAGTTTTCCAAGCGTATTCTTTTTTTCCCGCGACATCGTTTTCTTCAATCGTAACGACCTTGAACATTATAAATGGCTAACCTAAATAATTTTGTCCTTTTTCAAACTTAAATTTGTAACCAGTAAAGCGAGTAGTTCTGATCTTAGCGTAGCCTCATGCGAAGCCTGACTTTACCCATTTCCAAAACTCGCCCCATAGCTGGGTGGAAGTAAGGCCCAAGTTTGCTATCCGTCCGCGCCACAGGTACAGTGGGTTGATGATTTTGATATAGAAAATGATGAACACCGTTCCTATCGTCAGTAGCATGGCCTTGAGGACGTTTTTGGCCAATGCCGCCTGGGGACGTGCCAGTTCCAGAAAAGGAAGTAGTTTGAGCAGTTTCGGCGCAAGGCTGTTCAGTAGCCACAAGCCAACGGCGAGCAGAACTGCGGTGACCGGGATAGAGCTGGCCAGTAGTGCCAAAACTTGTGGCCAGAAGGCATAAAGCGCTAGCACGATGGCTGCAAAAAAAGGAATCCACAGCCAAGGCATCAGCAACAGCGTTTTGCCAAAGATGGATTGGGCTACTTTCAGTTGTTTCAGGTAATCAGGATTTGGATCGCGTGCCCAAATGTCGACGGTCAGAAACTTCCAGTTTTCCTCAGGCGGCAGTGACTCGGGCTTTTTGATGTTCGCACAGCGGGAGTTTTCCATAAAGTAATCCAGTTCACCCTTGCTCATGCGATAGCCATCCAGCATCAATGAATAGGCTTCGACCTCGGTGAAGGCGTCCAAGTCGGTGCGCATTTTGGAGAGGCTGTCCTGCACATCGGGGTGGATGCCGAAGTTTTGGCTGTTGGGCGGTATGATTTCATCGGGAGCTTGCTGGTTTTTTTGATCGACCCAGGCTATCCTGCGAACCCCCAAACCGTGGCGTAAATTCATGAAAGCGACATTATCGTTGCCTTGCGTGTCGAACAGATGCAGCAGGCTTTCGGTTCTGATCCTAATACTGCTTACTTAAGAGTATTTATCAACATATTCAATAAATTACAATAATTTTAAAGGTTAAGCGTCTTGTGTTAATCAGATATAATTAAATAGCGAATAAAACTAAATCTGATCAAGGCGCTTAACCATGTCAAATAATACAAAAGTTTCCGTAATACAACAAATCCTAAAGCTAAAAAATTCCGTTCTTCAGTTTTCTCATCTGCCTTTTACCGATATTTTATCTACCGAGGCATTGTTGACTATTATTGAACATTCAACCAGTAGTAGAGAGCGTCTGTTTACACCGTTAGTCACACTACAAGCCTTTATTTTTCAGGTGCTCAGTGCAGATGGCTCCTGCCGGCAAGCAGTCAGCCATGTCTTGGCGGAACGGTTACTCCAAGGCCAATCAGCCAATTCCATCAATACAGGGGCTTATTGTAATGCCAGAAAACGATTACCTCTTGAGCCGTTAAAAGACGCTGTCTCGTCGTCGGGCAACACCTTGCATCAACAGGCGCATCAAAGCTGGCTGTGGAAAGGGCATAATACACTGCTCACCGATGGAACTACTGTGCTTATGCCCGATACTCCTGAAAATCAAGCGACTTTTCCTCAGCAAACTTGCCAGAAGCCTGGCTTGGGTTTTCCTATAGTGCGTATTGTCGGGCTTATTTCGTTAAGTGTAGGCTCGGTACTTTCTTACGCGACGGGGAGCTACCAAGGCAAAGGCAGTGGTGAAACCTCTTTATTCAGTCAACTAATAGGCTCTATCGCCCCCAACGATCTGCTATTAGCCGACCGATATTACTGCACTTGGGCGATCATTGCGCTGATGAAGCAACAAGGTTCGCACATGTTGGTTCAAAATCACGCTCAACGCAAACCTGACTTTAACCTCGGTCAACAACTGGCGGCAAAGGATCACCTTATCGAATGGAAAAAACCCAAGCGAAAACCCGACTGGCTCAGCCAAGACGATTATAAGGCTTTGCCTGATGAAATACTCATCAGGGAGTTTGCGGTTAATGGCAAAGTTTATGTGACAACGCTGCTGGATGCTAAAAAATATCACCGAAAAGAGCTGGCTGAACATTACGCCAAACGGTGGTTGATTGAGCTGGATTTCCGCAGCATAAAAACGCACATGAAAATGGATATGTTGCGCTGCAAATCTTCAGAATTGGTGCAAAAAGAGATCGCCGTTTTCTTATTGGCCTACAACCTTATTCGAGCCAGTATTGCCCGTGCCGCAACGGTCATGCGTAAAATCCCAAGACAAATCAGCTTTATGACGGCAGTTCAACTGTTAAATGAAGGTGTTTTACTGTTGATGCAGTTATCGGGAAAAAACTTAAAACAGGTCATTGACGGCTTGCTGAAAGCCATCGCATCCATACCTATCGGCCAGACGAAACGAAGGCCACAACCTCGTGCCATAAAACGTCGACCAAAACCCTATCCATTATTGACAATACCTCGAAAACAAGCTTGTCGAGAAATTATATATAACTGATTAATAAAGATATTTTACTTAAGTAAGCAGTATTAGG
>JBAXTQ010000126.1:0-11221 GCA_037130115.1 Methylococcaceae bacterium
TTTTAAAGCAATAGCTAAAGCGATTGCACTCCGATTTAAACCAAGACACGCTCCACCACTCGTTCCCACGCTCCAGCGTGGTAATGCAGTTAGTGACGCTCCAGCGTCACACAACGCGGTAGCGTTGCCGGACTCTCACACCGAAGCGTGGTAAATTGTCGATACACCAACACACCAATCGCAATAACCAGAGACTTGCTAAAGGAAAAATCATGAACTATGATCCAACATATATCAGTTCAATAATTGCATTGGTTGCTGTAGTTGTTGGGCCTGTGGTATCTCTTTGCATTGCGAAAAAACAAATAAAAGCATCTGTAGTATCAAGTAGCAGGCTGCAATGGATTAATAGGCTTAGAGATGAGCTTGCCGTCTTAGTTAAAGATATAAGGCATGTGCCGCCTGCTTATGCTGCAAATACAATAACAAAAGCAGAAGCTGTTTCTATGCACGGACAAATCACCAGCAGAGCCGAGCTGATTAAGTTGCTCATTAATCCTAAAGAAGAAGAACATCAAAAGCTCGTTCCATTACTTTCATCTGCAAGTAATAAAGTGATTGATTCGATCAATAAAGATAAAGGGAACGCGGCAGAGCTAGAGGTACTGGCAGACAAAATTGTAGCGCAATCACAAATAATCCTTAAGCGGGAATGGGAGCGGGTTAAGAGTGGTTATTGATCAGTTCAGATAAGGCTAAATCATGCGGCAGCGTTTGATGTTACGAAATATTAGAAGACTTAAACAGCTTTCTAAACATGGCTACCAACTTAAGCCGGGATAGATAACTTTCCGGGAACGCTGAGCCCCAGCTCGGCACGGGATAGTCAAACCGATTACTGACTACGCCGAGCTGGGGCTCAGCGCTCCCGGAATCAATAGGCCAGTTTTATTTATCTGTCCCGCTTTAAATTGGTAGCCCTAAACATGAAGTATTTTGATTTATATCAGTAATATATTATAAATTTTTAGTGTGCCACCACACCCAGAGATCTTATTACCGCATGACCAACCAAAACCTGCCACGCTTCAAGCGTCTTGCCAAAGAAGGTAGTTGGATTGTTATTGGGCAGATCATGTCGGTTGCCGCTTCATTGGTGTTGGTACGCGTATTGACCGAACATCTTAACCCCGCACAATATGGCCAATTGGCCTTGGGTCTCACCGTGGCCGGACTGGTAAGTCAGGTTGTGATGGGTGGCATTGGCAACGCTATCTCGCGCTTTTATTCAATCGCCGCCGAAAAGCAAGACTTGCACGGCTATCTGAGAGCATCACGCCGCCTGATGATTTACGCCACAGTTGCGGTTTTGGTCATCGGCCTTGTATTGATGGGGGGTCTATTTTGGCTGAGATATACGCATTGGTTAGGCTTGGCCGCAGCGGCCTTGGTGTTCTCTTTACTCGGTGCTTACAACGCATCACTTAGCGGCATCCAAAACGCCGCGCGGCAGCGGGCAGTCGTGGCTTTTCACGGAGGCTTGGATGGTTGGTTAAAGATTCTGCTTGCGGTTGGTGTGATGCTCTGGTTGGGTAACTCCAGTACGGCGGTGGTGATTGGTTATGCCTGTTCATCCTTGGTGGTCACCGGTTCGCAATTTATCTTTCTGCGGCGGTTGATTAAACACCAAAGTAAACCGAGTGGCGCTGACAATCAATGGATGCGACAGATGTGGGCATTTTTATGGCCGTTTTTGGCAACGAATGCGTTTGGATGGGCACAGCAAAGTTCAGCTCGCTGGGCTCTGGAGATATATACAACAACAGAAAGTGTAGGGCTGTATTCCGTGCTGTCTCAGCTTGGCTATACCCCCATTCAAACAGTGACAGGCTTTGTAATGACCTTTTTAACGCCGATATTATTCGCCAGGACGGGCGATGCAAATTGTACAGAACGGAACAAAAATGTCCGTGAGTTAACTAATAAGCTGGCCATGTTAGGCCTGTCATTAACTGGTTGTGCTTTTATCGTAGCAATGCTGCTCCATTCATACATATTTAAATTATTTGTTAATAGTAAGTATTTGTTGGTGTCGCAATATCTACCGTATCTTGTGTTGTCGGGCGGTATCTTTGCTGTGGCACAACTTTATGCGATTAGATTACAAGCTCTATTTATGATGGATAAGCTTGTTTCGAGCGGAATCATTATTTCACTTTTTGGGGTCTTTTTATCATTTTTTGGCATCCGCATCGCCGGGGTTTTAGGAGCGGTTACTGGATCATTAATTTTTTCAGCATCCTACTTGATTTTAATGTGGTATTGGTTTTTTAAAAAAAGTTAGGTTGAGTACAATGAAAAAAATTCAATGGGGCCTTGTAATACAGGGACCTATAATAACTTTTGGACAGGGCGGAAATAATTGCGAAAGTGGTTATGGGGCTACTGAAGCAATAAATGAAAATATTAATGCTTTTGCTGCGCTAGTTAATCAGATTGTTGTTTCAACATGGGAAAATAGCGGATTCGTATTGGTGGATAATCCAGCCTTAAATGTCGTAGTGCTTGAGAACGCATTACCATGTGCCCCGGATCCGGATAACAGAAAAAAGCAATTTGTATCAACTCAGGCAGGTATAAAGTATTTAACTTTAAACACGAAAGTAACACATGTTCTAAAGATTAGAACAGATCAGATAGTGCCGCCAAGTATCATTAAATGGTTAACGGAATTTTTTATTTCAGAAGAGTTGGGTGGAGAATTTAAAAGAAGTGGCAAGATTGTGTTTTCAGAGTTTATTAAATCAGAAAAGTTTTTTGTAGGTGATTTTATTTTCGCAGCTAAAGTTGAAGATTTATTGGGTTTTGTTATGGCTAATGTCACATTAAAAAATAATTTGTATCCATCAATAGGGGTTGATTATTATCTAAAGCATATTCTTGTTAATGACCATGATAATTTTAAAAGGGTCTTTGTAAAAGGCGTTCCATTAATTGCTCAAATATCAAGGAATGACATAGCGACAATTAATAATTATTGGTCATACCAACTCATTGAAAGATGCTCGTTTTTGCCGAAATTTATAGCGGATGAATTTATTTGGCGAGGCCGACTGATGAAGGATCTTGGCTTCAAGCATTTTTGCTATTATGAAGACTGGTTAACAATGCGTGGTGAAAATGAGCAATTAATACTTTCGGAAAATAAAACGAAAATATACAGTTTGTTAATGATTAAGGTATCCGTATTAAAGTCAATTAAATATGAATATACAAGATACTTTATAACAAGATTAAAGTTTTTTTTGCCAAATATTTATGTTTTTATTAGAGGCATAAAGCATCATTACTTAAAGCGTACTCATCAGTCTAAGAAATAGAAATTCCTTAAGGAGAAAATAGATTAATGATGTTTTGGATTTATTCAAAAAATTTAGTCAAGTTGGCGGTCGCATATACAAGGGGAAGAAGCTTCTGGAATTATCGACTTTATAAAAAATATCAAGATCACCAGAACAATCACGGTGCATTAAAGCTCGCATCCACAGGCCGCTTTGCAATTGTAATGCAGGGGCCATTAATTGTTGATTCCAATTTTACAGTTGAAACATTAAAGTTATATCGCCATAACTTTCCTGATGCGATCTTAATTTTTTCTACCTGGTTTGTACCGGATGATATTGTAAAGTTACTGGAAAAATATGCTGTTCACATCATTCAAAATGCAATGCCTGAAAATCACGGAATTTCAAACGTTAACTTGCAAATAGTAACATCGCGTGCCGGTGTCCTGGCAGCAAGGGACTTGGAGGCGCAGCAGGTATTAAAAACTCGGACAGACCAGCGTATCTATCACCCCAGCCTGGAAACCTATTTATTTAATCTTGTTAAAACCTTCCCGCTTGCGGAGGGTTTACCAATACAGATCAATCGCCTGGTAGGGATATCACTAGGTACTTTTAAATATCGTTTGTATGGCGTAACTGATATGTTTTTATATGGACATATTGATGATATGCTTAGATATTGGAATATTCCCCTTGATACGCGCAGAGACACAACTGAAGAACGAAAAAATGCCGGTCATACTTTGCGGCAATTTTCAATGTGGCGTGTTTGCGAGGTTTATTTCTGCACCGAATTCCTAAAAAGCATTGGTCGCGACATCGCCTATACATTGGCAGATAGCTTTCAGGTTTTAAAGAATCATTTTGTAATAATTGATCAGGCTGCCATCAAACTCTATTGGCATAAATACACCTTAAATGAAGAACGGTACGCAGGTTTTGGCTTCTTCGATCCTGAGTTAAGTTTTAATGATTGGTTGGTTTTATATCATTCCTTGGAGACCATCACAATTGATGAAAATATTTTGGATCAAACCGTTTCAATATGTAATTAATGGCCACTATGCTTAATATCATTATTCCAATGGCGGGTGCCGGGAGTCGTTTTATGGAAGCGGGTTACAGTGAACCGAAGCCTCTTATCCCGATTCATGGCATCCCCATGATCAAAGTCGTCATTGATAATCTCATGCCCGCCCAATCGCACCGGTTCATTTATATTTGTCAACGCGAGCATGTAGAAACTTACGGACTGCGTGCGAAGCTTTCGGCTTGGGCGTCAAATAGTGAGCTTATAGAAATTGATGGCCTAACCGAAGGCGCGGCCTGTACCGTGTTGGCGGCAAAGTCGTTTATTAATAATGATTCGCCGCTGATGATTGCTAATAGCGATCAATTTATTGATATGGATATAAACCAATACCTGCATGTTCTTAATGACGTTACACTGGATGGCCTGATAATGACGATGCGTGCAAATGATCCCAAATGGTCTTTTGTCGGACTCGACAGCGACGGCAACGTGACGCAAGTTGTTGAGAAAGAGGTAATCTCTGATGAAGCGACTGTTGGCATTTACAATTTTCGTCATGGGCGGAGCTTCGTAAATGCAGCAGAAGCAATGATCGCCAATAATGAACGGGTGAATGGCGAGTTTTACGTAGCACCCACATACAACAGGCTTATTGCTAGTGGTCATAAAATAGGCATTTATAATATTGGCAGCGTGGGGGCGGGTATGTATGGTCTGGGCATACCTGCCGATCTTGAGTCTTTTCTGGTTCACCCGCTTGCACAAAGCATACATCTAAACAAGTCATGAAAATCATTAGCCATCGCGGTTATTGGCATAATGTGCCAGAAAAAAATACAGAAACCGCGTTTCGTCGTTCTTTTGCACTGAACTTCGGTACAGAAACCGATGTACGGGATTGCCTGTGTGAACTCGTAATTTCCCATGACATGCCACGAGGTGGGGAAATGCCCCTTACTACGCTTATTTCTCTTATGGGTAAGGATGAGCAACTATTGGCCATCAATATTAAGGCCGATGGTTTAGCCAAGCTACTGTGTAAAACAATGGCAAATTACAATCGTGCCAATTGGTTTGTATTCGATATGTCAATACCGGATACGCGTGAACATCTTGCGGTAAGTAACCCTGTATTTGCAAGAATGAGTGAGGTAGAGCAAGAGCCCGTCTGGCTTGATCGCATCGAGGGTATTTGGCTCGATAGCTTTGAGGATGAATGGTTTGACCAAACTTTAATTAAAAGTCTATTCAATAAAGGGAAGCGGGTTTGTGTAGTTTCTTCTGAGCTACATGGCAGAGATCACTCACTACTTTGGAGTAAGCTTTTACCATTGGCAAGAGAAGACAGACTGATTCTTTGTACAGACATACCCGAACAGGCACGCGAATTTTTCGGAGAAATTTTATCATGATAAAAGCCGTTATATTCGACATGGATGGCGTGCTTATTGAAGCAAAGGACTGGCATTACGAGGCACTTAACAAAGCACTGAGGTTGTTTGGTTATGAAATTAGCCGCTTTGATCACCTGGCAACTTACGATGGATTACCCACACGCCGAAAACTGGAAATGTTAACCATTGAGCGCGGCTTGCCAAAAGAGTTGCACGAGTTTATTAATGAAATGAAGCAACTCTATACGATGGAGATTGTTTATACCCAATGCAAACCGCAATTTACCCATGAATATGCGCTTGCCAAACTAAAGTCCAAAGGTTACAAATTGGGTTTGGCATCTAATTCGGTTCGGACTACCGTTGATGTAATGATGCAGAAAGCGTGTCTTGACAGCTATCTTGATGTGACACTATCCAATGAAGATGTAACCAAGCCAAAACCAGATCCGGAAATTTATACCAAGGCAATTAAGCAGTTAGGGCTTTGTCCACTTGAGGTGCTTATTGTTGAAGACAATGACAACGGCATTAAGTCCGCAACGGCTTCCGGTGCGCATGTTTTGGTGGTGCGGCATGTTGGCGAGGCAAATATCGAAAATATCATGAACAAGATTCGCCAGGTTGATGGAGAGAAAACCCAATGAATATTCTTGTGCTTGCTGCGGGGCAGGGGCCATCACCACAAATCGATGGTTATCCACTTTGTCTCGCAGAATTTGATTCAGTGCCGTTAATCCAGCGTGTAATTGACTCTTGTCGACCATTACGACCAAACCAGTTGATCTTTGCCTTTCGCGGTGAGGAGATAACTACATATCACTTAGATTATGTCGTGACACTGCTTTGGCCGGATTCGATGACCCTTACTGTGCAGGACAAAACGCAAGGCGCTGCCTGTACGGCATTGTTGGCAACCGGCGTGATTGAGTCCGATGATGAGTTACTGATTGTTAATGGTAATGAATTGCTTGACACAGATTTTCTCACTATCCTGGAAGACTTCCGGAGACGCAAGCTTGATGCAGGCGTAGCGGTGTTTCATTCCATTCATCCCCGCTACTCCTATGTGCGTATCGACGAAGATGGACTGGTGATTGAGGCCGCCGAAAAGAAACCCATTAGTACAAACGCCACGGTAGGGTTTTACTGGTTCGCGCAAGGTAGGGATTTTGTACATGCAGCAAAAAATATGATTCGTAAGGACGCACGTGTGAATGGCAGTTTTTATATTTGTCCAACTTTTAACGAACTTGTTTTGGAACAGCGACGGATTGGCATACATCAAATAGATAGCAAAGCCTATCACCCCTTAAAGTCCGGTAGACAAATCGATCAGTTTGAAACGGCGATTGAGAGAGAACGAAATCTATGAAGCACTATCAACTTGATGATATGGTCAAAGGCTGGTTTGTGGGTGGTTTCACACCCACAGCCTTCTCTACCCAGGCTTGTGAAGTAGCCGTAAAACACTACAAAACCGGTGATTATGAGAGTACACACCATCATAAAATCGCCACAGAAATTACCTTGGTGCTGTCTGGCCAGGTGCGAATGATGGGTAAAATATGGGTTGAAGGCGACATAATCGTAATGGAACCGGGTATGGCAACTGATTTCGAGGCACTGACCGATGCTGTCAATGTTGTGGTAAAAGTGCCGGGGGCATTGGACGATAAGTTTATAGGTGGTATTTAAAGTGCGGGGTTTTACGTCACTGTATGGCATTGCAAAGACCATTTGTACCCAAGGCAGCGCATAGCACATTGATGATCAAAAAAACCATGAAAACTCTTTTCATCAAACTCCACTGGCTCCTTGCCAGTCAATTTGGCATCGACCCGCGCATCTTCCTGCGCTCAGTGCGCGGCTTGCCTGTTTACCTGCACGACTGCGCGGTTTTCTGTAAGGACTACACCGGTACAATGACCTTTAAGCCTTGCCTGCATGACCGTTACCAAGAAGGCGGCACCACCAAAAGCGAATATTTCTGGCAAGATTTGCTGGTAGCACGGTGGATTTTTGAGGCGCAGCCGGAACGGCATGTGGATGTGGGTTCCCGCGTGGATGGCTTTGTTGCCCATGTGGCGAGCTTTCGGGACTGTGAAGTGTTTGATGTGCGCCCCATCACTACCCGGATTCCCGGTATCGTCTTCAAACAGGCGGATTTGATGCAGCCGAATGACTTACTTTTTGCAGAAGAAGGAGGGTATTGTGACTCACTTTCTTGCCTGCATGCCCTTGAGCATTTTGGCCTCGGACGCTACGGCGACCCGCTTGATCCGCAGGGTTATGAACGCGGGATTGCCAATATGGCAAAGCTTCTCAAACCGGGTGGACTATTCTACCTGTCCACACCCATCGGCGTTGAGCGCGTTGAATTCAATGCCAACCGGGTATTTGACCCGCGCACCATCATTTATTGTGCCGTAGCAAGTGGATTGCAGTTACAGCAACTCACTATGGTCGGTAGTGATGGTTCGGTGCAGCAGGTGCATCCCAACGAAGACACGCTATGCGAATTGGCCCAGACCCGCTACAACCTCGGTATTTTCGTCTTCGAAAAAAACGTCAATTAAAAGGTCTAATAATGTTCAGCAAAAATATTAATGAACTTAACCGTCAAGCTTGGCTAAAGCAAACCCTAAGCGCCTTACCGAAAGGTTTACGTATTCTCGATGCTGGTGCTGGCGAACTTAAAAACCGACAACTCTGCAACCACTTGGATTATGTCTCGCAAGACTTCTGTCAATACCAAGGCGGGGAAGAGGTGCCTGATGAAGGGCTGCAAACCAAGGGTTGGGACACCACGCGCATTGACTTAGTTAGCGACATCACCGCTATTCCTGCACCGGATGCCAGCTTTGATGTCATCCTCTGTAGCGAAGTGCTGGAACATGTACCCGAACCCACTCACGCGCTGGATGAATTTGCCCGCCTGCTTAAATCCGGTGGCACCATGATCCTTACCGCACCCTTTGCCTCCCTCGTCCACATGGCACCCTATCACTATTGCAGCGGCTTTTCGCGCTACTGGTATGAACATCATCTGCCGCTACGGGGTTTTAAAATTGTGGAACTTAGACCGAACGGCGACTGGTTTGCTTACCTTGAACAAGAAATCACCCGTCTCGGCGGCCTGGAACGCCAGCGCGATAATTGGACTTGGCCGATTGCCTACATTTATAGCTTGTTGGGCGTACTTTATTTTAAACTGCGCAGCAATAAACGGGCGGAAGACTTGGCTTGTTTTGGCTGGCAGTGTGTGGCGGTGAAACAATGAATTACCGAGTCGGCATTCATCAAGCATTGCCACGCACTATGCGGTACGGAGTCAAATTTACTAACGGGCAAACTACTTTGCTTATGTTGTTGATAGGTTTGGGATCCGCCTTACTGCTGACTACTCTTCAGGTGGCAGTGTTCAATACTCTATTAATCTTTCTCTTTGTGGCTTTTGTCGGCTTACAGCAATGCCAATCCACTACGAAAAAAATGGGCGATCCCAAGTTGCAATTACTCGCCACCTTCTGGCTAATTAAATTGGGGATGACACTGTTTCTGCTTTATGCAGGTTGGATACCCGAACTGGATTCCTCTTCGGTAAGCTGGGGTTATGATCCGCAACGTTTTTACGTGGATGCCCAAGATTTAATTGATAATAATTGGACACCGGCAGTTAGCTCAAATTATCAGGGCATTATTTACTACTACGGAGTTATGTTTTACCTGTTCGGCCAGAACCCGGTCATACCTGCCTTGATTAACGCCTTCGCCACCTTGCTTGGTACTCTTTATCTGATTCGTCTGGCTTATCAATTTAAAGGTGTGCGGAGCCCGTACGACTGGACGCTGGCGTTATTACTGCTGATACCGGAACTGCTCTGGTATGATGTGATGACCAGCCGTGAAACGCTGATGGGCCTGCTTATTCTCACTGCATGCTTGACTGCAGGGCGCTATCTGGTAAATCCAAATAAAGTATCGGTCATCTCTACACTTATTTATACAAGTGCCAGCCTCGGGGCTATTCTCTTCATACGTACCAGCATGGTAATCCCGGTTGTTGCCGCTATTACGCTTATGATTATGTTGCTTAAGACGCAGGGACGCTTAGCCTCTTCAGGATTTTTACCCAAATTACTGATAGTGGTATTGGCTTTAACCCTGCTGGCAATGGGCCCCTTAGCTCAACAGTTTGCTGGTGGTTCAGACATTAATTTTTCGGCAACCATTGACAGTGTCGGTGGCCAAAACTCTGAAGAAAGAATGGAAGCGTTTACTGAAGGGTGGTCAGAAAATTCAATAGGCAAGCTACTTATACCTGATAACGCTTGGCAAGCCTTGCTTTATCTGCCGCCACGTATGGTTCTTTATCTCGCCGCCCCGTTACCCCGCATTAATGTTACCATTTCGGATCTTTGGGCAGGCAGTTGGTCTGCTTGGCAATCGCTCTTTACAATTCCGACCAGTGTACTTAACCTGCTGATGTTGCCTTATGCCATGGCCGGCTTTAGGTTAGCCTGGAAACAACGCCGTCAACGTCCAGCTCCGCTGGTGTTGCACTTTACCTTTTGGATTGTTTTTATGGGAGTTGCGGGTGGTAACGCTATTATCCACGAGCGTTATCGGGTGATGATGGAGTTACTGCTTTTTGCCTGCGTCTGGTTAGGCTATACCAGCTGTACACCTAAACAGCTTCTTCGTTTTGCCTACCCATGGTTTGGCCTCTTAACGGCTGCTGCCGGGTTTTATACGATTTATAAGATTTTTTAATGTATAACTACGTGACCCTTCATTAAAATACACCGTCAATCTACAAGGCATAATGTGATTGATATATCTGCAATGGGTAATTTTGACATCAACAGAACAATAAAAGGTGTGCATTGACCAAAATAATCTCCCGTATCTTCGGCGGCCTGGGCAATCAGCTATTCTGCTACGCCGCAGCCCGCCGTTTGGCGCTGGTAAATAATGCTGAGCTGGTTATTGATAATGTCAGTGGCTTTATGCATGACACTGACTACCAACGTCAGTATCAGCTTGATCATTTCAGCATACCTTGCCGTAAAGCAACCTCTGTTGAACTGTTAGAGCCGTTTCCGCGCATACGCCGTTATCTGAAACGTCGGTTAAACCAGCGCCGTCCGTTTGCACAACGTAGCTATCTTGTGCAAGAAGGCATAGACTTTGACCCGCGCTTATTGGCAAAGCGAAGATTATTTTAAGGATGTGGTAGATACTTTTTGTGTCTCCTTCTTCTTTGCGGGGCGTGCGAGAGCCAAACTCACATAAAGATGCTATTATAATGGCACATTACAATAACTGATTGAGGTTTTGATATGGGTCTTGCCAAGCGTATCGGGTTAGAAATAAAAGAACATATTGAGGGTTTTGATGGTAGCGTTGCCTTGAGTGGCGGTTATCTTTATATTTACCTGGCCGATGATTTAATCCATATTGCGAGCATTCCATCACCCAATCTCTTGGCTGAACGGTCGCTT
>JBAXTQ010000127.1:0-11204 GCA_037130115.1 Methylococcaceae bacterium
CTTTGAAAAAGGGGGACTGAGGGGGATTTATCTAATAAAATCTCCCCTAACCCCTTTTTGTCAAAGAGGGGACTGAATAATTACTATTATTGCACTTACTTAATGACAGTGACGCCGGAGCGTCTGAACCAGGCGGATCTTGGGCGGATATTTTCTGCGTGCTGCCTAACCCCTCGCTTTGCTCTCCACTTTTTTCAAAATTGGAAGTGAATACTTACAACCTTTCTTATCTATATTTCTTGACCCATAATCCTTAATTGACTATGATTGCTTCTGATATTTTACCTACCATTGCACAGTTTTGGTTGCGACATTTTTCAAATTATCACTACTTTATATCTCCCAATTGTCACACTATTGACTTAATAAAGCCTGATAATGGCTATTTTAAGTATGATTAAGACTACTTTTAAAGAAGCTTGCAACGTGATAGATAGAAACCAAGACTGACAACAGACTAAACGGCAATGCCATTAAGTTAAGCATACAATTGGAGTAACACAGCTTTAGCTGTTTTTACAGGCAATAGCTGAAGCGATTACACTCCAGTTTTTTAAACAACTTATGCTTAACGGCATTGGATTAAACGGCTTTACCCTGAAGACAATATCCTAAAAACGCACTTACTTAAAAAGAATTAACCATGCACAATAAGTACAAAATTGCTTTTTTAGGTATTGCATCTTTTTTTTTCCTGACAAACAAAGCGGTTATGGCGATGCCGTTACCTTGCGAGAGCAAACTCGCACAAGCCGCAATACCACAAAATGCCTATTACCTGCCTGAGATTAATGCACGCACGCTACAACAAGCACTCAATACCTACAGCATTGTTCGATTAAAACCCGGTGGTGACTATACAAAATCACTCTCAATCCAATTAAAATCTAATCAAGAGCTTTATGGATTGTCGGGTACAAAATTGCCACCAGTGACTATCCCGCAAGGAACAAGCAATGCCCTGCTCAGCGGAGTCAGCCCTGTAAACATAAGCTTTGAAGGCTTTACCCAGCCCATTCAAAACAACTGCTTTAACCGAATCAGCAATTCAAAAGTTATCGCCAATAATGTCCTGCTGGAAAACAATCTGTTCATTGATTTAAGCAATGTTAGTATTGCCAGTGATACCTCTCAAAAAGGCTATTTAAAAAACAATCGTTTCATTCGTACCATGGTACATGCCCAGTCTCCGGCAATACATATCATGGGGGATATTACCAAGCAATCGCAAGGCAATGTATTTATCTGGACAAACATATTAACCCCGCAAGGCGACGGCATTATTATCAATAACCAAAAAAATATTCATTTTATTGGCCTTGATGCAGAATCATGGAACTGGAGCCAAAAAGCCTTATATCCCGGCATGATGAACATAGCCAATACGGATTTTTTATCGGTATTCATGGCAAACGGCGGCGATAACTACCATAAAACCGGCCAGTATTTTAATCTGGATGCCACCAATATCCTCTTACAGGGCATGGTAATAGGTGTCACTCAAAACCCCGGCATTATTTTAGGCAATGCTGTTAAAAATTTGGTAACTATCGCCACCCAAACTATTGGACTTAACCAAGCCAATACTTCAACACAAGTCATCGATATCGATAAAGATTCTACAAAGTCAATCACTATAAACGCACAAAATATCCAACCGGAAAATATCACGGATACGAAAAAAAACACCCTTGTTGATTTACTGCAAATCGATAAGGACAATTACGCAACCTGGCAGAAACCGGTATTTAGTCCAATCCCTGATCCGGCTGGCGCAAATTGGCAAGCCAATCTCAGATCAAAACCTGATTCTTCTGATGCCATCCAGGCTTTAATTGATACCCAAGGTATTGCCGAGCTTAATGCCGGCATTTATTACATCAGTAAACCACTACTGCTTAAAGCGGGACAAGGCATTATTGGTGCCGGTGCTGATAAAACCGTCATTATTGCAAAATCACCGACTATTGACCTGATTGCCGGCGCAAATCATTTAGATGCCAAAACAACAACAATCTCTTTTGTACTGGCCGACTTAACCCTGCAAGGTGGTCTTAACGGCATTAATCACAGCACAGCAGGTTCCGGCCAAGGTGCAGATTATGTTTTAACTACACTGTCCCATGTCACCATTCGCAATATGGCCAATGCCGGCATCGTAATCAATAACATTTATGCCTGGGACAATAATTTTATTGATCATAGCAACTTTTACCGCTGTAAAACCGGCATCATGCAAAGACCTGATCCGGCTTATGTCGGAGGTGACCAGATAGGCATCACATTTCTCGATAAAAATGTCTTTTACCAAACCCAGTTTATTGAAAACGATGTCGCGATTGACTGGCAGGCAAAACGTGGCAACAATCTTAATGCCTTCATTAATAGCCTGTTCAAAAACAATAAACAAACCCTTAATCTAAACAACTCTGACTCCACCTTCTTCGCCAACAGCGTTTTCGAAAGCACATCCGCACAACCTCTAATGCTGACCAATCGGTTGACGGGCTTCATCAATAGCAGTTTTGTCAATAATCAATCCGGTAGCGTTCCGCTGAATAGCAATATTTATTGCAATGATTGCAGCTTTAACAACAACATGGCAAATACCAGCGTGATTGTTGCGCCAAGCAGTAAAAACAGCTACTTTATTAACAGCACCCTAAGTAATCCAAGCCCCCAAACCTTAGACACCGGCTTGATTATTAACAGTAATTTTACCGATAACGCAATGCCCCCCGTTATCAACCGCTTGTTCAACAATAAAATTACCCACCCTTTTTAACATAATGATAATTATCAGCCACCCAACCGGCAACCAAAACTCAAGAAATGCGGCGGAAGCTTTTTATAAAGCCGGCCAACTTAAGCGGTTTTATACCACTATCGCCTGGAACAGCCAAACGAGCTTGGCAAAAGGACTCCCTGCCAGCGTTGCTGCACTCTTAAAACGCCGGGAATTTAACACTATCCCGTCTGAGTTAATCGCCACCCAAAGTACCCTGGAAATCTGTCGATTGTTGGCCGGAAAATTAAAACTTAATTTCTTGACCGAGCACGAAACTGGTTTATTGTCTATTGATGCGGTTTATCAAGCCTTCGATAATTACGTTGCCAGGCAACTGCCAAAACAACAGGGCGTTAACCAGATGTATGCTTACGAAGACGGGGCGCTGAAAACCTTTAAAGTTGCAAAACAGAATAATATACAAACCCTGTATGAACTCCCCATCGGTTATTGGCGGGCAGCACAACAGATTATGGGCGAAGAGGCGCAATTAAAACCGGACTGGGCTCATACCATCCTGTCCACACGCGACAGCGCCCAAAAACTGGAACGTAAAGATCAGGAACTGGCCTTGGCCGATAAAATCATCGTAGCCAGCCAATTTACCGCAGATACCCTAAAATTATCAGCGGTCTATGACAAAGAAATTATTGTTATTCCTTATGGCAGCCCACAACCCGTAAAGCAACCTGATTTTAGCCGCCATAAAAAACTTAAAGTGTTATTTGTCGGTGGACTCAGCCAAAGAAAAGGCCTGTCTTATCTTCTTGATGCTGCACGTTTATTGAACGACAAGATAGAGTTGACCATCATAGGTACTCGCCTCGCTAAATGTGCACCTCTGGACGCGGCACTGCAACAATACCGGTACATTCCCAGCTTGCCACATCATGAAATCCTTAAAGAAATGGATCAGCATGATGTTTTTGTGTTCCCTTCCCTGTTTGAAGGCTTTGGCTTGGTCATATTGGAGGCCATGGCACGCGGCATACCGGTAATTACCACACCCAATACCGCAGGGCCTGACGTTATCACTGATGGCAAAGATGGTTACATTGTGCCTATCCGCTCGGCCCAAGCCATTACTGAAAAACTGGAATTATTGGCCAATAATCAGGATCTGCTTGATCAATTAAAAACAGCAGCACTGGCCAAAGCCAGGCTTTTTTCCTGGGCCAAATACCAAAGCCAATTAACGACATTACTCCATGAATAAACAAGAAATCGCCAGAAAAAGCATCGTTAAATACGTCTTGATTATTTATTGGATGCTGATATTTGAAGGGGCATTCCGTAAGTGGTTTTTCCCGGAATATCATCAGATTATTTTCTTTCTGCGCGACCCAATTGTTTTGCTCGTTTATATCATCACCTTGCGCAACCGTATTGTTAAACGTGACGCGCTATTAACGGCTGGCATAATTATTTCGTTGGTATTTATTCCCTTGATTTTTCTTCAGGTTTTAATCACCAAAATAAACATACTGACCTTGATTTACGGTTGGCGCATGTATTTCTTTTACTTGCCGCTGGCTTTTGTCATCAAGGATACTTTTCATCATGAAGATATATACAAGTTAATCAGACAAACACTTTATGTTTCCATCCCGCTTTCCGTATTGGCATACATCCAGTTTATCTCCCCACCCACCAGCTTTATTAACCAGGGCTATAGCAGTTTTGAAGTTTTTACGGTAACAGTCGGCATAGTAAGAACAACCGGCACCTTTACCTTTACGTCAGGACAAACCATGTATGCAGCCAGCCTGATGGCCATGCTGGTGTTTGCCTGGTTATATCGTAAACGCTACTCGTTGCTTAGCCTGCCCTGGTTAATGGTAACTACAGGAACTGCCATGACAACATTACTGTTAACGGGAAGCCGTACCGCTTTTTTTATGACCGGAATAATCATAGTCGCTACTTTTATTGGCTTGATGTTTACTAATGAAACAAAACTTAAAGCTAACGGCACATTTTTATTGATTTTCCTGATTTTGGTAGGAATCTTGATGTCTTTGGGACCACTAAAAAAATCGATTGATGCGATAGGCAGTCGCTTTGAAGCGTCACAGGTATCGGAAGGAAATCCAATATTCCGGGCAATAGCACCTTTTATAGTATTTACCAGCCATATAACAACGACCCCCCTACTAGGTCACGGCTTGGGCCTTACCAGCGGGGGAGGCTCAACACTGGCAACCGGTAAAGCAAGCTGGCTGCTGGCAGAAGATGACTGGTCAAGAAATATTGTGGAAGCAGGCCCTGGATTCGGTATCCTTTATATTTTTTATCGCATGGTTTTTACCGTTATTTTGGCACGGCGCTGTATTAACGCGGCTGCTAAAGACAATAATGTGCTGCCAATGATTTTATTTGGTTTTATAGGTTATTACCTGCTGGCAGGGCAAATTGCCAGCGTAGGTGTATTTCAGGGCTATACCTGGATATTTGTCGGACTGGTGATGGCAGCCGCAACAAAAAAACAGCACAATGAAACTGCCCAACCTATATCCGTCCCCTCGTATCCCAACATCATCGGCTCGGATCACATGGTTATATATAAAGATACCCAATCAAACCCTATAACCTTGGGTTAATGACATGCTGATTCAATTAACCAAATTTTTCTTCGGCTCCGTCGCTGTCCAAGGCCTTGGCGCGATTGCCGGTCTATTGATAGCTCGTTGGATGACCATCGAGGATTATGCCATCTTTACCGTCATGATGGTGATTACCGGTGCCATGTCAGTATTGACGAAAGGCGGCGTACACTTGGGCTTTACCGCCATCGTTGGTCGCACTTGGCCGGATCGAACCCGTGCCGCACAGGCGCTTGGTGCCGCCATGAAGGAACGGCGTATTATTTCGCTATGGGTGCTACCGCCGCTGTTGCTGGTGGCGGGATGGTTATTACTTAGAAACCATGCAACACCCCAATTGATTGCCGGTTTATTGTGCCTGCTTTTATTGCAATGGGAATTTGACATGCGCACTCGCGTAGTTGATCAGATACTCATGTTTGCCAACCGCGCAGCCATTACGCAGGCGCTAGATGCTGTTCTGGCTTTATTCAGAGTGCTAGGTGTAATGGCACTGTATTTTTATACACTCATGCAGCCGTTAATGGTGATTACTCTGGGGGTTTTGGGGGCAGGTTTTCGGATTCCATTTATTGGCCGCTGGGTAAAGCAAGAACTACCTACACAAGCCATTGCCAGCAGCCCTGAAGATAGTGCAGAAATAAGACGCATCACTCGACGACAACTGCCTCTGGAAGTTTTTTTTGTGCTTCAGTCGCAAATTATCTTGGCCATTTTGGCCTGGTATGCTGCCACTGATCAAACCGCCTCCATTGGTGCACTAGGTCGGATTGGTCAATTATTATTACCGGTGCAAGCTGTGGTGCAAGCATTTGGCATTCCACGTTTTAGCAGCGCCAAACAACATATATTCCGTGATTGGTTATTATGGTCAGTCGCTGGAGGCTTACCAGGTTTGGGACTTATCGTGATCGCCTATTTTTTCCCAATCATCCTGTTGTTTTTAATTGGCCCCCACTATGCCAGTCTGCATTACGAATTACTAATTGGAACCATAGGAATGGCGGCCAGTGCAGCGATAGGCAGTGCCTGGCTATTACTTGCCCACCGTGGATGGAATCACTGGGCATGGCTACAGGTACCGGTGGTGCTAACCTGGTGTGTAACTGCCCCGCTGTTTCTTGACCTAACTCGACTTGATCAGGTGCTCTGGTTTCAAGCTGGATTTCCATTGGGACTGTTGGTCGTCATAGTTGTTGAATTAATGGCAGCTCGTTATCGGGGAGATTTATCCAATACAGTCCTAAGTGAAAAAAACTAATATTTTAGAGAAACAATCAATGACGAACCGAAATTTAATACCGCGTGCCATTTTCAGGCTAAGATATCATGTGTTTGATATGGGAAAGTTAAGGGCTATTTATTGGCGCTTACTTGGAATGAAAATTGGGCGAAAAACCAGAATGCCAAAAATATTTGTCACCTGGCCACATCAAGTTTCGATTGGACAGAATTGCAAGTTGGAAAATCATCTCTATTTTCATTTTGATGGCATCTATCAACCCGGCCCCTCTATAAAAATTGGTGATAACACTTTTATCGGTAGTGATTGTGAATTTAATATTCGGCGCTCCGTGTTAATAGGCAATAACTGTCTAATCGCGTCAGGATGTAAATTTATTGACCATGACCATAACATTTCAGGCACAGGTGCTTTTCTACAAACAGATGGACTTGAAGAAGAAATCATCATTCAAAACCATGTGTGGCTTGGCGCTAACGTAATTATATTAAAAGGTATCACCATTAATGAAGGAGCTGTTGTGGCGGCTGGGGCTGTCGTTACCAAATCAATTCCAGCCAATGAAATATGGGCAGGTATCCCTGCAAAAAAAGTAGGTCAGCGAGTTTAAAGACCCTATATTTTACAACAACATACTTAGAAATTTTATGACTATAGCTTTCATCACCCCACCCGGCCAAGGCGGAGTCAAAGATTATACTGATAAACTGGTTGAGTACTTGGCTACTGAACAAACCGCTACCGCTATTGCTTGGCAACAAGATTCGGCAAATGCTGTTACAAAACAAGCATTATGCAACGAAACTCTGTATTTGCAGTATTCAGGCTATGGTTATGCCAAGCGCGGTACCCCACTCTGGCTATTACAGCAGTTGCAAAGCCAGCGTCCGCAGATTAAAACCCTGGGGGTATGTTTTCACGAACTTTATGCCCTTGGCCCACCGTGGGGATCTGCCTTTTGGCTCTCGCCTGCTCAACGCCATATTGCTCGGCGCTTGGCAGAGTTATCGGACTTTTGGATCACTAATCGCGAAGAATCTGCTCAATGGCTACGCCGCTTTGCCGGTGACAAGCCGCACGCCGTGTTGCCGGTATTTTCCAATGTTGGAGAAATGCCGGTTTATTTTTACCAACGCTTACCTAAGATCGTTGTGTTTGGCGGGGCGGCGCTAAGGTTAAAAACTTATCGAGCCGCAGGCGATAAGTTTTTTGTCTGGGCAAAGCAACAGGGACTGGAGATACATGATGTAGGTTCCACCATCAGCGACCCCCTCTGGTCTAAACGGTTAACTGCTGAGGGTGTCCTCGTCCACGGGCGCTTGCCTGAAACGGAAATTAGCCGATTACTGGCTGATGCGATGTTTGGACTGGTGGTTTATCCAGTGGAATATGTCGCCAAGAGTGGTGTATTTGCCGCCTATTGTGCTCACGGTGTATGTCCAGTATTAATTTCCCGGCAGTATCCATCTACAGATGGATTACTACAAAACCGGCATTATCTGGCGGGCATACCGGAAACCGTTTGGACACCTTCTGTTGCCGCAGATATTGGGCTAACAGCATGGAGCTGGTATCAACCGCATCGCTTGGCCAGTCATGCCGTTACGTTAAACAACTTATTAGGCAGGGGGGTGAACAATGTTTCGTGATTTCATCTATTTATGGGAGTACCGAGAGCAACCACAAGAACTTAAACGCTGGTTAACTGTTTGGGTTAAGCGCTTTGTTAATCTGACTAATGTGTTTGGTTTACTGATAGCGCCGGTTCGATTGCGTAGCAAAGGCTCGCTAGTAGGACGATTAGTTGTATTAGGTTCATCACGCATAGAAGGCTCTTTCACAAATCTGACGATTGGAAATGAAACATCATTAGGGCGATGTCATATCGCTTTACATGATAAGGTTACTATCGGTAATCGGGTTGTGCTAAACGATGGCGTGGAAATATTGACCGCCAGCCATTCTTTGAGTGACCCTCAATGGCGGCATAAAAAAGCCCCCATTGTGATTGGTGATTACGCCTGGATTGCAACCAATGCAATACTGCTACCCGGTGTGACAATAGGACGTGGTGCAGTTGTTGGCGCGGGTGCTATTGTCCGCAATGATGTTGCTGATTATGCCGTTGTGACAGGAAATCCTGCGCAAATAACAAATGCCAAACGCTCAACATTATTGAACTATTCACCTGTGTTGCTCAATGCACCATTTGAAGCATGGGTTGGTAGAAATATCTCGCAAATAAATTCAATCCCGGAACATCAATGAAAATACTACTTGTCGGAAATTATTTACCAGATAATCAACAAAGCATGGGGCGCTATGCTGAACTGCTTCGCGACAAATTACTTGAAAAAGACATCAAGGTAACATTGATAACACCTTGCAATGTATTGTTGCGACTGTCTTTTTTTACAGGCAGTCTAAAAAAATGGTTAGCTTATATTGATAAGTATATTTTATTTCCGGTTTTATTAAGATGGAAAGCAAAGTCCTATGATGTCGTGCATATTTGCGACCATTCAAACTCGCCTTATGCCCGCTTTACCGGTAAAAAACCCACCTTGATAACCTGTCATGATATGCTTGCTATCAGAGGAGCAATGAACGACTTTGATTCTTGCCCTGCAACGACAACCGGTCGACTCTTACAAAAATGGATATTAAGTTCATTTGCTTATGCTGATTTACTGGTTTGCGTTTCGCAATTTACCATGGATGATGTTCTTAAATTGACTGATCGCGATAAAAGCGCAGTGACCGTTAATCATTTAGGTCTGAATTTTAATTACCGGATCATTAGTACAGAGGCTGCCACTGAAATTTTGGCTTCAATTCCAGAGTTTCGCCAAGATATTCCTTATTTACTCAACGTGGGCTCAAGTATCGCCCGCAAAAACAGGGAAGCGGTTATTCGTATTTTTGCCGGTTATCAACAACGCATTGATGCTGTTCTAATTTTTGCTGGTGCTCCGTTAACCACCGAGCAAAAAAAACTGGTAGAGCAATTGGGCATCAAAGATAAAGTCATTGAAGTGCTGGGGCCCAGCAATGATCAATTAATGGCGCTTTATAATAAGGCACAGGCTTTGTTGTTCCCATCAATAGGCGAAGGCTTTGGCTGGCCAGCCATTGAAGCTCAAGCTTGTGGTTGTCCGGTTGTTTCCAGTAGTTCCGGTTCTTTAGCCGAAGTGACCGGAGAAGGTGGTGTTGTACTTGAGCACACCGATGAGCAAGGCATGCTGGATGCACTGATAAAAATCAGTACCCATGATCATTTCAGAAATAAGCTTATCCATCGTGGACTAGAAAATATGTCGCGCTTTAATATAGACCGAATGATTAATCGCTATATTAGCCTGTATCAACAACTTGCAACCACCCTATGAAAAAAATACTTAGCCTGCTGATTATTCCCTTGCCATGGTTTTTAAAAAGACTATTTTATAAACTGTTTTTCAATTATCAATTGCACCCGACCAGCCGCATTGGATTATCCTTGATATTAGTTGATAAGCTTTCTTTAGGCAAGGGAGCGAGAATTGGTAATCTTTCTGTCATTAAAGGCTTATATAATATACAACTTGGAGAATTTTCAAGCATTGGTAACTTAAATTGGATTTCGGCTTTCCCTCTCGATTCCAACAGTCCACATTTCCAACATGAAGCAGACCAAAGAATCCCGGAACTTGTTTTGGGAGAACATGCAGCCATTACTAATCGGCATCTTATTGATTGCACCAACCGTATTGAAATTAAAAGATTTTCAACTTTCGCCGGTTTTAAATCGACCGTTTTAACACACAGCATTGATCTTAAAGAATGTCGACAATCTTCCAAACCCATCACTATTGGCGAATATTGCTTCATAGGTACGGGTTGCATTTTACTGGGTGGAACCGTTATTCCTGATTATAGCGTTTTAGCGGCTGGTTCCACTATCAATAAACCGATGGATAGCACTTACAGTTTGTATGGCGGAACGCCTGCAAGGTTTATTAAAAGACTTGAAAATGAAAACTTACAGTATTTCAAGCGTACAACTGGATATGTACTTTAAACCATACAAATTCTTCAAATGTTACGGCCGGGGTTGCAAGCCCAGGCCAGCTCAGTAGCTTTATACACAAAACCGGTTAGTTTAAAAAATGAAAATCCTGCACATTATTCGCTCAGTCAATCCCGAGGGCGGCGGCCCGATTGAGGGTGTTTTACAACTTTCTTCAATCAAGAGAGCACAGGGTCATAGCGTTGATATTCTTAGTCTGGATTCACCCGATTGTGAATCCGTCAGAGCTTGTGAATTAACCGTTCATGCGATGGGGCCTGGGCTGGGGCTATATGGCTACAGCAATAAGCTTAAACCCTGGCTGGACGCTCATGCCCAGGATTACGATGCATTTATTATCAATGGTATCTGGCAGTACCACAGCTTTGCAGCGCATAGCGTCCTTAAAAGTAAAAACCTGCCATATTACCTGTTTACCCACGGCATGATGGATCCGTGGTTTAAGTATCAATACCCGCTTAAACATTTAAAAAAATGGCTGTACTGGCCATGGGGTGAATA
>JBAXTQ010000128.1:0-11058 GCA_037130115.1 Methylococcaceae bacterium
GACACTGAGCAGCAAAATGATTCGCTAAGTGCCAAAAAGTCCGTCATTCCGGCAGCGATACCGGAATCCTTGCCGGTATGACGGCGTTAACTAAAATTTCTTGTTCCGACTTAGTGGATAGCCGTGTTCCATGATCGAAATTAATTCAAACCAAAAAGTAAATGCCTGCGCCCAGCCATGTTAAAAACAGCAGTAGCCAAGGAAGCCAGTGCTGTCGATAAATTATTTCTTCTTGTCTTTCATTGTCATCCTGTTCACTCGACTGCTCCTTTTGGCTTGCTGTTTTCTTGAGTTTTCTGCTCAAGTCTCTGGTTTTTTCCTTTTGTTGTTTTTTGTAGAGATCAATGCCTTTTTGAATGCCTTGAGCAATCAGTCGGGTTTGCTCCTTGGTTTGAGCAGGACGTTGAGTTCCTTTGGCTATTTTCAACGCTTCTTCTTGCGTTTGCTGTGATGGCTTTCGATAACTGTTGTTAGTCATAATGGTATTTTTATAAGTTGAAATAATGGCTATTGAAGACTCTTGCCTTGTTTAGTTAATGGAATTAGGGCTTGGAGTCCCAATCAGGCGTACGGAATTTAATGAGTACAATGGCTGCTGCAACGATGAGCCATAAGGCTAACAAATAGAGTGCGTTGGTAAAATCACCGGTTTCTGTCTTTATCCATGCTACCAGTACCGGGCTTAAATAACCCGCTAAATTACCGCAGGCATTAATTAACGCAAGTCCACCGGCCGCAGCCATGCCACTTAAAAAGGCGGTCGGCAAAGACCAGAACACAGATAATGCTGACAAAATGCCAAGACTGGCAAGTGAAAGCCCCAACAGCGCCAACGGTAAATCAGCATGATTAAGGGCACTTAACATAAGGCCGGCACTACCCGTCAACGCACTTAAGGCCACATGCCAGGCGCGTTCATTGCGTTGGTCTGAGGAATATCCGACTATTATCATGCCGATTGCTGCCACACCATAAGGAATCGTAGTTAACAGTCCGGTATGCCAGAGGTTTTGATGGCCAAAATCGCTTACTATTTGCGGCAGCCAAAAAGAAATTCCGTAGAGTCCCATTACGATAGAAAAATAAACCAGGCTAAGTAACCAAACGTTGATATTACAAAGAGCTGTCTTAAAACGGATAATATGCCCGGCTTGTTCTTTTTTCGCGGCATCGGCGTGTAACTGTGCAAGCAACCAGTGGCGCTCTTCGTCTGTTAACCATCGCGCCTCTGCCGGGCCATTTTCCAGCCACACGGCAACCACTATGCCCAGCAGCAGTGCCGGTAAGGCTTCAACTAAAAACAACCATTGCCAACCGGCTAATGTTCCAATACCTTCCATATAAGTCATAATAAATCCCGAAAGCGGACCGCCGATAATACCCGCCAAAGCAACCGATGTCATAAAAGTGGCGGTGGCTTTAGCGCGACGATGCGCTGGATACCAATACGTCAAATACAAAATAATGCCGGGGAAAAAGCCGGCCTCGCCTGCACCTAACATAAAGCGCACGATATAAAATTGCAGCGGTGTACTGACAAAAACCATTGCGGCGGCCAATAAGGCCCAAACAATCATAATTCGGGCAATCCAAATTTTTGCACCTACCCGTTGCAAAATCAGATTGCTGGGGATTTCAAACAGAAAATAACCAATGAAGAAAATACCCGCACCCAAGCCATAAACGCTATCGCTAAAGCCCAGTTGTGCCGACATGGTCAGCTTGGCAAAGCCTATGTTGACACGGTCAATATAGGCGATAATATAGAGGCAGATCAAAAAAGGTAACAGTCGGCGATTAAGTTTGCGATAAACTTGAAACGCTAGAGTCGAAGTTTGAGCGGCTGGCATGTGGCGATTAGGTATAAACTGAAAGCGGGGTCAAAAGTATAAGTGATTATTAAAATAGCCGCATCTGTTTAAGGTAACTCGCAATAAATAACCTCCACCCTGTCGTCCCCACGTTTTGGCGTCAATGTCGTTAAGTTAAGCGCAAGTTGTTTAAAAAACTGGAGTGCAATCGCTTCAGCTATTGCCTGTAAAAACAGCTAAAGCGGTTTTACTCCAGTTGTATGCTTAGGAATGCGCATGAAATATAGAGTGGCTTAGAAGTAAAGCAACATAAAGCTCCCTCTCCCTCCGGGAGAGGGCTGGGGTGAGGGTGGTCGAATGTCGCTTTACTTCTACATGGCTCTATAACTTAGGCATCTTGCTCCCTCTCCTTCTGGGAGAGGGCTGGGGTGAGGGAATATAAATGGTCAAGTATTTCATGCACGATCCTTAACTTAATGGCATTGACGCTCCGGCGTGGGAACCAGGCTGATTCTGGGTGGGTATTTTTTGCGTACTGCCTAAACTGACTTATAATTTTGCGCATGTTAGTATTTATATTTTTTGTTGAGGCTTTATGAATAATGCACATAAAGAAGTCGGTGAGTTTTTTAATGCCTGGGCGATTTATCGCAAGGTATTAAGCAATAATTACATGCACCACAAAGAAATTTATCAGGCGGTGACTGCTTTACTGGCCGAACACTGGGCAACGCAACCATTTAAGTTACTTGATCTAGGCTGTGGCGATGCCAGTTTCCTGGCTCCAGCACTCCTTGGCAGAAATATTCAGTACTATGCAGGCTTTGATCTCTCTGATCCTGCCTTGGTGCTTGCGGCTGAAAATATGGCACCTCTGGGTTGTAAAGCTGATTTGATTAATATCGATTTTATGGACGGCTTGGCGAAAACAAAAGAGCGTTTCGATATTGTTTTTACCAGTTATGCCTTACATCATTTAAGCCGGGAAGAAAAAGCCGAATTCTTTCGCTTGGCTCATAACGCACTGACTGAACAGGGTCTGTTAATTATCATTGACGTTATGCGTGAGCCCGATGAAAGTTTGCCTGTTTATTTGGATAATTATTGCCAATGGGTTCGGGAGAAATGGCTACAACTTGATGAGCAAGATTTGACGGCTCTTACTCACCATATTCGTCACAACGATCTACCTGAAACTGCGGCCATCTTATCTACGATGGCGGAAGCCGAAGGCTTTTGTCCGGCAACCCCTATATTCTATATAACCTGGCATCAGGCGCTCTTGTTTAGCAAAAAATGAAAAGTGCTTGCAGCGTAACGTCATTTTGAAATTAGGCTACCAATTTAAAGCGGGACAGATAAATAAAACTGGCCTATTAATTCCGGGAGCGCTGAGCCCCAGCTCGGCGTAGTCAGTAATCGGTTTGACTATCCCGTGCCGAGCTGGGGCTCAGCGTTCCCGGAAAGTTATCTGTCCCGGCTTAGTTGGTAGCCTGAAATTACAAGATGCCCCGGCTTAAGTTTGCGTACTCTTCTAAGGAACGCGCATGAAATAACTTGACCATTTATATTCCCTCACCCCAGCCCTCTCCCAAAGGGAGAGGGAGTAAGATGCCAAAGTTATTTCATGCACATTCCTAAGGTAACTAAAGGCCGGAGTACAAACCTAGGTTTGCACTCCAAATTGGGGGCTTATTTATTGCGAGTTGCTTAACTACAATCCTTATTATTCAAATTAGATTTATCAGCCAAACAGCCATGTAAAAATAACGATGTGGCTTGCTGTACCCAGGTATCGATTTCAGCCTCGTCGGGAGCCGACTCCAATCCTAGTTGCAACTTTTGAAAACGTTCACTGCGTATAACACTCAAGAATTGATCGGCAAGAACATGGGGGTCTGTTGCGGTAAAATAACCGGCTTGCTGCTGTCTTGCAAAAAACTGCGCCAGATGGGTTGAGGTGCGCTGTGGGCCTTGTTCATAAAATTGCAGGGCAAGATCAGGAAAGCGCAACGACTCGCCAATCAGTATGGCTCGTATACGTACCGCATCCGGCTGGGTAATGCCTCTTAGAAACTGCTTTGCAAAAGCGACCAACGCCTCCTCCGGACTGCCTTCCAAGGTACTATCCTCCGATAAACCCGTAACAAATGCATCTGTATAGCGCTTTATAACAGCGCCAAACAATCCGGCTTTACCCCCAAATTCATTATAGATAGTACGCATTGACACATGCGCATCCCTAGTAATAATTTCCATACTCAGGTTTCCATAACCATTTTCAAGAAAAAGCTTGAGAGCCGTATCCAGCAACCGGTCACGGCTTAAAAACTCTTGGCCTTTACGAGGGCGTCCGCATTTAATCATAGTTGTGCTTATAGAATTTAGTTGACTTAAGCTATGATCATACCGTAAATTAAACGGTAATATATATTACCATTTAATTTTCTATTCAGAAACAAGGGTATAAAAGGCATGTCAAAACAAACACGCAAGCCAGTGAAACCTATCCAACGCTTGAATCAAAGTCGGGGATTATTGCAGTTCATGCAACCAAGCTTGTTGGCTTTCGTCACCCTGATGGCTATGAGTGGCTGTGCCAACAAAACCGACTCGGATGTTAAAGCGGTTCAAGCTAAACTGCCCGGCGTCAAAATTGCCCAAGCCTTGATACAAGAAGTCACCGAATGGGATGAATACACCGGTCGTATTGAGGCGATAAGTTCAGTAGACGTGCGGGCAAGGGTAGGGGGCTATCTGGAGAAAGTGAACTTCAAGGCGGGAGCAATGGTAAAAAAAGATGACCTTTTGTTTCTGATTGATCCCAAACCGTTTAAAGCCCAGTTAAATTTTGCTGAAGCAGAACTGGAGCGTGCCAACGTCAAGCGAGAATTAGCCAAAAATGATCTGGAAAGAGCCGAAGGGCTGTTCCGTGGTAAAGCGATTTCAGCCGAGGAGTACGATGCCCGGAGTAAAGGCTTGCGCGAAGCCGCCGCTGCCGCCCAATCCGGAGAAGCTAATGTTGCCACCGCTCGACTGAACCTGGATTTCACTAAGATACGCGCACCGATTGCCGGACGGATTGGCCGCGAATTGATCACGGCCGGTAATTTAGTGAGTGGAGGCGGAGCCGATGCAACGCGATTGACTTTTATTGTTTCTGCCGATCCGGTCTATGTCTATGTGGATGCCGATGAGCGTTCAGTACTGAAATACCGGCGTCAATCCCAGCAAGATGGCAGTGATAATATCGGCGCGAAAAAAACGCCCGCGCAATTGGCTCTCACTGACGAGACCGGATTTCCGCACACGGGCACTCTCGATTACATCTCGCCACGCGAAGATGCCGCCACCGGCACCGTGTCATTACGGGGGGTATTTGCCAACCCTGACGGCTTGTTGAGTCCCGGCTTTTTCGCTCGTATGCGGGTAGGCGGCATTGCACCCTATCCGGGTATTCTTCTGCCCGATCAGGCCATAGCAACGGATCAGTCGCAACGGTTTGTATGGGTCGTTAATAAGGATAACCAGGTGGAATATCGGAAGGTGGTTTTGGGCGCCCATATCGGTCAGTCACGGGTCATCACGGAAGGCGTAAAGCCTGAAGAATGGGTCGTTATCGAAGGTCTGCAAAAACTCAAACCGGGTATTAAGGTTGAGCCAACACGTATCTCGCTCACCGAAACTCATGAAGAGAAATAAGCCATGAACCGATTAGCCCATTTTTTTATTGATCGACCGATCTTTGCGTCAGTATTATCCATTCTGATCGTTCTGGTGGGTGGCCTTGCACTCATTACCCTGCCTATCGCCCAATACCCGGAGATTGCACCGCCCACTGTCGTTATCAGCGCAAGCTATTCCGGTGCCAACGCCCAAATTGTGGCCGACACCGTTGCAACGCCGATCGAACAGGAAGTCAACGGTGTCGAAGATATGCTGTACATGTCCTCCCAGTCAACCAACAGCGGCACCATGGCGCTTACCATTACCTTCAAGCCGGGGACTAATCTGGACAAGGCGCAGGTGCTGGTGCAAAACCGGGTGGCACTGGCCGAACCCAAGCTGCCTGAAGAAGTCAGAAAACAGGGCATCACCGTCAAAAAACGCAGCCCTGACCTGAGTCTGGTCGTTAATTTGGTCTCACCAGACAAACGCTATGACAGTGTTTATATGAGTAATTATGCGCTATTACAAATAAAGGATACCTTGGCACGCTTGCCCGGCGTCGGTGACATTACCGTTTTCGGTGCCCGCGACTACAGTATGCGTCTCTGGCTGAATCCGGAACAAATCGCTGCCCGCACGATGACCGCCAGCGATGTGGTCAATGCCATTCGGGAACAGAATATCCAGGTCGCGGCAGGCGTGGTAGGCCAACAACCTACGAAAGAAAATACCGATTTTCAATACACTATCAGCACACTGGGACGGCTTATGAAGGCTGAACAGTTTGCCGATATTGTGATTAAAAAAGGCGCTGATGGTCAGGTAACGCGACTTAAGGACGTAGCCCGCATCGAATTGGGTGCCAAAGATTACAATTCAGGTCTGCTACTGGATGGAGAGCCCACGGTCGGTCTTGCTATCTTCCAGTTGCCCGGCTCCAACGCAATAGACACCAAGAAGGCCGTCGTCAAGACTATGGAAAAGCTCAAGACCAGCTTCCCTGACGGCCTTGATTACAATATGATTTATGACACGGTTGTGTTTGTGCAGCAATCTATCGATGCGGTGGTTAAAACCTTGTTTGAAGCCATCTTGCTGGTCGTCATTGTCGTGTTGTTATTCCTGCAAAACTGGCGTGCCACCCTCATTCCGTTACTCGCAGTACCGGTCTCGTTGGTCGGCACTTTCGCGGTAATGTCCGCTATGGGCTTGTCCCTTAATACCTTGTCATTATTCGGTCTGGTACTGGCTATCGGCATTGTGGTGGACGATGCCATCGTGGTCGTGGAAAATGTGGAGCGCCATATCGCCTTGGGGTTATCGGCCCGGGATGCCACCCGAAAAGCCATGGATGAAGTCGTCGGCCCCATCATAGCCACGACGCTGGTTTTGGTCGCGGTATTTATACCTACCGCCTTTATCCCCGGTGTCTCGGGAGCCTTTTACAAACAGTTCGCACTCACTATTGCGGTTTCTACCGTGATTTCTTCATTCAATTCGTTAACCCTGAGTCCGGCATTATGTGCATTGCTGCTGGATAGGGCGCATCATGACAAAGATAAATTTACGCGGGTTATCGACCGCCTGTTTGGCTGGTTCTTTAATGGCTTCAACCGGTTTTTTAACCGGTTTAGTGAAGGTTACGCACGCCTGATTGGCCGGCTTATTCGTATGACAGCGGTGGTATTAATATTCTATGTTGCTCTTAACGGCCTTAACTTCCTGGCTTTTGAAAAAGTTCCTACCGGTTTCATTCCCCAGCAAGATCAGGGTTATCTGATTTTGTATGCACAACTGCCTGATGCGGCCTCGTTAGCTCGCTCCCAAGCCGTCGTCCAGGAAGCAACACGGCTCATTTTGGGAACCAAAGGCGTTAAGCATGTCAACGCCTATGCCGGATTTTCAATTCTGAGCGGTTCCAGTCAATCCAATGTTGCAACGCTGTTCGCCACGCTGGAGAGTTTTGACCAACGTGCCGGTCACCCGGAGCTATACGCCGATGCCATTATTGGCAATCTTAAGCAGAAACTTGCCCAGGTAGGCGATGCCCAGATCGCCGTATTTGCACCACCCCCTATTCGGGGCATGAGCTCGGTCGGCGGCTTTAAGCTACTCATACAAGATCGGGCCAATGCCGGTATTAAGGCGCTGCAACAAACCAATGCAGACATGATTGCCTTGGGCAACAAGGAACCCGGCCTGACTGGCTTGTTCACAACCTTGCGAACTAACGTGCCGCAATTGTTTCTGGATGTCGATCGCACCCGCGTCAAATCGATGGATGTGCCGTTAAAAGAAGTGTTTGATACCCTGCAAATCTATCTGGGGTCACTCTATGTCAATGACTTTAACATCTTGGGGCGGACTTATCAGGTTGTGGCTCAGGCCGATTCCGAGTTCCGCATGAAGCCTGATGACATCGCCAAGCTAAAGACGCGTAATCTTCAAGGCGGTATGGTGCCGCTTGGTTCGCTGGTCGATGTACAGGAAATTACCGGCCCCGATAAGATTACCCGCTACAACATGTATCCTGCGGCTGAAATCAACGGCAGTACGCTTCCCGGCATCAGTTCCGGTCAAGCTATTGATACGATGAGTCAGTTGATGCATACGGAGTTGCCACCCGGATTTGACTTCGAATGGACTGAACTTAGCCTGCAACAGGTTCTGGCTGGAAATGTAGCACTGCTGGTTTTCCCGTTGAGCGTTATTTTCGTGTTTTTGGCACTGGCGGCGCAATATGAAAGCTGGTCGCTACCGTTTGCGGTAATCCTGATCGTCCCGATGTGTATTTTGTCCTCAATGACCGGCGTGTGGTTAAGTAATATGGATAATAATATCTTCACACAGATCGGCTTTATCGTACTGGTGGGCTTGGCCAGTAAAAATGCCATTCTGATCGTGGAATTTGCGAAGCAACGGCAAGAGAGCGGCCTTAGCCCCTTTGAGGCTGCCGTAGAAGCCTGCCGAATCCGCTTACGCCCTATTTTAATGACCTCGCTCGCTTTCATTATGGGCGTGTTTCCATTGGTCATTGCTGAAGGCGCCGGTTCGGAATCACGGCGACTGCTGGGCACAGCGGTGTTCAGCGGCATGTTGGGCGTCACCTTTTTTGGTCTGCTGTTGACACCGGTCTTCTATGTCGCAGTCCAGGCATTTTCGCAACGCATGAAACCTTCCCAACCCAAGACGGGGAAATTATTACCTCAAGAATCGGCTATCGGCAAAGACCTATGATCCCGTACAAACTAAAAGTTAATAAAGTCATAACCTTTCTGAGTGCCACACTACTCAGTGCCTGTGCGGTCGGGCCGGACTACAAGCTGCCGGCAACCGATACGCCGCAAGCGTTTACTCATGCGGCTAACCCGAAGTTCTCTACAAAAGGAATAGAAGTCGCTTGGTGGAAGCTGTTCAAAGATAAAGAACTGACGGTTTTGGTTGATCAAACGGTGCAGCATAACTACGATCTTCAGACCGCACGGGCCAATCTCAGAGAAGCCAGGGCTTTGTATTTGGAGGCCGGATTAAATATGGCACCGATTGTCAGCTCACATGCCAATTACACGGATCAGCAACGCAGTCTGGGTGCCATGAATAATCTGACTTTTGCGCCACGCCCTCTAAAACTCTACAATCTCGGTTTCGATGCAACGTGGGAAATTGATTTGTTTGGTCGCGTGCGTCGTAATGTGGAAGCAAGTAGTGATGAAGTTGAGGCGCAGGAAGCCAATCTTCGTGACCTCAGCGTCAGTCTAATCGCCGAGGTCGCCAGAAATTACTTTGAATTGCGTGGCCTGCAAAATCAGTTGTCGGTAGCCCAAAAGAACGCCAAAAATCAAACCCAAACACTAAAAATAACCACTGTCAGGCTTGAAAACGGACGCGGTACAGAACTTGATACCTCAAGGGCAACAGCCCAACTTGATTCTACGAAAGCCACCATTCCGCTCATACAGGGTGGCATTTACCGGGCCATTCATCGACTCGGCATTCTGACCGGACAACTACCGGGTGCCTTGATTAAAAAACTGGAGCAATCGGCCCCGTTACCCATTATTGTCGAGACCATCCATATCGGCAATCCGGCAGATCTACTGCGCCGCCGCTCCGATATACGTGTCGCCGAACGCACGTTGGCGGCTGCTACGGCTCGTATTGGTGTTGCTACTGCCGACCTTTTTCCGCGTGTTAATTTTGTCGGCACGGTCTCCATGGAAGCCAGCACGCTGACGGGACTGGGCGCTACCGGTTCACAGGCCTATTCTTTAGGTCCAAAAATCAGTTGGGCATTCCTCGATTTAGGCCGTGTATACGCCCGTATTAAGGCGGCTGATGCGAGTACCGAAGCCAGTTTGGCTCAGTACCGGCAAACCGTGCTCAATGCCTTGGAAGAAACTGAAAATGCTCTGGTTAACTACAATCAGGAGCGAGCGCGACAAGTATTGCTGGCCTCCGCCGCTCAAGCCAGTATAAAGGCCGATGCATTGGCGCATTTGCGCTTCAATGAGGGTGTCAGCGACTTTCTGACCGTTCTGGATACTGAATTACGCCTGTTGCAAGACGAAGAACGTCTCGCACAAAGCGAAACTGCCACGGCGACATCACTGACGGCACTTTACAAGGCACTAGGTGGCGGCTGGGAAATCGCCATACCAGCCGATGATGGTTAGGTAACTTGCAATAGACATCAACTCAAGACATTTCACCACGAAGACACAAAGAACACGAAGATTTTTCACGCGGGACGGGATTTGCAAGCCCATCCCAAACGTTTAAGGACTTTGGCTGCCAACTTAGGTAACTCGCAATAAATAATCCCCCAATTTGTAGTCCAAACCCAGGTTTGTACTCCGGTCTTTAGGCCGATCGCAATAAATAATCTTCCATTTTATAGTCTTCACACGCTTCGTACATAGCGTTGCAGAGGGGGATTTATCTAATAAAATCTCCCCTAACCCCTCTTTTTCAAAGAAGTGGTAGGGTGCGCATCGCGCACCTAAAACCGCATCCACTAAACGGTTTTATTTGCACTACAATCTATTATTTTTTTCTACCTGTAGCGTATTAGGACTCTTTCTCTGGCATGGTTGTGGTGCGCGATGCGCACCCTACTCAGCTAAACAGTAGTATTGCGAAACTTGGCGGGCGTTATTTATTGCGCGTTACCTTACCGGCTATTCAAAGCACTGGTCATTTTGAAAAACGACCATTGCGCTTTTGTAAAAAATGCCGCTCCAGTTTTTGAAAATAAGCATAAATTCCATAAGCAAAGCCGCCTGCTAATGGCAGTGCCAAATACCAATGTTGTTTGGCTGTAGCCAATAAATCCAATATTTCGGCACCGTAATAATAAGCCGGTGTTACAGTAATCGCTGCCCAAACCCACGCACTGATAAGATTGATAAAGGCAAACTTTTTTGCCGAATATTTGGTAATGCCAATAGACATAGGAATCACCGTGCGCAAACCGTACATGTAGCGCTGCATAAAAATAATGGGCCAACCGTATTTTTTTAGCAACAAATGCGCAATCGCAAATTTACGCCGCTGTTTATGCAGTTTGCGTTGAATATAA